>NZ_PQBV01000037.1:305835-306074 GCF_002964545.1 Pseudoalteromonas sp. T1lg10
TTATCATCTTAATACATGCAAATGAGACGTTGGACTTAGCGTCCATAATAAATTTGGATGTAAATAATACATTGCGATAGTACGGAATTGGCAGTTGTCTTGATTAAGACGCTGGGTTTAGGTTCCATATCATGATGTAAGTAATACATTGCGGGAGTGGCGGAATTGGTAGACGCGCTGGATTTAGGTTCCAGTATCTTCGGATGTGTGAGTTCAAGTCTCACCTTCCGCACCATGTA
>NZ_PQBV01000037.1:306084-538707 GCF_002964545.1 Pseudoalteromonas sp. T1lg10
GGCTACGTAGCTCAGTTGGTTAGAGCACATCACTCATAATGATGGGGTCCCCTGTTCAAATCAGGGCGTAGCCACCATTTTCTTGCTACCAATAAGAAAATGGTATAAAACACAAAATGTGGAAGATGCGGGATTTTGATTCCTTCTTTGTACACATAAAAATGCGGGAGTGGCGGAATTGGTAGACGCGCTGGATTTAGGTTCCAGTATCTTCGGATGTGTGAGTTCAAGTCTCACCTTCCGCACCATGTATTAACCTTCTTAGTTATCCTTCAAAAATATCAATCCTGATTCTTAATCATTTAAACACCCTTAAACTTCTTTCTATCCATTCGTTATATACCTGATTTTTTATGGCATAAAAAAAGCCGCCCTATTGAGCAGCTTAGATAGATTTGCAGTCACTTTTACAATTAAGTAATGCCGCCCATGGCGTGTTTCAAGACCTGTTGTTTCAGCGGACCAGCCTTGTTCGCTGCTGTCAAAGCCAAATTACGCAAATATTTAAGTGGCGATACGCTGTTCGAGAAACCAAAATAACAGGCATCCATCATACTCATCATCAGCAGATTGTCCGTGCGGCGCGTGCGCTGATAATGCGCCAGAGCGTCCGCTAAGGTCGCGCTGGTATCAGCTAACGCCTTAGCAAGTGCATCCACATCTTTAAAACCAAGATTAACTCCTTGTCCCGCCAAAGGATTAATGGTGTGGGCAGCATCACCAATGAGTGCGACGCGTGAGCCGATATAGGTATTTGCATGCTGACGGGCTAATGGGAACACGGCGGCGGCTTCTACCTCAAAGTCACCGGGAAGAGTAAAAAAGTGCGCTTCAATCTGTTTCTTTAACGCCGATTTATCCAGCTGTTGCAGTTGCTTAAGCTTGGCGCCTTGGTCATACCAAATAAGATTGGCATAGGGATATTGCATGGGTAGAAAAGCAATGGGGCCACTGGGTTTAAATTGTTGCCAGGTTTTCGTTTGTTGTGGGGCGTCCAGTTTTATCAGTATGCCCATACAATGTTGCTGATACTGCCAGCCGGTCACACCAATTCCTGCTAATTGACGAATACGAGAGCGGCCACCGTCGGCGGCAATAATCAGATCACAATGAAACTGCTCGTGTTCATAGATAAGAGTCGCTCCTTGAGACGTTTGCAGCAATTGCTGAGCTTGTCCCTCGGGTGAGCATACCTTGATGTCGTATTGGTCGAACTGGGCCCACAGGGCTGCTTGTAGAAGCTTGTTCTCGACCAGATGTCCTAAGTGGCTGGCGCCAAGTTCCTGGCAGTCGAAAAGCAGCTGCTCGGGCTTATCTTCGTACGCCTCCAATTGGGTGTACTGGGCAATACGGTTTTGACGCAAAGCCGGCATGGCCCCTAACTCGTCCAACAGCTGCTCGGAAAAGCGGTTAATAGCGGATACGCGAATATCAACCTGATCGCTTTGTAGAACCGCCTGCGGGTCTATTACCTGCTGCTCGATAACGCATACCTGCATGCCCTGCTTGGCCAGCTTGATGGCACAGGCTGCGCCCACCATACCGCCACCGACAATCAGCACCTGTTTTACACTCATTGGCCTTGTCTCTTATTCTTGTTTCGCTGGCGCAATTGTAACCCAGTTCTTTAGGCAAATGGCAGTTGTTGACATCAAGATGTCAAGCATCTTTGATTTACTGCACCCCGGCGCGGCAAATATCAAAACTATACTTGGCTCATAGCGCGATAGCATATAAAATACGCGTCCTTTAGGCTAAGCTAAGTCAATGACCACAGGTCCAGAGTATTAACTTGGCCTAGTCGTGCATAGTCAGTACCGGATTGAAAACGAGGCAATATTTCAATGAGCAAAAAGCTGCATATTAAAACCTGGGGTTGTCAGATGAATGAATATGACTCCCAGAAAATGGCGGATCTTCTAGATGATACCAATGGTTATCAACTGACCGAAGAGGCCGAAGATGCGGACGTGATTTTGCTTAACACCTGCTCTATCCGTGAAAAAGCACAAGAGAAAGTATTCCACCAGTTAGGCCGCTGGAAGCCGTTAAAAGATAAAAACCCGGACCTGGTTATCGGTGTGGGTGGCTGTGTTGCTTCACAAGAGGGCGACACCATTCGCCAACGCGCGCCTTTCGTTGATATCGTATTTGGCCCGCAAACCTTGCACCGCCTGCCGGAAATGATCCAGCAAGTACAAGCCAAAGAAGGCTCGGTCGTTGATATTACCTTCCCGGAAATCGAGAAATTTGACCGTTTACCTGAGCCGAAAGCGGAAGGCCCGAGCGCTTTCGTATCAATTATGGAAGGCTGCTCTAAATACTGTACCTTCTGCGTGGTGCCTTATACCCGAGGTGAAGAAGTAAGTCGCCCTCTTGATGATGTGTTGCTTGAAGTGGCTCAGTTGGCCGAGCAAGGCGTGCGTGAAGTAAACCTGCTTGGTCAAAACGTAAATGCCTACCGTGGTGCCACCCATGACGGTGAGATTTGCTATTTCTCAGATCTACTGCGCTATGTCGCCGCCATCGATGGTATCGACCGTATTCGTTACACCACATCGCACCCGGTTGAATTTACGCAAGACATAGTCGATGCCTATGCCGATATACCAGAGTTAGTTGATCACTTACACTTGCCAGTGCAAAGCGGCTCAGATCGCATTCTTAATCTGATGAAACGCGGCCACATGGCGATGGAATACAAGTCGACTATTCGTGCCCTGCGCAAGGTGCGCCCGAATATCAGCATGAGCTCTGACTTTATTATCGGCTTCCCAGGTGAAACCACCGAAGACTTTGAAGCAACAATGAAGCTTATCAATGACATCGGTTTCGACATGAGCTTTAGCTTTATCTACAGCGCCCGTCCGGGTACGCCGGCGGCCGATTTACCGGATGACGTAAGCGAAGACGAGAAAAAGCAACGCCTTTACATTTTACAAGATCGCATTAACCAAATGGCTCAAAAGATCAGCCGTGATATGTTTGGTACCGAGCAGCGTATTTTGGTTGAAGGTCCTTCGAAGAAGAACCCGATGGAACTGCGCGGCCGTACCGAGAACAACCGTGTGGTAAACTTTGAAGGTCCACACTCGGTGATCGGTCAATTTGTGGATGTACGTATTACCGAAGCGCTGCCAAACTCACTACGTGGTGAACTTATCCGTACCGAAGCAGATATGAATCTGCGTCGTGACGTGGCCCCAAGCGATATTCTCGCCAAGGCACCAAGCGAAGAGCAAACCAATGAGATTGGCGTGGTTACCTTTACCCCTAATTAATAAAAATAATGCGCTGTGGCCAAGGCCACGGCGCCAATCAACAGGAAGCAACTTTGAGTAACCAGCTGAAGAACATCGATATTTATTTAGAACCGTCCGATAACACCCGCCTTTCTTCTTTATGCGGTCCTTTTGACGAGAACATAAAACACATCGAGCGTCGTCTGGGAGTTGAAATTGCGCACCGCGAAAACCTCTTTAAAATAACCGGCAAACCACATACGGCAAAGGCTGCAGGCGAGATCATCAAAAGCCTGTACCTTGAAACTGCACCGGTCAAAGGCAAGCAAAAAGAAATCGAGCCCGAGCATGTGCATCTGGCCATTATTGAAGCCGATGTGCTGGAGCAAGAAGCGCCGAGCGTCTGGGGTAAAGAAGTCTTTATTAAAACCCGCCGAGGCGTGGTAAAGCCCCGTAACCCGAATCAAAGCCAATATGTGGCCAACATCCTGAACCATGACATATGTTTTGGTATTGGCCCCGCCGGTACGGGTAAAACCTATCTGGCCGTTGCAGCTGCCGTTGATGCCCTGGAGCGCCAGGAAATCCGTCGTATTTTGCTTACCCGCCCTGCGGTAGAAGCCGGTGAAAAACTGGGCTTCTTACCGGGTGATTTAACTCAGAAAATAGACCCCTATTTGCGCCCGCTTTACGATGCCTTGTTTGAGATGCTGGGCTTTGAAAAGGTTGAGCGCTTAATTGAGAAAAATGTCATTGAGGTTGCACCACTTGCCTATATGCGTGGCCGTACCTTGAATGACGCCTTTATTATTCTCGATGAAAGCCAGAACACCACGGTGGAGCAAATGAAGATGTTCCTGACCCGTATCGGCTTTAACTCTAAGGCGGTGATCACAGGTGATATCACCCAGGTCGACTTGCCTCGTGGCGCCCGCTCAGGCCTGCGCCATGCCATTGAAGTCTTGGGGGAGGTTAATGAAATAAGCATGAACTTCTTCCAATCTCATGATGTTGTTCGCCACCCAGTGGTAGCGCGCATCGTTGAGGCCTATGAGCATCACGAAGAAACAGAGCGTGTTAAGCGACTGCAAAAAGAACAAGCCAAAAAAGAGTCTGACCAATGAGCACCACAGTCGATCTGCAAATAGCCTGTGAGTTTGATAACTTACCAAGCGAGGCCCAGTTTCAGAGCTGGGCGGCACTGGTACTGGATGAGCTGAAGCCCGACTCAGAGGTCACCATTCGCATTGCCGACGAGCATGAAAGCCAAAGTCTGAATCACAGCTACCGTGGTAAAGACAAGCCGACCAATGTCTTATCCTTTGAATTTGACGCCCCGGCCGGAATCGAATTACCCTTGGTGGGTGATTTGATTATTTGCCCGCAAGTGGTATATGGTGAAGCCTTGGAACAACATAAGGCATTTCATGACCACTTTGCCCACATGGTGGTACACGGGTGCTTGCATTTACTTGGCTATGACCATATAAATGAGGCCGATGCCGAGATTATGGAAGCGTTGGAAAAACGTTTGCTGGCCAGCATCAATATTAGCGACCCATACAGGGATGATGAGTGTTAATCCCAATAGTGAGCTAGGTCTCATTATCGGAATTAATTCAACTTGGAGCGCATAAAGCTAATGAGCGACGAAAACTCGCATAGTAGAGAGGGTTCTTCTGGAAAATCCTGGTTAGATCGTATCAGCCAGATGTTTCAAGGAGAGCCCCAAAATAAGGAACAGCTGGCAGAAGTGATCTCAGATGCCCAGGAGCGCGATCTGATCGATCCTGAAACCAAGGAAATGATTGAAGGTGTTTTGGGTGTCTCTGAACTCAAAGTACGAGATATCATGATCCCCCGCTCGCAAATGATCACCCTGGATGTCGATAAACCCTTGTTCGACCAATTACCGCAGATGATCGAGTCGTCACACTCGCGTTTTCCTGTGGTCTGTGAGGACAAAGATCATATTGAAGGGATCTTGCTGGCGAAGGATTTACTTCCTCTGCTGATGGATAAGGAAGCCGATCTTCCTACCTTACGCGAAGTATTACGCCCGATTGTGATTGTTCCCGAAAGCAAGCGTGTTGACACCCTGCTTAACGAGTTCCGTCAGCAACGCTACCATATGGCCATAGTCATTGATGAATATGGTGGTGTATCCGGCCTGGTAACCATTGAAGACATTTTGGAAATTATCGTCGGCGAAATCGAAGATGAGCACGATGATGAGGAAGAAAATCTGCAAATTAAGCAAATTTCCAAGCATGTTTTTTCAGTGCAAGCCCTCACTCCTATCGATGAATTTAACGATAAATTCAACACAGATTTCAATACCAACGAAGCCGATACCATAGGTGGTATTGTTCTTCATGCCTTTGGCCATATGCCTGGGCGCGGTGAAATCATCGACATCCCTCCCTTGCAGTTTAAGGTAACAAGCTCCGACAGCCGTCGTATTTTGCAACTGCAAGTGACTTTGCCAAAATCGAATGATGGCGAAGACTCTGACGCGGCTTAAGGGCGCACTAAGGGATAATAAAACCTGGCTGGCCTTCGTGGCCGGCCTTGTTTTAACCCTGGCCTATGCCCCATTTTCAATTTGGCCCATCGCCTTTCTCAGCATCGCAGTGCTGAGCTGGTGCAGCTATCAACAAACGCCCAAAAAAGCAGCCTGGTACGGTTTTGCCTTTGGCCTTGGCTGGTTTGGCGCCGGAGTTAGCTGGGTTCATGTTTCCATTGCCGAGTTCGGCGGCTTACCCATTATCGCCTCCTTGGCGGTCATGGCGTTATTGGTGTGCTATCTGGCCCTGTTTCCGGCTCTGGCGCTGGCGATTACCGGCTGGTGTTACCGTCGCAGCGGCAGCTGGTTTGCCCCTCTCATTCTTAGTTTCGCGTTCGCTGAGTGGCTACGCGGCACACTGTTAACCGGTTTTCCCTGGCTCTCCCTGGGTTATACGCAAACCGACTCACCGCTTAATATTCTTGCCCCACTGGTCGGTGAGTTTGGTCTCGCCTGTGTCGTATTGGCACTGGGTTACAGCCTGTTTCGCTTAGTCTTGAACCGTGCCTGGCAACCCCTGGTTGGTACTTGTGCCCTAGTGGCTATAATAGCGCTTAGTGCATACTTTGCCCCGGCTAATCAGTATGCCAACAAGCATCTTTCGGTGGCTCTGGTGCAGGGCAATATCAAACAAAGCATGCGCTGGGAGCCGGAAAACTTCTGGCCAACCATGCTCAAATACCAGGATATGACCCGCACTCACTGGCAGGCGGATCTGGTGGTCTGGCCCGAGGCGGCCGTGCCCGAACTGGAGTCCCTGGCCGGCGACTTCCTGCGCTCTTTGGATAAGGCCGCGGTCTTTAACGACAGCGCCCTTATCACCGGCATAGTGGATTACCAGTATGACACCCGCAAGGCCTACAACACGCTTGTGGTTATGGGTAAACAAGAGGCAGACAGCAGTGAGGGTCAATATACTTACCTGCATAGAAATCGTTATCGCAAGCACCAGCTTTTGCCCATAGGCGAGTTCGTGCCTTTTGAGGATCTCCTACGCCCCATAGCGCCGCTGTTCGACTTGCCCATGTCGAGCTTTAGCCGTGGAGAGCGAGTGCAGAATAACCTGCTCGCCAACGGCTATCATATTTTGCCGGCAATCTGCTATGAAATCGTCTTTCCCGATTTGGTGCGCGCCAACTATCGCAGTGACTCGGATATTCTCTTTACCGTCAGCAACGACGCCTGGTTTGGCGACTCCCACGGCCCCCATCAGCATATGCAAATATCACGTATGCGGGCGCTAGAGCTAATGCGTCCCCTGATTCGCGTTACCAACACAGGGGTCACTGGGGTGTATGATCCGCTGTCACAAAAGCAGGTGAGCCTGCCTCAGTTTGTTGATGATGTATTACTTACCGATGTACAGCTTATCGACGGCGACAGCTTCTACGCCCGCCAAGGTACATGGCCGGTGTGGCTGCTGTTGATTGGCTTTGCCCTGGTTAGTATGGGCATTACTTACCGAAGTAAAAAAGGCGCTTAATAGCGCCTTTTCACTTTCCTATTTCAGTATCACTTATCCAGGTAATCAAACACCAGATTAGTGAGGGCCTTCACGCCTAGCGGCAGCCCCTGCTCATCAATATAGAAGTGTGGCGAATGGTTGCTTGGCGCCGTTTTTGCGTTTTGATCGGCTGGAGTGATCCCTAAGAAAAAGAACATTCCCGGCGTTTCTAGGGCGTAGTAGGAAAAGTCCTCGGCACCTGTGATCAGGTCGGTAATAATGACATTATCCTTACCCGCCGCTTGCTCCAGGGTAGGCATCATCTTCGCCGTGAGTTCGGGGTTATTCACAGTCACCGGATAGCCATGGTCTATATGCACCTCGGCCTTGGCACCTGCGGCTTGTGCAGTCAATTCGGCAGTATGTTGTAAGCGTTTTTTAATGTCGGCGCGCATATCCTGATCAAAGGTGCGAATGGTGCCGACCATTTCCACCTCATCGGGAATAATGTTATTGCGCACACCACCTTTAATGGCACCGTAGGAAATAACCGAAGGTGCCTTGGTCACATCTACCTGACGTGACGCTATGGTTTGAGTGGCCATAATGATCTGACTGGAGGCCACGATTGGATCTATGCCATTCCACGGCCTCGAACCATGGGTTTGACGGCCACTGACCTTGATACTAAAGGCATCCGAGCTGGCCATCAGCGGCCCAGAGCGCAACCCTATCTGGCCGCTGTTAAGGGATGAGGTTACATGCAGGCCGAATACCGCCTCGGGCTTTTGCGCAAACAAACCTTCTTTCAACATTAACTCGGCGCCACCCTCCTCGCCTTGAGGCGCCCCTTCTTCGGCGGGTTGAAAGATCAAGAGTACATCGCCGGCAAGTTCATCCTTTAAGGCCACCAGCGACTGTGCCACCGCCATTAAGATGGCGACGTGAGCGTCATGGCCACAGGCATGCATTACACCTACGTCTTCACCACGGTAAGTGGCTGTTTGCTTTGAGGCAAAAGGCAAGTTCACCTGCTCGGTCACCGGCAGAGCATCCATATCGGCGCGCAGCGCTATCAAGGGACCACTTTTACCACCCTTAATTTTTGCCACTACCCCGGTGTGGGCGACGCCCGTTTGTACCTCTAGGCCTAAACTTTCGAGATGTTCGGCGACATATTTGGCGGTTGCAAATTCGCGGTTACTGAGCTCCGGGTATTGATGCAAGTGACGGCGCCACTCGATCAGCTTGTCTCCTACCTCGGCATTGACGGTATCGATTTGCGCCGCTAATGAAGCGGCATAGGTGTGCATACTTAGGCCAGTGACGGCACTAAAGAGCAGAGCCTGACATAAAGGTTTACCTAGTTTCATTGTTTCATCCCCTGTTGATTGCTTTGGGCTGCTGGCTCTGTGAACAGCACAGCTTCATTAAAACTAGGCTATCAAGGCGGGGAACAACAGCGCAATGCGACAAAAGGCAGGTATAAAAAACCACCGCAGGGGCGGTGGTTTTTTTATTGATTAGCACTGATTTAACCTAGGCGCAGTAGCTCAACCTCAAAAATTAACGCACTGGCAGGCTCAATGATCCCCACGCGACGGTCGCCATAGGCGAGGTGGGCGGGGATGTACAAGGTGGCCTTATCGCCCACACGCATCTGTTGCAGCCCCAGCTGCCAGCCCTTGATCACCTGATCCAATTTAAAATCTAAAGGCTTGTCACGCTTATAGGAGCTGTCAAACTCACGGCCATCTAGCAAGGTGCCACGATAGTGCACACAAACCTTGGATGTTGGCTCTGGCTGTACTCCCTCATCGCTGCGACTCTGCCACAGGATTTGCACCCCGCTTGGCAGCTCCTCCAGCCCTTCCTGCTCTTTGTTTTTGGCAAAGAAATCGGCTTCCTTCTGCTTGTTGAGGGCCGCAACCTTACGGTTGCGCAGGTGCCCGCGTATGGTCAAGACCAGTAAGACAAGAATAATGACCGAAAGAATAAGATTAAGCATCGTCTTCATCCTCCCCACCGACTATGGCGGCAATTTCGCGCAGTCGGGTCATGGCCAGGTCGTGAATACTGCCCTTGGTATAGGCGCCATCTTTTAGCTCGCCGCACTCCTTGCCTGTAAGCAGGCTTAGCGCTTCATCGACATTGGCCACAGGGTAAATATGAAAACGTCCCTGCTCCACGGCATCAATCACGTCCTGGTTTAATACCAGATTCAAGCAGTTCGATTTAGGGATAATCACCCCCTGCTCACCACTTAAGCCGCGCATCTGACAAAGCTTGAAGAAACCTTCAATCTTCTCATTCACACCGCCTATGGCCTGCACCTCACCGCGCTGGTTAATCGAGCCGGTCATAGCGATGCCCTGGTCGATGGGCACTCGGGTAATACTCGATACCAGGGCACACAATTCCGCCAAAGACGCGCTGTCACCATCGATATAGCCGTAGCTTTGCTCGATGGCAATATTGGCGCTCAGGGTCAGGCTGAAATCTTGGGCATACTTGCTACCCAAATAACCTGTCAACAGCATCACCCCTTTAGAGTGAATCGCCTTACCCAGCTCGGCCTCACGTTCGATATCGATAACACCATCACTGCCGGCATAGACGGAAGCACTGATGCGCGCCGGGGTACCAAATGAGGTATCACCCACATGCAACACGGTAAGACCGTTGACCATGCCCACCGCCTTGTCCTCGGTGGCAATCAAAATATGACCTTCGCGGATATCGCTGAGCATATGTTCACTCATTTGCCCGGTGCGGTATTCCTTGCCGGCCAGGGCCTCGTGTACATGAGTGGCGTGGATCTGCTCGCTGCGGTCCTGACGGGCGTAATAGCTGGCCTCTGCCACCAACTCCATCACATCGGCAAAACGCGCCGAGAGCTTTTGCTGATGTTCGGCCTGACGATGGCTAAAACGCAGCAAAAGTGACATGGCATCGCAATTCACCTCGGTTTTTAAGGTCTCGCGGCAATATTCCTGCACCTTGGTAATAAACTGGTACTGGTATTTGTCCGTGCCCGGCAGGTAGAAATCAAAGTCCGCCAGCACCCTAAAGTGCTCGGCAAACTCTTCATCGTATTCGTTAAGTGCGTAGTAGAGGTCGCGAGAGCCCAACAAAAGCACTTTTACATCCAGGGGAATAAGCTGGGGGCGCAGGGTAAAGCTGCTGCCCACAGAGCTGTCCTGATAGGGCAAATCATTTTTTATCTGGTGGGTTTTTAAACTCAGCTTTAAGCCATCCCACACCTGGGCATTGGCCATCACCTTCTCGGCATCCATAATCAGATAGCCGCCGTTGGCACGGTGCAAGGCGCCGGGCTGAATACTGCGGTAACTGGTCACCAAAGAGCCTTGCGAGGTAGAATATTCAATCTTGCCAAAAAGATTACCAAAGGTGGGATTCGGCTCGTAAATTACCGGTGCGGCATCGTGCTCCTTGTAGGGCACCAAAAGGTTAGGAGCAAAGAATTCGGTAAGCATTTCCTTGCGGTCATACTCCTCCTCGCTCTTGTCATTGCTCTGCTCTTCATCTAGCCATTCCAGTACTGTATCCACCAGCTCCGAGCGCAGGTCTTTTAGATAGCGTAATACGCCGATATGGGTGGCGTATTTGTGCTCCAATTCACGCAGTAACGGCTTAATGGCCGCCTCTGCCGTGGCCTTTTTCAGCTTACGCAGCGCTTCGCTCGACTCACGTTTCCATTTCGGCAGCTCGATCAGGGCATCGATTAAGGCATCTTCGAGCTCAGTAATGGCGTTGATAAAGCGCTCCTGAGTGTGCTCGTCCAGGGCGCTGAATTGCTCATCACTTAAACGTTGATTGTTCACTATGGGCACAAAGCCAACGTTGTTTTGATCTTCAATCAGCTCCACGCTGTGTTCATTGGCCAGCTCTTCTACATGGGCCAGCGCATCTTCGTATTTGTCTTCAAATTCGCGGTCGATTGACTTTTTCTTACGCTGATAGCCAGGGTTGTCAAAGGCAGCAGGAAAGGTATCGAGAATTTCCTCAAGCACGGCGTCAATATCGTCCACCAGAACCTGCCCTTCACCCGGGTTCATCAAGATAGCAATAGGCTCACGGTGATCCTGATAGTTGTTTACGTACAACCATTCTCTGGGGGTTTCCCTGTCCTTGGCATACTGTTGCAGCTTGTGTTGCACCAGGGTGTAACGACCCAGAGCCGGCTCGCCCATCACATACGCATTGTAACCCGGCAAGTGCATACCCAAGGCAAAATCAAGGGCACTGTCGGCACGCTTTTGGCCGATAAAAGGCAGCTCTTCGGGGTAAGGATGAGTGAGACAAGTACGAATATGATTTTCGGAAATTTGCGGCGCAAGAGCGCAAGCACTTAAGGTGCTGACCACGCCTGATGTTTTATGTTTCATACAACACGTCTTTTGCTGGGCCCATAGCCGGGCCCTTGTTATTTTCAACGCCGCTAAAATTGGCTATGGCTGCAGCGCCTGACGATTAAAGTGAATGCCGCCGCACTCGGTGCAGGGCAGAATTTCACTGGGGTGGTAAACATCTACCTTAGAATGGCAATTTTGGCACACTAAGGTGCCCATGGCTATCCATTCTCCGCTATGATAAACCCCTTTATGTTTAAAGTCTTGGCTCAACGCCTGCCACTCCAACTGGGACTTGTCTTCGATATGGGATAACTCAAACCAGAGGCTCTCCTTAAGCTCCTGCCAGGCCAATGAGTTGTAATAGTTCTCGTGCTCGATAAGGTGGTCTATATCCCGAGCCAAATAACGCTTATATTCTTCGTACTTATCCTTGCTTAAATCCTTTAGCGCCTGCTTAGACTCTAAAAAGGTGGCCACCATATCTTTGACTTCATGGTCGTTAACATCCTTTAGCCAATCGCTAAATTCGGATAACCATTGTCGATAATCTGCCATATTAACTCCTTGCATAATTTTTACCCCTACTAGTTAACTATAGCCTGCCTGCCCACAATTCAATAATGGCGACAAAAAAGCCTGTCCCTTGCTGTGATTAACCATAGATTTGGGGTATGCTATCGGGCAAATTTGTCATCATTTTGCAAGAAGTCTGGAAGAGTAGATGCAAGAGCAATATAACCCGCAGGAAATTGAAGCGAAAGCCCAGTCATACTGGGAAGAAAACAAGGTATTTAAAGCCACAGAAGACGACTCGAAAGAGAAGTTTTACTGTCTCTCCATGTTCCCCTACCCCAGTGGTCGACTGCACATGGGTCACGTGCGCAACTACACCATTGGTGATGTAGTTTCTCGCTTCCAGCGCCTGCAAGGTAAAAACGTAATGCAGCCTATGGGTTGGGATGCTTTTGGTCTACCTGCTGAAAACGCCGCGATTAAAAACAACACGGCGCCGGCTAACTGGACCTATCAAAATATCGATTACATGCGCAACCAGCTAAAACTGCTTGGTTTTGGTTATGACTGGGATCGTGAAATCGCGACTTGTCACCCTGGATACTACAAGTGGGAACAGTGGTTCTTCACTAAGCTTTACGAAAAAGGCTTGGTGTACAAGAAGATGTCAACAGTTAACTGGGATCCGGTAGACCAAACCGTACTTGCCAACGAGCAGGTTATCGATGGTAAAGGTTGGCGTTCAGGCGCGGTAGTTGAACAAAAAGAAATTCCGCAGTGGTTTATTAAGATCACCGACTATGCACAAGAGTTGCTGGATGACTTAGACAAGCTAGAGCACTGGCCTGAGCAGGTACGCACCATGCAGCGTAACTGGATTGGCCGCTCAGAAGGCGTAGATATCACCTTTAAACGTGCCGATGGCCAGGGTGAATTCAGTGTCTACACTACCCGTCCTGATACCTTTATGGGCGTGAGCTATGTGGCCGTGGCCGCAGCGCACCCGATTGCCCAGGAAGCAGCGGCAGCCAATGCCGAGGTAGCGGCCTTCGTTGAAGAATGTAAAAACACCAAGGTGGCCGAAGCCGATGTTGCCACCATGGAGAAAAAGGGTATTGCCACAGGTTTGTACGCCATCCACCCATTAACGGGTCAGGAAGTGCCAATCTGGATCGCCAACTTCGTATTGATGGATTACGGTTCAGGCGCAGTTATGGCCGTACCGGCACACGATCAGCGCGACTTTGAATTTGCAACGGCTTACGGCCTTGATATCAAACAGGTTATCGCAGCAAACGAAGGCGATGAGTGCGACCTTTCAAAAGCCGCCTACACGGAAAAAGGCACGCTGGTTAATTCTGGCGAGTTCGATGGCCTGGATTTTGATGGCGCCTTCAATGCCATCGCCGACAAGCTAACCGTGCTTGGCGTGGGTGAGCGCAAGGTTAACTTCCGCCTACGTGACTGGGGTGTAAGCCGTCAGCGTTACTGGGGCTCACCAATTCCTATGTTGAACACAGAAGATGGCTCTGAGCTGGCCGCGCCTGAAGACATGCTGCCGGTGCGTCTGCCAGAAGACGTAGTCATGGACGGTGTAACTTCGCCGATCAAATCAGATCCAGAGTGGGCCAAGGCTACCATTAACGGCGAAACCGTGTTCCACGAAACAGATACCTTCGATACCTTTATGGAGTCGTCTTGGTACTATGCCCGTTATTGTAGCCCGCGCTACGATGAAGGCATGTTAGAGCCGGGTGCAGCCAACTACTGGCTACCGGTAAACCAATACATTGGCGGTATCGAGCACGCGATCTTGCACTTATTATATGCGCGTTTCTTCCACAAGCTATTGCGTGACTTTGGTCTAGTTAATTCTGACGAGCCGTTCGAGCGCCTTCTGTGTCAAGGCATGGTACTTGCTGAAACCTACTTCCGTAAGGATGAAAAAGGCGGCGATATCTGGATTTCACCCACTGACGTTGAAACCGAAAAAGACGACAAGGGCCGCATCATCAAGGCGTGGCACAAAGACGACGGCCAGCCGGTAGAAAGCGCCGGTATGAGCAAGATGTCGAAGTCGAAAAATAACGGTATCGACCCGCAGCATGTTATCGATCAATACGGTGCCGATACCGTGCGCTTGTTTATGATGTTCACTGCGCCACCAGAGCAAACCCTGGAATGGTCAGACTCGGGCGTAGAAGGCGCGCACCGCTTCATTAAGCGTGTTTACAAATATGCGCTAGATGTGAAAAAAGCCGGCTTTGTAGCGTTAGATGTTGCTTCGCTCTCGAAAGAGCAAAAAGAACTGCGTCGTGAACTGCACAAGGCGATCGCCAAGATCACCGACGACCTAGAGCGCCGTCAAACCTTCAACACCGCCATTGCCGCCGTGATGGAGCTGTCTAACAAGCTGATCAAAGCACCATTAGCGGATGAGGGTGACAAAGCGGTGGCCAACGAAGCCCTAGAAGCCATGTTGATCATGCTTGCGCCTATCACCCCGCACTTGTCGCACCAGCTATGGCAAGACTTGGGCAAAGAAGGCGATGTGCTTGACGCTACTTGGCCGGTTGCCGATGAATCGGCTATGGTTGAAAGTGAAAAGCTGGTCGTGGTCCAGATCAATGGTAAGGTACGTGCGAAACTGACTCTTGCGGCGGATGCCAGCCAAGAAGCGGTAGAGCAAGCTGCTTTTGCCGATGCCAATGTACAGAAATTCACCGAAGGCCTGACTGTGCGTAAAGTGATTTATATTAAAGGCAAAGTGCTTAACGTGGTGGCGAACTAAGATGTTCGCCCCATCGCGTTTGCTCAACCTTATGATCCTCGGCTGCTTAGCGCTTATGCTAAGCGGCTGCGGCTTTCATCTTAAACGAGCTTCCGACCTGCCTGAAGAGCTTATGACCTTAGAAGTCACAGCGCAGGACCCTAACTCGGCCCTTTTTGCCGAGGTATTGCAGGAGCTTGAGCACAGCAATGTGCTGGTAAACCAAAATCTTAGTGCTAAATCCCCGACACTCACTCTAAAAGCCGATAGTCTCGACAGACGCGTACTATCGCTGTTTAAAAACGGCCAGGTAGCGGAATATGAGCTGATTTATTCGGTTTCCTATCGCTTAGAGCGCGCCAACGCCGAGCCAATTGAGCAATACTTTGAGCTCTATCGTAATTATCAGGATGACCCGGATAATGCCCTGGCTAAGGCCAATGAGATGACCATCTTGCTCGACGAGTTGCGCAAACAGGCCAGTCGTCGCATCGTTCGTGAGTTGGCCCAGCTCTAATGCGCGTCTACGCCAATCAACTGCCGCAACAACTACAAAAAGGGTTAGCGCCATTTTACATGGTCTTTGGCGAGGAACCCTTTCAAGTCAGTGAATGCGTGCAGCAAATTCGCCACAGCGCCAAGCAACAGGGCTTCGATGAAGTCATTAAGCTGAGCGCCGGGGCGCAATTCGATTGGCAAGAGCTAGACGGTCATTATCAAAGTATGTCGCTCTTTAGCGCCCGCACCCTGATTGAAGTGGATATGGCGGGGCAAAAACCGGGCAAAACCGGAGCCGAGCACCTAAAAGGCTATGTGCAATCCCCTAACCCGGATTGTGTTATCGTCCTGCACGGCATGAAGGCATCGCAAGAAATCCAGCGCAGCGCCTGGTTTAAGGCTCTGGATCAGCAGGGCCTCTTTATCCCCTGCTACCCCTTAAGCGGCAATCATTTGCGCCGCTGGCTCGACGGCCATTGCCGTCGCCTGCAGTTAAACCTCGAAGGCGATGCTAAACAGGTGTTGCTCGACACCACGGAAGGCAACCTGCTGGCCTGCTATCAGGAGCTGGAAAAGCTCTCCCTGCTCTATGGGCAGCGCGCCATTAATGGCCATACCCTGCTCGGAACCTTACTGAATCAAAACAAGTTCGATATTTTCGATTTGGCCAATGCCATCTTGCTGGGCGACAGCACTAAGGCCATCCAGGTATTAACCCGGTTGCAAAACGATAATACCGAGCCCACCGCCATTGCCTGGGCCCTGACCAAGGAAGCGCAGCAATTACAAAAGCTGCTGAGCTTGCAACAAAACGGGCAAGACTTTAACAGCGCCTGCAAACAGCTGGCCATATGGAAAAACCAACAAGGTATGTACAGCCAGGCCTTGCAGCGCCTGCGCAGCGAACACCTAAGTACGTTGCTCGACCTGCTGGCCGATTTCGATAGCGCCTACAAAAGTGGCAAACTGGGCTCTCCTTACCCCATGTTGGCCCATATCAGCGTCAGCTTTTGCCGGGCACTGCCTTTTGCCGCACCTAGCTTTGTGGAGTAAGCATGTTGTTATTTGGCGGCACCTTTGATCCGGTGCATTTTGCTCACCTGAATATGGCCGAGCAGTGCCTTGAGCACTTCGGCGGTAACACCCTATTTTTTATGCCCAATCGGGTTCCCGCACATAAACAGGCAAGCGGTATCGACAATGCCGATAAGTTGGCAATGCTGAAACTAGCTATTGCCGCCGAGCCCCGCTTTGCCATAGACGAGCGCGAATTGCACCGCAGCGGCCCCTCTTATTCCTTATTAAGCCTGCAAGAATTGCGCAGCGAACTCAACGCCAGCGGTCGGACGCAGGAACCCATTTTGTTTTTGTTGGGTATGGACTCCTTTAACGGCTTTGATTCCTGGTACCAGTGGCGCGACATTCTCGAGTTATGTCATCTGGTGGTGTATCAGCGCCCGGACGAGCATCTGTCCCCCTCGCCTCAGTTGCAGGCCTATTTAAACCAGCACCAATGCAACCAAGGTTCGGCGCTGGAGTCTAAACAAGCGGGACTGGTGTACTTTTTAGCCGGGCCGCAACGGGCTGTCTCCTCAACCTTGGTGCGCGAGCGCTTGCAACGTGGAGAGCCCTGTGAAGATTTAATACCCGCGGCGGTGAGCCAATATATACGCGATAAGCGCCTGTATATGGCCGGTTAAAAGTGATAACATCACCCGCTTAAATGAATTTGATTAAACAGAGAGTGTATTTTGCAAACCAACGAACTCCTTGACTTTGCATTAGACAAAATTGATGACATGAAAGCCCGCGACGTGATCACCTTAGACGTACGCGAAAGCTCAGACATTACCGACTACATGGTGGTGTGCTCTGGTAACTCCAAACGCCAGGTACAATCTATTGCTCGCCATCTAGCTAAAGAAGCCAAAGAACATAACTTCGACGTCATCGGCCAAGAAGGTCAGGACGTGGGTGAGTGGGTATTGGTCGACCTTGGCGATGTAATCGTCCATGTTATGCAAGACGAAACCCGCGACTTCTACCAGTTAGAAAAACTCTGGGGTTAAGCGGTGAAGATCCAATTGGTCGCCGTGGGCACCAAGATGCCTGCTTGGGTTGAAGCGGGCTTTAGCGAATATCAGCGCCGCTTTCCCAAAGATATGGCCTTAGAGCTGGTCGAGATCCCCGCCGGTAAGCGCGGCAAGAATGCCGATATTAAACGCATCTTGCAGCAAGAAGGTGAGCGTACCCTGGCCGCCATCCCTAAGGGCAACCGCATAGTCACTCTGGAGGTGACGGGCAAGGCCATGGACACCCATCAATTGGCCAAAGCCATGGAAAAGTGGCAGCTTGATGGCCGTGATGTCAGCTTATTGATCGGCGGCCCAGAAGGCCTGGCGCCCGAGTGTATCGCCCGCTCGGAACAAAAATGGTCGCTATCGAATTTGACCTTGCCACATCCCTTGGTTCGCATTATTGTAGCCGAAAGCCTGTACCGGGGCTGGAGCTTAAACAACAACCATCCTTATCACCGAGAATAATTAGAACCCATGCTGCGTAAACGCACTCCGATCCGCGACCATTCCGCCGAGGCCAATTTGTTTGCGCGGCGGGCCTTTACCGCCTTTGTTTTTGTCTTGATCATGGTCGCGATACTTATTTCAAACCTGTATAACTTACAGATAGTTTCGCACCAAACCTATCAAACACGCTCGAACGATAACCGCATTAATGTGATCCCCATAGCGCCCAACCGTGGCCTTATTTATGACCGTAATGGCAATCTGCTGGCGGAAAACAAGCCCGTGTATAACCTGGAGGTGATCCCCGAAGAGGTGGATGATCTCGATGCCGCGCTTGATGAAATTGGTAAACTGATCAGCATTAGCGAGCAACAAAAAGAAGAATTTTTAGACGATATCCGTCATAACCGCCGTTTTAAAAGCCAGGTGCTTAAAGGCCGCCTTGATGAAAAAGAGGTAGCGCTTTTTTCCGTCAATCAACATAAATTTCCCGGCTTTAGCATAGAAGCCCGACTGGCTCGCCATTACCCCTACGGCGATACCTTAACCCATGCCCTGGGTTATGTGGCCAAGCTCAATAAAAAGGAGCTGGCACAGCTTGAGGCCGAAGACTTAGCCACCAACTACCGCGCCACCCGCGACTTCGGTAAATTGGGCTTAGAAAAATTTTATGAAACCGAATTGCATGGTGAAGTGGGCTCGCAATCGGTGGAGATCAATAACCGCGGCCGCGTGCTGCGCAGTTTGGATGAAACCGCGCCTGTGCCGGGTAAAGATCTGGTACTGACCTTAGACATTGGCCTGCAACAAATCGCTCAATTGAGCATGGAAGATAAGCGCGGTACGGTAATCGCCCTGGATGCGAAAACCGGTGGCATCCTGGCCCTGTATTCCAACCCCAGCTACGACCCTAACCTCTTTGTTCACGGCATCAGCTCGGCGGACTACAAGGCCCTGTTAAATCCAGACAGACCGCTTATCAACCGCGCTACTCAGGGGCGCTACGCTCCGGCTTCAACCATCAAACCGCATATGGCGATTTTCGGCATGGAAGAAGGGTTAGTGACAGAGCAAACCAAGATGTTCGACCCAGGGTTTTTCCAAATTCCCAATGTTGAGCATAAATGGCGTGACTGGCGCCGCTGGGGTCATGGCCATGTTGATGTGTATAAGGCCATCGAAGAGTCGTGCGACACCTATTTTTACGATATCGCCTATCGCGCCGGCATCACCAAGATCAGCGACTTTATGGCGCAATTTGGCTTTGGCGATCTCTCTGGTATAGATATTAAAGAAGAAACCACCGCCATTTTACCTACCAGGGAATGGAAAGAAGGACGTTTCCGCGAGCCCTGGTGGCGCGGCGATACCATCTCAGTGGGCATAGGTCAGGGTTACTGGACGGCAACGCCGATTCAAATCGCCAACTCCATTAATATCCTGGTGAATAAGGGCAAACACCATCCGCCGCATCTGGCACAAGCGCTGCGCCGCGATGAGCAAGTAGAAGTAATCAATAATGATGAAAAACCACCCATAGTCTTGAACAACCCTAGACACTGGCAAGTTGCCCTCGACGCCATGCATAATACCGTGACCAAGATCACAGGTACGGCGCATAAAGCCTTTAAGGGTGCGACCTACGACCCAGCGGGTAAAACCGGTACGGCGCAGGTAGTCAGCATAGCCCAGGGTGAGCGTTACGAAGCCGATAAACTTAAAGAACGTCATCGCGACAACGCCATCTATGTGGGTTTTGCCCCCTTTAACGACCCGCAAATCGTGGTCACCATTATTGTGGAAAACACCGGTGGCGGCGCTTCGGTGGCGGCTCCTATTGCCCGTCAGGTAATGGATTATTATTTCCTCGCCAATCCCATTAGCCAAGGCAAGAAGGAGCCGCAGTCATGACGCCAGTCACCAATAAGATTTCTATTTGGCAGCGTGTACATATCGACCTGCCGCTGTTTTTGGCACTGTTGGCAATGATGGCAGGTAGCTTAGCCATAGTGTATAGCGCCAGTGGCCAGGATACCGGCATGATGATGCGCCACAGCACCCGCATGGGCGGCGCCTTTATTGCCATGATGATCTGTGCACAAGTCTCGCCAAGCACCCTAAAACGCGTGGTGATCCCCGTCTATCTGGTGGGCACGTTAATGTTGGTCGCCGTGCTCTTTGTCGGTGTCAGTTCCAAAGGCGCGCAGCGCTGGCTGAATATAGGTATTCGCTTTCAACCCTCGGAAATCATGAAACTGGCGGTGCCCATGTGCGTCGCCTGGTATATTGGTCGCAACCATTTACCGCCGAAATTAAGCAACCTCTTTATCGGTTTGGTGATAGTCATGGTGCCGACCTTGCTCATTAAGGAGCAGCCTGATTTAGGTACCTCGATTCTGATCGCCAGCTCAGGCATCTTTGTGCTGTTTTTAGCTGGCGTCAGTTGGCGCCTGATCGGCTCTTTAGCGGTATTAGTCGGCGCCGGTGCGCCGCTGTTTTGGCACTATGGCATGCACGCCTATCAAAAGCAGCGGGTACTCACCTTCCTCAATCCGGAAAGTGACCCTTTAGGCTCGGGTTATCATATTATTCAATCGAAAATCGCCATAGGCTCAGGTGGTATTGAGGGCAAGGGCTGGCTGCAAGGCACTCAGTCGCAACTGGAGTTTCTACCCGAGCGCCATACCGACTTTATCTTCTCGGTACTGAGCGAGGAGTTTGGCCTTATCGGCGTCTTATTCCTGCTCGGTGTCTACCTCTTTATTATCGCCCGCGGCCTCTATATCGCCGTGAATGCTCAGGAAGCCTTCGGTAAACTATTGGCCGGCGCTTTGACCCTGACCTTCTTTGTCTATGTCTTTGTAAATATCGGCATGGTATCTGGCTTATTGCCTGTGGTGGGTGTTCCGTTGCCGCTGATCAGTTACGGCGGCACATCTATGGTGACACTGCTCGCAGGCTTTGGCATCATAATGAGTATCGCCACGGAAAAACGGATGTTGAATAAATAATGGCCTTACGCGCGCTTTTTATCGTCTTACTTAGTTTCATTATCACCGCCTGTAGTTCACCCGGCAGCGCCCCGAGCAAGGGTCAATCCGGCCGCTATCAGATGGAGCATGATGCCGCACCGCTGCGTCACCCTTCGGACTTAGAACTACAAGACGCAGTGGTCACAGACGAAGCGAAAAGCGCCGCGGCGAATCGTCCTTACCAAGTCAGGGGCAAGCAATATGTGCCTATATTTGATGAAACCGGCTTCACCCAAAGCGGTATCGCCTCCTGGTACGGGCGCAAATTTCACGGCTATCACACCTCCAACGGCGAGGTGTACGATATGTTTGCCATGACCGCGGCCCATAAAACCTTGCCGCTACCTAGCTTTGTGCGCGTCACCAATATCGACAATGGTCAGAGCGTGGTGGTACGAGTTAACGACCGCGGTCCTTTCCATGAAGACCGTATTATCGATTTATCCTACGCTGCGGCGTATAAACTGGGTTATCACTTAAAGGGTACAGCCAAGGTTAAGCTCGAAGCCATTACCCTTGCCGACGCAAAGCCGCGCACCAATACATACAAGTTGCTGCCGGGTCACAATTGGCGAATATTCAGGCGCTGGCACTGCAGCTAGAGCAGGATTATCACGTCCCGACCCATATAAAACAGCACAAAGATGGAATTTTTCGCCTTCGCTTAGGTCCAATAAGCGACGAGCAACAGGCTAAGACGTTATTAGAGCAATTAAAAAGTACTAGGTTTGCCCAAGCTTTCTTGCTTTATGACGACCAAGCCCTTTAAGATAACACCCTAACCGCACTTTCACCCAAAACAGATTAAACAAGCATAATGAAATCAATTAAACATTCTCTTCTAAAAGGCTTAAGTGGACTGCTATGTGCTAGCGCCGTTTTTACCGCTAACGCCCAAATTATCCCCGCAGCTCCTGAGGTTAATGCCAAGGGTTATTTCCTGGTTGACTTCACCACAGGCAAAGTAATCGCTGAAGGCGAAGCCGATACCAAATTGGCACCGGCCAGTTTAACGAAAATGATGACCAGTTATGTGGTAGGTACAGAAATCGCCGCAGGCAACCTGGCTCCCACCGATATGGTGACGGTCAGTGAAAATGCCTGGGCAAAGAATTTCCCAGAATCATCAAAAATGTTTATCGAAGTAGGTAAACAGGTCAGTGTTGAAGATCTTAACCGCGGTATCATAATTCAATCGGGCAACGATGCCTGTGTAGCCATGGCCGAACATATTGCCGGCAGCGAATCAGCATTTGCCGATTTAATGAATGCGCATGCGGAAAAACTAGGCATGAGCAACAGCCACTTTATTAACAGCCACGGCCTAGACACCAACGAGCATTACACCACGCCACGCGATATGGCGACCCTAGGTGCCGCCTTGATCCGTGATGTGCCGGACGAGTATGCCCTGTATAAAGAAAAAGATTTTACCTATAACGGCATTAAGCAGTTCAACCGTAACAGTCTGTTATGGGATCAAAGCCTTGAGGTAGACGGCATTAAAACCGGTCATACCGATGATGCCGGCTATAGCCTGGTTTCTTCAGCGACCAAGGGCGATATGCGCTTAATCGCTGTGATCATGGGTGCCAGCTCTGAGCGTGCCCGTAAGGTTGAAAGCAAAAAGCTGCTTAACTACGGCTTCCGCTTTTTTGAAACCATCACTCCGTATCAAGCCGGTGACAAGTTTGCCGAGCAACGTATTTGGATGGGTGATAAGGAAATCGTTTCTCTGGGTATTTTAGAGAGCACACCAATCACTATTCCGCGTGGTCAACAAAAGAACCTGGAAGCCAACTTCGAGCTTGATACTACATTGGAAGCGCCACTGGCCAAGGGCACTAAGGTAGGTACCTTATACCTGCAGCTAGCCGGTGAAGACATTGCCAGCTATCCTTTAGTCACTCTGGAAAGTGTTGAAGAAGGTGGTTTTTTCAGCAAGATCTACGACTACTTACGCTTGCAAATCATTGAGTAAGTAGAAATATACTTACAACTGGCCTAATCCAGAATAAGCGCCCCTATTGAGGGGCGTTTTTTTTGCGCTAAAAAATGCTAGAATATGCGCCATTGTGAACTAATGAGCCCATTAGTTTGTTTGCGTCCTGTGCTGTAAATGAGGGTCAAGCATTATGGTCAATCCGGTTAAAGACACCAAGTTTGATGAGTATCTAGAGTTTCCTTGTCCGTTTACCTTTAAGGTAATGGGCCTTGCTAACGTAGAATTAACTGAGCAAGTACTTACAGTTATGCAAGAACATGCTCCGGGCGACTACGCGCCAAGAACCAAGCCCAGTAGCAAGGGTAACTACGAGTCGGTCACCCTGATTGCGACCGTAACGTCAAAAGAGCATATCGAAATTATCTACACTGAGCTGGGCAGCCTTGAGCATGTCCGCTACGTGCTTTAACAGCACCACAGAGGACACGCCGTGAGTAATCTAATTGTTCGCCAGCTAGGACGCCAAGAATACATGCCCATTTGGCATGCCATGCAGGAATATACCGATGTGCGCGATGAGCAAAGTGCTGATGAAATCTGGCTGGTTGAGCACGATCCCGTATTTACCCAGGGCCAGGCCGGTAAAGAAGAACACCTGCTGATGCCGGGTGATATTCCTGTGGTTCAGGTCGATCGCGGCGGCCAGGTGACCTATCACGGCCCGGGCCAGCAAATGCTCTATGTACTGTTTAACTTACGCCGCCTGAAAATTGGCGTACGCGAGCTGGTAACCTGGCTCGAAGAAAGCATTATCGATTGCCTGCAAGAATATGGCGTCGAAGCCTATGCCAAAAAAGATGCCCCGGGCGTCTACGTGAATGAAGCCAAGGTTGCCTCGCTAGGCCTGCGTGTACGCCGTGGTTGCTCCTTCCATGGGCTGGCCTTAAATGTCGATATGGATTTAGGCCCATTTTTACGCATTAACCCTTGTGGTTACGCCGGCCTGCAAATGGTGCAATGTAAAGACTTAGGCGGTCCACAAAGCGTTGAAAGCGCCGGACAAGGACTGGTGCAGCAATTAATTAAACGACTCAATCCTGCAGAGGTTGAGTACCAAGAAGGTTTAGTGAAAGAATGACAAAATCATCTGTACGTATGGAGCCGGGCGTAAAGCTTCGTGACGCCCAAAAAATGGCACTGATCCCGGTTAAGGTCTTGCCGACAGAAAAAGAAGAAATGCTGCGCAAGCCACAGTGGCTGAAGATCCGTTTGCCTAAGTCGAGCGAGCGTATCGATGGTATTAAACAAGCCATGCGTAAACACGGATTGCATTCGGTATGTGAAGAGGCCAGCTGCCCTAACCTGTCCGAATGTTTTAACCATGGTACGGCCACCTTTATGATCTTGGGTGCTATCTGTACCCGCCGCTGCCCGTTTTGCGATGTGGCACACGGCCGTCCGCTTAAACCGGATGCCGAAGAGCCAGAAAAACTAGCACTGACCATCAAGGATATGAAGTTAAGCTATGTGGTGATCACCTCGGTTGACCGCGATGACCTGCGTGACGGTGGTGCTCAACACTTTGCCGATTGTATCCGTGAAATTCGCAAGCACAACCCGGGTATTACCATAGAGATCCTGGTTCCCGACTTCCGTGGTCGTATGGAACGTGCACTTGAGATCCTCAGTGAAACACCGCCGGATGTGTTCAACCACAACCTGGAAACCGCGCCACGTCTGTATAAACTGGCACGTCCAGGTGCCGATTATAAATGGTCACTAGAGCTGCTACGTCGCTTTAAAGAAGCGCACCCAGAAGTTCGTACTAAATCTGGCCTAATGGTTGGTTTGGGTGAAGAAATGAGTGAAATCGAAGAAGTGTTACGTGATCTACGTGAGCACAATGTTGATATGCTGACCGTGGGTCAGTATCTGCAACCTTCGAAGCACCACCTGGCGGTGAAGCGTTATGTGCCACCCGAGGAATTCGACGCACTAAAAGAATATGCCGATGAAATTGGCTTTTCTCATGCTGCCTGCGGACCTTTCGTTCGCTCCAGCTACCATGCCGACCAACAGGCGGCGGGTAAAGAAGTTAAGTAACACCCAAAAACACGGCACTGCGTCATGCAAGTGCCGTGTCTATTTCAGGCACATTTTGGGCGCTTCCATAACCCTAGTGACATTACTCCCACAGACCGACAAGATCTTTATCTCCAACCAGTGCCCTGCTCAATATAACTTCCCTTAAAATTCCACCTCAAAGTGCGATGGCTAACCGAGTTTTGTCTCAGTATGATGCTTAACCGCTAAAGCTAAAAAAGAACTAAAAAGTATCTTTGGGCAACTTAAATAGCATTTTCAGCGCACTTTTCAATCTTTGACTTATGCTTGTTAAATGCCTGTTCAGCCTCATTTGTTAAGCTCAAAAATACTGCAAACAAAGGGAATCAAAAACTATGAATAAACTATTACTAGCAACGGCCATCTCAGCTACTTTACTAACAGGTTGTGGTGGTTCTTCGAGTGAAGAAGAAACGGCTCAATTCAGCCTAGGTGTATCTGATGCGCCTGTCAGTAATGCAAAAGAAGTATGGGTAGCTTTTGATAGCATCATCATTAATGGTGCCGACGGCGAACGTCCAATGTTCGAAACCCGTACCGCAGACGGTGAACCTGTAATGGTTAACCTTTTAGAATTCACCGGTAGCGATGTATTCAGTCTTATCAATGATGAAGTTGTAGCACCGGGTCAGTACAACTGGCTACGCGCCAATATCGTGAACGGTGATGAAGCCAATATCGCGATGACTTCTCACATTGTATACAACGATGATACCGTTGCTCCTTTGGTAGTTAACCGTAAAAACAAAGATGGTCTTGGTGAGATTCAAATCAACGACTTCACCCTAGCGGTAGGCGAAAACCAGTTCGTCCTTGAGTTCGACCTGAAAAAATCACTGGTTGATCCTAGCAACAGCGAAGTTGTGAACCTTAAACCTACCGGTATCCGCCTTGAAAACCTTGCCGATGTTGAAGACATCGAAGGCTTAGTAACAGAAGCCATGATTACGAGCTGTGAAGCCGACAACATCGCCTTTGCTCCAGAAACAGGTGCCTTTGGCCATGCAGTTTACCTATACAGCGGTGATGTTGTTGAGCCTAAAGATCTGTATGTTGAGGCAGACGGTGTAACCTCACCTGCCGATGCACCAATCGCAACGGCTAACGTGGTATTCAATGAAGAAAGCGGTCTGAACGAGTTCGAAATCGGCTTCGTTGCAGCAGGTAGCTACAAGCTTGCCTACACTTGTACGGCACACCTTGACGACGCTGAAGTACTGAATGAAGAAGTTACTCTGTACTCTACTCAGGACGTGACTGTAGTAGCCGGTGAAGACGCTCAGGTTACTTTTGATATCGCTGAATAAACAGCTGAAATAAAGCGATAAAATTTTTAAAAATTTTGCTTGCGTGGCGCAATAATTTGGCTATTATTGCGCCACTTTTATTAGATAGCCAATCCTAGTACAGCATTTCTTGCCAAGGCGAAAGAGTAACTATCCAAATTAACTTTTGGAGTTATGATGTCGGTTTCTACCTTTGCTCAGCCTTTTGCTACAAACAACGAGCACCTTTCTCTATGCACCGCCCTTGCGAAGCAACACGGCACCCCATTACTGGTGCTTGATCTAAACCAAGTGCGTGAAAATTATTTACAGCTGGCTAACGCCTTGCCTAATGTTGCCTTGCATTATGCGCTTAAGCCTTTGCCTCATATTGATGTGGTACACACGTTAAATGAGCTTGGTGGCAGCTTTGATTTAGCCACGAACGGCGAAGTGGATCTTGTGGCTCAGGCAGGTGTTGCTCCTACTCAGGTGATCCACACTCACCCGATCAAACGCGTAAGTGATATAGAGCATGCTCTTAACTATGGCTGTACCACCTTTGTGTTCGACAGCGAAAATGAGCTGCATAAGTTTGTGCCCTATCGCGACCAAGTCGAGTTATTGCTGCGCCTGAGCTTCCCTAATAAAGATGCGGCTGCTGACTTGTCCAAGAAGTTTGGGGTGATCAGAGCTGATGCCTTACCCTTGCTTAAGCGCGCAAAAGAGTTAGGCATTCGCGTACGTGGTTTATCATTTCACGTTGGTTCACAAACCATGGATGCGGGTAAATATGTGCATGCTATCGAACAATGCAAAATAGTCTTCGAAGGAGCCGTCGCCGAAGGCCTAGGCGCTATGAATACCTTGGATATTGGCGGTGGTTTCCCGGTGAGCTACGCGGGACAGCCCATTGATATCTATGAATTTTGCGCACCGATACGCGATGCTTTGAGCAGCTGGCCCGACACGGTACAGTTTATTGCCGAGCCAGGACGCTTTATCGTTGCTTCGGCTATGACCCATGTCATGAGCGTGATGGGTCAAAGCAAACGCGGGGGCACCACCTGGTACTACATGGACGATGGTGTCTACGGCGCCTTTAGTGGCCGAGTGTATGGTGAGCCAGAACAGCGCTTTTACAGCCTGGCATATGAAGATGTGCAACCCTGTGTTTTAACCGGGCCGACCTGTGACAGTATCGATGTGATCAGCGATAACTGTTTAATGCCGGCCTTAGCCGACGGTGATTTGGTGTTTACCGAGAATATGGGTGCCTATACCTGGACCACCAGCACCGAGTTCAACTTCTTTGCTAAAGCGCAGTTGATCAGTCTCAATTCAACGATGCTAATCGCAGAAGTGGGTTAAATTAAAAAGCGGTGCCATTAAGGCACCGTTCTTTTTAGAACCATATTCTACTTCGCTTTTAATAGCGCATACTCGTTTGTTAGACGTTGCAATGCTTTTTGTTCTATGTCGATTAAAGTTGCGTACTTAGCTGTTATTGCTGACATTCTTTGCGCATTGGCATTATCGAACTTCGCAGCCACTAAGTTCGCAGACTGGCCCGTAGTCTTAATCTTCAACGCCTTGAGCTCCGAATCTAATTGCTGATGATAGGTCTCAATTTTATCTTCATGCTCTCGTATCTCCCGCTCAATTCGCTGCATTTTGATGTATTCATCAACGCTATCATCCTTATTCGATGGCTCAGCGGTCATCTGTTGCTTGAGAAGAAGACGATCGATATTAAGTTGCTCTCTGTTTATCAACGCTTGGTAATGATCGATGCTTGATTGC
The DNA here is from genome assembly GCF_002964545.1 of Pseudoalteromonas sp. T1lg10. Taxonomy (NCBI): domain Bacteria; kingdom Pseudomonadati; phylum Pseudomonadota; class Gammaproteobacteria; order Alteromonadales; family Pseudoalteromonadaceae; genus Pseudoalteromonas; species Pseudoalteromonas sp. T1lg10. The sequence continues at coordinate 334,188 of NZ_PQBV01000037.1, forward strand.
ATTTGTGTTGCTATCGCCTTTTCTCGTTCAGCACCGGCAAGATTCTTGCGCTGACCGTTAGCCTGGGCTTCGAGCTCAGTTAACTCCTGCCTCATCTGCAATGAATAGGTATCTATTTTGTCTTTGCTTTGCGCTAACTCACGCGATATGGCTCGGTTATCTATGTAGTTCGCAATACCTGAATCTGCCGGCGTTGAGGTCATTACTTGTTGTTTATCGACTAGCGTTTTGACATCAAGCTTTTGCGCATCTTCGCTACAGGGTAATTGTGAGTAGCTTACAACCCCATCAATAACACATTTGTACACCGCGGTTTGTGCAACTAACTGATTACTAGATAATAATAACGTTATCGCCAATATCCTTTTGAACATGATAAAAACTCCTTTTGCACTGTTTAATTGCTTCCATTGTAGCTGATTTACACACCTGTCTTCGCTAAAACGATCGAACTCACTGTTAATTCCGTATCACTAAACATAGAACACTCACATGATGAACCTATGTCTACGGGCTTATATCTATTTAGTAACGATCTCAGAATCGCCGACAATGAGTTGTTGCAACGACTTTGCCAACATTGTAAGCAGCTTATTTTCATCTATACGCCACTAAATGAGCTCATCGATGCGAGCTACAACGCTTATCCAAAACAAGACGTCTCCATAAGCGTATGTTCGTTTAGAGGGCAAACGCTTAAATACCTCGCCGATGACCTATCGCGCCAAGGGCACAACCTCTATTGCGCAGACAGCATAGAAGATTTAGTTCGCATAATACGAGAGCATAATGTGAGTGATATCGCCATTGCCAACCAATTCGGATGGAATGAGTCATTAGCACTGCGTAAATTGACACAGCAAGTATGGGGGATCAACTTTTGGCATAAGTCCAACCATACGCTGTTTGCAAAAGAGCAGTTACCCTTTCAAATTGACGACACTCCCGACACCTTTAGCCGCTTTAGAAAGCTTGTGGAATCTAGCGTTGCGGTCCATCCAACCATGGGAAGCCCACTACATTTTCCTACTTCGGTGCAATGTAAATTACCCTTATGCACGGACATATACAATGATTTGCAGCCAATGGGCGCATGGTTTTCACAAACAGCGACTACAGCGTTAACTAGTTATTTCAGTAGCACTGCTCCTAGTCGCTACAAGCAAACACGTAATGCCTTATCTGGCGACAAGTTCTCCACCGGGCTTTCTCCCTGGTTGGCCAATGGCTCTCTCAGCGCTCGCCAGGTCTATAGCACCCTACTTGCCTATGAGCAGCGCTGCGGCGCCAATGAATCGACTTACTGGATCTACTTTGAACTCTTGTGGCGAGAGTATTTTCAATGGCTGGCTCTAAAGCAAGGCCGCTCGCTATTTGTATTTAAAGGCATGAGCCAAACGGCCCCAAAAACCAGCTTTTACCCGGAACGTTATCAGGCCTGGTGTCATGGCAATACCGAGTTTGAGCTGGTCAATGCGCTCATGCATCAACTCAATACCAGTGGATGGATGTCCAACAGAGGCAGGCAAATCGTCGCCAGTTGTTTTGTCAATGAATTGGAACTGGATTGGCGCTACGGCGCGGCCTACTTCGAGCATCACTTAATTGATTACGATGTTGCCAGCAATTATGGCAACTGGCAGTACATAGCCGGGGTCGGTGCCGATCCCCGCGGTGGACGGCATTTCAACATTGCTAAACAAACCGAGTTATTCGACCCCGACGGCCGGTTTATCAAGCGTTACGGTGGAGAGGCTGTGCAAGCACAGGAGCGGGACCACAATGGCTGGCCACAGAAATAATATCAGAGACAGTATGAGCAATAAGCAATACAAAGAAGTTCGCCTGATTTTGGGCGACCAACTCAATGCCAATCATTCTTGGTTTAAAACCAAGCGAGATGATGTGCTTTACATCATTGCTGAGCTGCATCAAGAAATGCACTACACCAAGCATCATATTCAAAAGATCATGTGCTTTTTTGCTGCGATGGAACGGTTTGCGTCTGCCCTTAGCCAGGCGGGGCATCAGGTTTTACACCTTACTCTGGACGACACCCAAGAGTTTGCACAGCTCAATGAGTTAATTGCCCACTGTGTCACCGAGCATCAAGCCGACTGTTTTAGCTATCAGCTACCGGATGAATATCGGCTACGCCGGCAACTGGAGCAGCTGACATTAAGTGGCGTTGAGATAAGGCGCTATGACAGTGAACATTTTATGCTCGGATTTGAAGAATTAGGCGACTATTTCCAGGCGGATACCCATCACACCATGGAGCAATTCTATCGCAAGATGCGCAGGCGCTTCGATATATTGATGGACCAGGGTAAACCCCTTGGCGGCCAATGGAACTTCGACAAAGAGAACCGTAACAAGCTCAAGGCCGAGGACATTAAACAGCTTCCCTCTCCCTTGTGCTTTGATAACGACGTTAAGGCAATTGCCGAGCGCATTGCTCGCCATAAAATAAAAACTATAGGCAAAGGCGGGCCCAGGCTGCTGTGGCCGGTGACACGCAAACAAGCACTGCAGTTGCTTGAGCATTTTTGTAATCACCTGCTGCCTCTGTTTGGCACCTTTCAGGACGCCATGACCTGCCACAGCGACGCTAAATGGTCCTTGTACCATAGCCGCCTGTCGTTTGCGCTCAACGCAAAAATCCTCCACCCACTGCAAGTCATCAACGCGGCAATAGAGGCATATCATGAATCTGAAGGAAGGATCACCCTTGCGCAAGTTGAAGGCTTTGTACGCCAAATCCTCGGTTGGCGTGAATATGTCAGAGGCGTCTATTGGCTCAATATGCCCAAGTACGCACACAGTAATGCCCTCGAGGCGCACCAGGCGCTGCCGGAATTTTTCTGGAGCGGCAAAACAAAAATGAACTGCCTGCAACACGCCATTGGCCAAAGCCTGGACTATGGGTATGCCCATCATATCCAACGCCTGATGATCACCGGCAACTTTTGCTTGCTGCTGGGCGTTGAACCGGACCAGGTGGATGCCTGGTACCTGGGTATTTATGTCGATGCCATTGAATGGGTGGAAATGCCTAACACCCGGGGCATGAGTCAGTTCGCCGATGGCGGCATTATTGCCACCAAGCCCTACTGCGCCGGCGGCAATTACGTCAATAAGATGAGCGATTACTGCCAAGGCTGTCACTATAAGGTCAAGGAAAAAACCAGCGACCTCGCCTGCCCCCTAAATAGCCTCTACTGGCACTTCTTACACCGGCACAGAGCGCGCTTTGGCAATAACCACCGCATTGGCATGATTTATCGAAACTGGGATAAGCAAAGCGATGAGGCCCGCCGGGCCGTGCTTAATAGAGCGCAGTGGTGCATAGACAATGCCGATTATTTATAAAGACACAAAACAGGAATTAAAAATTAACAATTCAGTAACCTCATTGTAAGGCGCGACAATTTAAATACAGGCTGATTTAACACTAAAATGGAAACAAAATGAAACAGCCTCTTATTTTCGGCGCCCTATTAGTTGCCGCTATTACGACCGATGCCCAGGCATTTAGCCAGCAAACCCATAAGCGCATCGTGCTTGATGCCATTGCCTATATGCAACAAAATCAAAACAGCACCGCCTATGCAAAATTGCAACAATACGCACAACAGCACAATATGTCGGTGGCTGCCCTGGCAGAACTGCTAGGCCAGGCGGCGTACGATGTGGATGATTTCGAAGACACCTTTTTCTGTGGTGCCATGTCAGGGTCTTGTGTTCAGGCTCCTGTCTGGGGAGCCGCCGAAAGCATTGTAAAATATACCAGCTACTGGCACTTCCAAAACCACACCCAAGGGGCGGATGTGCACGGCAATGACTTTGGTGGCTATAACTATGAAAAGCTCACCGTCTGGGGTGACATAGATAATATGGCGGCCTCCTGGTTGCAGGGCGACTACCTGGATGACGGTCAGGGTGGCGCCAGCGGCTGGTTTGGCGACAGTAGCCAGTACAACACCTATGGCATCACCGAAGCTCACTATCGCATCGATAGCTACTCCAGCTACAGTATGTACGATGACTTTGAGGAAATGCCCTTCCAACCCATAGATAACCTGGGTCAGTACTGGTACCAAAGCTACCTGCAAAGCGGTAACCCTCAGGTATTAGGGTTTGTATTTCACACCACAGATCTACTGCAGCCGCATCACACCTGGACCACCTCGGCCCTCAATCACTCAAGTTGGGAAAGCTGGGTCAATGACTACTATGATCAAGAGCAGCTCAATGACTTTACCTTGGTCTCCAACGCCATGACCTCATTCGCAGCCCTCGACCCGCAAAGTCAGGATATCCGTCCATTGCTAACCCAAGGCGGTGCGTTCAGCTACGCTCAAGGCGGCATAGTGCTCAACTCTGAAGATCATTATGATCGTGTGCAAATTGGCCGTATGGTGATCCCTCATGCCATTGCCATGGTCGTTCACTTACTTAACCATGCGATGGAGCAGCGCTAATGCGCTGCTTTTTCTCAATCTTGATAGGCCTATTTGGCCTATCTTTTATTGCCCAGGCTAAACTTCCAAGTGAACATATACCTAGTAAGCAAGAAGTTCGCTTTATGCAGGAAATTTATAAACAGCATAACAGCGAGCTGGCACTGCATACTCGGGCGCGCCTGTTAGAAAATGCCTACCTGTTAGAACAAGCTCACCGACACTACCCCGCACTCCTTAAGCGCCAAGCCGGTGTGGGGTTTGATAACCGTTACCATATCCGCCGCTATTTGTTTGATGCCTGGACTGCACAAGCTTGGTTTAATGCGGCATCACTTAGCATATTTACGCCACCAGCGCGCCAAGATGCAAAGTGGTTACAACGCACACTTGGCCAATACCCAAGTAATGCACAGCTGACAGAGAAACAACTAGCAGACCTTACGCAAATAGAGGTGTTACCTAAATCAAGCGGCTTTGATGCCCTCACACTGGCAGATTTTTATACGGCCATGTCGATGCAAATTAAATTTCGCCTGCATCAAGGCGATCTAGCTGCCTACAGCGCAGAGCTAAACCGTTGGTATCAGTATCGCGAGGCCATCAGCAAAATTACTGCCGCGTTAAAACAACAGCAACTGTCACTACCGCGATTGGAGCGACTTGCGCTTGGGGACATATTAAGGCCGACAATACTTAGCCAACTGGGTGTGCAAGACATGATGCATGGTCATAGTCCGATGTTAAACACCTTAAAAGCAGACATCACAGATTCGCAAATTAACCAATATTATCAGCAACATAAAAACCGGTTTAAGTACATTGATTCCGTTACAGCTTATGGCGCAATCTTTGATGACAAAACGCAGGCGGAAACCTTCTATACTCAGGCGAGCAAGCTCGGCGTTAAAGAAGCGTTTACGCAACAGCAAGACATCTTTGCCGCACAACAAGGCGTGCTAACGCGACAAGACAAACACAAAGGCTTTGCGTATCAACTGGCATTTACCAACCCGGAAAACACCTTGTCTCGTGTGGTGCGCACGCCAAAAGGTCAATGGCTTGTGGTATACACGACAAGCAAACGCCATGCGACCTACCCCGTCGACTCGCAAACGGTGCGTTACCAGGCAAAGAATCATATTGCCCGCGAACTGGCGAAAAGCCAATACCAACAAGGATTAGCAACCTGGCTGGCACAGGTGGAGGCCAAGCAATGAAAAAACTGATAGTCACCTTGGTTTTGCTAGCTGCTGCACTGCTGGTGTGCAATTACCTGCGCACAGCTGAACCCAGCAGCATGTCTGCAAAACGACAACCCGTTTTAAACCATTCTGAACCTGCCAGTAAAGCGCCCAAGATAGAAGAAGCACTAGCGCACGCAAGCGAATTAAAGGAGCAAGCGGTTGAACTAGACAGCCCTGAAACCGCTGAGCCAACGCCTATTCGCCAACCGGATTATCTGCCCCCCATAGCCCAACGTGAGGCAAAGACCAGCGGATATCAATATCAAGGTGATTTAGACGACCATCAGGCCTATTTGCAATTCCAGCACCAGCAACAAGCCGATATAAAGCAGGCCTATATTGTTGCAGCCAAGGTCAAAGTAGAGCAGCTTAAAGAGCTGCTCGCGCGCGGCGAGCGCGAAGGCATCAGTGAAGAGCAACGCCAATTCGCCAGAGGCAAAATCGCCGCAATAGAGAAAATGAGTGCAGAGCTAGAGGAACAGCTAGAAGCACAGACGATTGCGCAGTAAGAAGTTGTATAAATGAGATGACACATGAATCACAGCGTCGATTAGATTCATAAAATCGGCGCTGAAGGACAGTTATGTGCCAGAAGCGGACGGTGAACGCCTCATTCAGAGGCAATAAAATAGTTGGTTAAAATAAGCGACGAAGGAGCAAAAACCAACTGTTTTTTGTCCTTTGGAATGACTTGTTATAAATCATTTTTCTGAATAGGTTTAACACCAACTGCTTGTTTATTAAGATCTAAAATATTTTGTTCTCCTGAGAACAAAATAAATCTACCTTGAGAACCAGATGCCAAATAGGCATATGAATACGGTTTAAATTGTAAGTCTACTGTTAATGACTCTTTAGATGGAACGTGTCGGAACCACCCGTCACCAACCTCTTTGATATGCGGAGTAACAGTTACGCTGTTACTTGACCACTTTAACGAAAATTGAAAAATATCAGGTAATTTATTCTCTGATATTACAATTTTATCAACAATTAAGTTTTTGTGCCTAGTTACTACAGAGTATTCAAACTTCTCTTTCTCTGGAACATATTCTACTTGGACGCGGGCTGAATAATCTTGCGTTTCATCTTGAATTGCAAAGGCTGAAAAAGGTAAGAAATTAAAAGAGGAAGAATATCCTCTAATATCTAGCATTAATTTCACATTGCAGTTTTCTGTACAATGTGGAATATAAGAATTAAATGACAACTGATCCGCAGGAGCTTCGAACGGAACAGGAATTAAGAAATTTTCTGGTTCTGATTTCTGTGTATCTTTGCTAGTTGTGTTACATGCACTAATCAGAATAATTAATATCCCTATTATAGAATTACGCACCAAACCTTCCTTATGATTTATAACAATTTAATATCGAGCGATTGGGTCGTTTTCCTGCCGCAATCTGTCTCGTTTTTGTCCTATGACCATTGATAGCAAATTTAGAAAGTACTTGCCAGCATTGAAGTTACGTTACATTGCACTAAACGTGGACACGACAAAAACGACCCATTGGGTCGTTTTCCTGACTATGGGAGAAACTCAAGGATTATGGATGTATAAACAGTAATTTCGGTGGAAGGATGAACGTCAGCTCTTCGCTCATAGCAGCCACTAGCCAAGCAACAAGCTCTCATCAATGGCGCGAAAATGACTGGCGGCATTAATTAACGATGCGGCGGTGAGCTTTTCGCAGCTATACACTTCCACACGCTTGTTTTTTTCGTCCCGTAACTTTTTCGCTAACAGGTCAAAATCGCCATCGCCGGAGAGTAAAATGGAGGTGTCGGTTTGGCTACCATATTCAATGGCGTCCAGGGTAATGCCCACATCCCAATCCCCTTTCGCCGAGCCATCGGCGCGTTGAATAAAAGGCTTAAGCTTGACCTCAAAGCCGATGGCACGAAGGATATTTTGGAATTCACGCTGCTTGTTGTCGCCCCTGTCGATGGCGTAGGCGATGGCCTTTTCAATGCGATATTGGCCGCTGACTTCACGCCAAAAAGCGTTGTAATCGAAGTTGCGTGCAAAGGTTTCGCGACAGGTATAATAAATATTTTGCACATCGACAAAAATTGCGGCGCTGGGCAGTTCGGTGCTCATACTTTGAGTCCTTGTTATTTTAACCGTTTTGCCCAATTCCCCCTATGGTGAATCTGGCATTGTTGTTCGCTGTCGTATATTAACTGTTTGGTCTTATTAATCGGGCTCAGCCCTATCACTTTAAGAGCCTTAACTAGCTCGTCTTCAACTAACGCTCGGGTATCGCTTGCTAAATATGCCTCTAACTCATCGTCCGTGGTAAAAACAAGGGTGAGTGTGAGGCTCTTTTGTGGGCTTTTCCAGTCTATTTTATGAGTTAACCAGCAAAAGCCGGCAATGGCTTTACAATGATCGTCACAAATTTCGGTGAGTAGGTCACGCAATTGTTTATCGCGCTTTTTATCCGTTTTAGTCACATCGGGCTCTAAATAATAAAAACGCCGCCCAAAAGGGCGGCGTATCAAAGGGAGAATGGCAAGTAATTATTTACTCTCTAGCAACTTACCTGTGCCAATTTCAATTTTGCGCGGTTTCAACGCTTCTGGAATTTCGCGCTGCAGGTCAATCACCAGCAGGCCATTTTCCAAACTTGCGGCCAACACTTTGACATGGTCGCCCAGCTGGAACTTACGCTCGAAGTTGCGCTCAGCAATCCCTTGGTGGATAAACTTGCGCTCTTCTGTCGATTCTTTGGCGGCCTTTGTTCCGGTAACCTTGAGCGTGTTATTCTCCGACTCAATGGTCAGCTCGCTTTCGCTGAAACCGGCTACGGCCATGGTAATTCTGTACTGATCTTTACCCAGTGCCTCTATGTTATACGGCGGGTAACTTGGTTGTTTATCGGTGCGTGCCGCTGCATCCATAAGTGATGCCAGGTGATCAAAACCGATAAATGAACGATATAGTGGAGAAAGGTCTACTGTACGCATAATAATATCCTTAATTTAAGCAATATTTGGCGGTTGTTTTTCTGCTGAACAAACAACCTTTATATATAAATATCAATAACTTTGTTTTGGTTGGGACCCTTTATGGCGTCCTCATAATCAGATGTATGGACGCCATATATATTTTCAAGATAATAATTTCACATTTTTCTTAAAAAAGCCGGTCTACAATATGTATCAATTTGAAACTAAAGAATTTTTATGAAGAAGTTTTTTTTCCAACTTGTGCTGATGGCGGTGGTATTTTTCGCGGTGAGCGCCTATCAGGAGCGTAACCTCTTGTCTGCCGACCACAGCCCGGCGCCTTATTTTTCCCTGCCGCAATTACACAGCGATACCCGCTTTAGTATTAAGGAACTGCAAGGGCAAAAAACCCTGGTATATTTTTTCGCCCCCTGGTGCTCTGTGTGCAAGTTGTCTATGCCGAATTTACAAAAAGCCATGGACAAGGGCGATGTTCACGCCATCGCCATTGCCCTGGACTATCAATCCAAGACGCAGGTACAAGAATTTGTCGATGATTTACAGCTGACAATGCCTATACTTTTAGGTAGCGAATACACCGCACAGCAATATAAAATATCCGCCTTTCCAACCTATTACGTGATTGATGAGTCTTTATTGATCAGTGCACGGGCAATGGGTTACTCCACTGAGTTGGGTATTAAATTAAGAGGTAGATCAGATGATTAAAATGCTTTGCGCCGCCATGGGCCTGGCCCTGTGTGGCCCCCTGTTCGCCGCAGAGTTACCGGCACTCCCGGAACCTGTCAGTAATAATGCTGTGGCCAAGGTGGACACAGATCAAGGCAGTTATTTCCTCAGCTTTATGGGTCTTGGGGCGGGTAAAACGCACCTGGATATCCATAACAAGGTATGGGCGTTAAAGCTTGGCAGCAATGCCTGGCACACTAAAGCGCCCGTTCCGGCCTCAACCCAGCTTACCGGACGCCTTGCAGCCACCGCCGTGGGTGTAGGTAAATACGCCTATGTGTTTGGTGGTTATACAGTGGCTGCCGATAATACCGAGCTATCTGTACCGGATGCCTACCGCTATGACGTGGAGAAAGATCAGTATCAGCGCTTGGCCAACATGCCGGTGCCGGTAGACGACAGCGTCGCCCTTAATTACAACGACCAATACATCTATCTGATCAGCGGCTGGCACAACGACGGCAATGTCAATTTAGTGCAGGTTTACGATATCGCCAAAGACAGCTGGTCTCAGGCCTCACCCTTCCTTGGCGATGCGGTATTTGGCCATGCCGGGGCCATTAAAGATAACCTGATGATCATTTGTGACGGGGTTAAAACCGTGGCCTTTGCCGATAAGCACCGTGGTTTTGCCGCCAAGGCCCAGTGCCTTAAAGGGGTTATCGACCCACAAGACCCACGCGAGATCTCATGGCACAGCCTGACTCATCCAACCGGCAAAGCACACTACCGCATGGCGGCGGGCACCATTAATGGCAACCTGGTATTTATTGGCGGCTCACCCAATCCCTACAACTATAATGGCATAGGGTATAATGGCAAACCCAGCTCGCCCTCAAGCCAGGTATGGCGCTTTGATATTCCCAGCAATCGCTGGCAACGCATGGAGCACGCCCAAAAGGCAACCATGGATCACCGAGGCCTGCTTGCCCATGAAGGCACCGCGTACCGCATCGGCGGCATTGGCGAGAAACAAAAGGTGTTAGACCAGATCACACCGTATCGATTTAAATTTTAGGAGTAAAACCATGGCCAAAGCCTGTGCCTATCACATTCTCGTGAAGAGCAAAGAAGAGTGTTTAGCAATTAAAGCCAAACTGGATAAAGGCGGTGATTTCAATAAGCTTGCGAAGCAATACTCAACCTGCCCGTCGAAAAAACGCGGTGGCGATCTCGGCGAATTTGAACGCGGCACCATGGTCAAGGCTTTTGACGATGTGGTCTTTAAAAAGCCGCTTTTTGAGGTGCACGGCCCGGTAAAAACCAAGTTCGGTTATCACCTGATTAAAACCGTTTATCGCACTTAATCGCTTTTAGCGAACAGATAAATCGTTTTTTGGCATTTTACCTGAGCCCTTAAGCTCGTTACACTGCACCTCGTACCTTAAAAGAAGCACTGGAGAGATTATGTTAACTGTTATTTTTGGTCGAGATGGTTGTCCTTTTTGCGTGCGTGCAAAAGATGTCGCCAGTCAACTAGCCGAGCAACGTGATGATTTTAAATTCCGCTATGTGGATATCATCAAAGAAGGGATCAGCAAGGCAGATCTGGAGAAATCAGCCGGAAAACCTTGTGAAACCGTGCCGCAAATTTTTATCGGCCAAGAGCATATCGGTGGCTTTACAGAATTTGAAGCCTACGCCAAGGCAAATTTGGGTCTGTATCAAGAATAACAGCTGCCCTAAAGCGCCGCTCACCCAAGCGGCGTTTTCATTTGTTCATAAAACAAACTAAAAATTAAAAAAACAAGCGTAGCGCGAAACAAATCAATAAACACCTTATTTTCAGCATTTTTATTCTGCCATTTCTACTTTGGGCAAGGACTAAAAAACTCTTTATTCGCTAACAGAAAACCCTTTATTTATGCCGTTTACACAGGTTTCCTAAAATACACCTGATTAAATTTCATACAAAACCAATCACATAGGAAATAGTTTCAATTTATACAAGCAATTACTGCTTCATTCCTGTACAATGCGCGCTCTTTGAATTCCTGAGGCGTTTTAATGTCAGAACCAGTCACCTTTGAGTCGTTGAACCTTTCTCCTGCTATCTTAAAAGCAGTGGAACAGTTGGGTTATGAGACTCCTTCCGAGATCCAAACTCAATGTATTCCCCTTTTACTCGACAAAAAGGATGTCTTGGGAATGGCGCAAACAGGTACAGGTAAAACTGCTGCCTTTGCTTTGCCTTTATTGAACAACATTGATGCCGATGCTAAGCATCCGCAGATCCTTGTACTTACCCCCACTCGTGAGCTTGCTATCCAGGTAGCGGAAGCGTTCGAGCAATATGCAAAATTTACTAGGGGCGTAGAAGTCCTAGCACTTTACGGTGGCCAGAGCTACGGTATCCAGCTAAGTGCATTGCGTCGCGGCGCACAAATCATAGTCGCGACCCCTGGTCGTCTATTGGATCACATCAGCCGTAAGTCTATCGACCTATCTCGTCTTAGCGCACTTGTGCTGGACGAAGCAGATGAAATGCTGCGCATGGGCTTTATCGACGATGTAGAGAGCATCATGGCGCAAACGCCAGAAGACAAGCAAACCTGTTTGTTCTCTGCGACTATGCCAAAACAAATTCAGTCTATCTGTAAAACCTACCTGCAAGACGCCGAGCAAGTGCGCATCACGCCACGTAACAGCACGGTATCGACCATAGAACAGGTTTACTGGCAAGCCCGCGTACACAAGAACAACGCTATCGTGCGTTTCTTGGAAGCGGAAACGTTTGACGCCGCTATCGTATTCGTACGTACCCGTAATGACACGGTACAGCTGGCAGAACTGCTAGAACGCGAAGGTTTCTCAGCGGCACCGCTTAACGGCGACATGAACCAGCAAGCCCGTGAGCGCACAGTAGACCGTCTGAAGAGCGGCTTACTTGATATCGTTATTGCTACCGACGTAGCGGCCCGTGGCCTTGATGTTGAACGCATCAGTCTGGTTGTGAACTACGATATCCCACAAGACAGTGAAGCCTATGTACACCGTATCGGTCGTACCGGTCGTGCTGGTCGCCAAGGTAAGGCCATCTTGTTTGTTAAGGGTAACGAGCGTTACCTGCTTAAAAACATTATACGCCACACCAAGAGCGACATCGCAGAAGTACAGCTACCAAGTGCTAAAATGGTTGAGCAAAAGCGTATCGACGCCCTTGAAACCAAGATTGCGGCAGCCCTTGAGCACAAAGACAGCGAGTTCTTTGCCCAGGTTGCCAGTTCAATCGGTAACAAGCTGCAACTTAGCCAAGGCGACCTTGCCGCAGCCCTGCTATGCCTAGCGCAACAGCAGACGCCATTGAAAGTGGAAGAGATCAAAGCGAAGGAACGTCCAGAGCGCGGTGAGCGCAACGACCGAAATGAGCGCCGTAACGAACGCGGTGATCGAGGTGAGCGTCGTCGCGACGATAACCGTCGTGATGGCGATAAGCCACGCCGTGAGCGTCGTGACTCAAACACACCTATGGATACCTACCGTATCGAAGTAGGCCGTGAGCACGGTGTACAGGTTAAAAACATCGTTGGCGCTATTGCTAATGAAGCTGACATCTCTAGCAAGTACATTGGCGACATTCGCTTGTTTGATGCTCACAGTACCGTTGAGCTACCTCAAGGCATGCCGGCTGAGAAAGTGGCACACTTCCAGAAGGTATACATCTGTAAGCGCCCAATGAAGCTAACATTGAGCCCTTCTGAAGCGAATGCGCCACGTGAGCAACGTGATTCACGTCCACCACGTGACCGCAATGATCGTAATGAACGCAGTGAAGGCAAGAAGCGCAGCTTCCGTGACCCTAATGCGAAAAGCAAAGCACCGCGCAAAGAGCGCCGCGCTGTAAGCTTTCAGTAATTGCACTCGCAATAGTTAAAAAAACCGCCTAAGGGCGGTTTTTTATTGTCTAGTTATTACGTATCCAGCCAACACTGAAGACATATCGCGTGCCTTCCTCTACCTCTGTGACTTCATGAGCATGCATATCGGGGCGAAACAGTTTAATGCGCTTACTGACATAGATGGGCTGCTCGCATTCAAACTCACCGCCTTTCCCCGCGGCTTTAATAACGATATTAAGGCGATAGTGGCGGCCGGACTCCACTTTGTCTACATGGCGCCTGATAAAACTACCTTGCTTAAAGCGCAACAGGTAACAATCAAACTTAATCGGCCAATAGGCACCGGCCAAAAACATTTTATCGTACCCAGATAATTGGCGGCCCATTTGCCAGCGCAACCAACCCATAAGCTTACCTTGTTCACATAAACGGACTATATCTTGCTGTTTATCAGCGAGTTTGGCAAATATCCAGACACAAAAAAACCGCGCCTAAGCGCGGTTTTTCAAACTAGGGTGAAACCTTATAGGTCGCCTTCGTTTTCAGATAGGAACTTAGCAACACCTTCAGGGCTTGCGTCCATACCTTTTTTACCTTCAGTCCAACCAGCAGGACATACTTCGCCGTGCTCGCTGTGGAATGCTAGTGCGTCAACCATGCGTAGCATCTCGTCGATGTTACGGCCTAGAGGTAGGTCGTTAACTACCTGGTGACGTACAGTGCCTTCTTCGTCGATTAGGAAAGAACCACGGAAAGCAACGCCCGCTTCTGGGTGCTCAACGTCGTATGCTTGACAGATTTCGTGCTTAACGTCAGCAACTAGAGCGTATTTAACTTGACCGATACCGCCGTCTGCAACAGCAGTGTTACGCCATGCATTGTGTGAGAATTGTGAATCGATAGACACACCAATTACTTCAACGCCACGCTTTTGGAATTCTTCATAACGCTTGTCGAAAGCGATTAGCTCTGAAGGACAAACGAAAGTGAAATCAAGTGGGTAGAAAAAGATAACTGCTTTCTTGCCTTTGATTGTCTCGTGTAGGTTGTAGCCATCTACGATTTCGCCATTACCTAGCACTGCTGCAGCTGTAAAGTCTGGTGCCTTGCGGCCTACTAATACACCCATTTTATTCTCCAAAATAGTTTGAGTTTATCGTACTTTGCGACTGAGACGATGACTTCGCCTCGTCTGTATTTCTTCCTGCACATAGATATAGTGGCGGGCTGTTGAAAAACAACCCCGACAATAAAAATACATGCATTTATATTCTGAGCGCTATGTTACTGAGCTAGGGCGCAAAAGAACAATCGCATTTAACGATAGCAGCTATCGAAAAAAGTGATTGTTAAATTTTTAAGTGAGCAGAGACAAAAAGGCCCGCAATAGCGGGCCAATTATTAATCCATAATATTTTCGGGCATATCGCCACGAATTTCCTGCCAGATTTGACCACTTTGATGACCATAGCGACGCATCAAGGAAATAGCACCGTCGTGATCTTGCTTCTCAGCCAGCTCAGCCAAGTCCGAGTAGAACTGACGTGCTAACTCACGAGTACGAGGATCAGAGAAATAGTGGCAACCTATCTTGGAGTAAAAACCTCTAAAACCATTGAGGATCAACACATAAATTTTATTGTTGCCGGCACTGGCCAGGTGGTGGTGTACCAAATAATCATAATCCGCAAAAGCCTGAGCCGTGTCTTCAACACCATCGCGCTCGGCAACAATTTCCTTAACGCGCTCTGGGTCTATTTTAATCGCTGCACGCATATAGATGGCACTGATGTTAGTGCGGGCAGAAAGTAACTGATCGGTCAGCTCCGGCATTTTATCTTCATCAAGGCGCGCCAGCGTCTCAAGAATGTTCAGGCCCGAGGTTTCCCAAAAGTTATTTACTCGCGTTGGCTTACCATGCTGAATGGTTAACCAACCGTCTCGAGCAAGACGTTGTAATACTTCACGCAGTGTCGTGCGAGTCACGCCGATGAGTTCCGATAGCTCGCGCTCGGCAGGAAGAATAGAGCCTGGTGGAAACTCCCCATTCCAGATGGACTCAACTATATATTCCTCAGCAAATCCAGCTGGGCTTTTCGCTTTAAAAATTCTCATCTAAGGTCCACTTCAACACGGTTTATTTCATTTTAGTTATTCCACTGATTGTACCAGATGATCAGCAACTAACAAGAAAACTTCACTGTAAAGCACGCCTCGTATAGCCGGCAATTACACAAGACAATAATAAAGTATCAGCTTTCGAGTGCCATTGACCTAAACTTGCATAGACCTAGGTGCAGGGGCATAATCTCCAAAATAAAATTAATAAGAGAATCTCATGAGCTGGTTAAGTAGCATCTCGCGCACACGCGCTCCTTGGTTGTTGTTGGCACTGATTGCCTTTTTATTCGAGGCAACGGCCCTTTATTTTCAATACGCCATGGATTTAGCTCCATGCATCATGTGTATCTACCAACGTACCGCCGTGTTAGGCGTGTTATTGGCTGGCCTTATTGGCGCCATCAACCCTGCTAATCTGTGGCTGCGCCTGAGCGGCTTAGCAACCTGGCTGGTTGCCAGCATTTGGGGTCTGCTTTTGGCCCGTGAGCACATTATGATGCAAACCACCACAGACCCTTTTGCCTTCGTTTGTGAATTTGAGCCTAATTTCCCGGTGCCCTTGCATGAGTGGATCCCTGGATTTTTCGCTGCAACCGGTGACTGTGGCAACATAGACTGGCAGTTTTTAGGTCTGTCTATGCCGGGTTGGATGCAGGTTATTTTTGCAGCCCTTGCTGCGGCAGCGGTTATCGTGACCTGTGCGAGCTTGTTCTTTAAGCCAAACAAGCCATGATTTATTTTTTAGCCAGCCAGATCCCCGGCCTGCAATCCTTTAGCCACCGTCAGCGTTTGCAACTGGTGGCTGAGGCGTTGGAAATGTTAAGTGCCCAGGAACGTATCCTGCTCAATATAATTAAACTGCTGCTTATCACGCCGCTGTTTTTATTATTGGTGCGCTTTGAGGGGTGGAGCATGCTGCCCTGGTTATTGATCGCCGGTCTTGCCTACCCCATTTTGGTGCTGCCGGTGCGCCACTACTTTGCCTGCCGTCACCTGGACCAGGCGATTGCAGAACATAATAAAGGCAGCTAACGCTGCCTTTATATTATGCCAATTACAACGACACCTTTTCCTTGAGCTCAGCCATTAGCCGCTCGCCTATCCCTGGCACATCATCCAATTGCTCAATACTCTTAAAACCACCGTTTTTATCGCGATAATCGATAATTGCCTTGGCTTTCGCCGGGCCAATACCGGGCAAGGTCTGCAATTGCTCGGCCGTGGCCTGGTTTAAGCTGACCTTAGCATGGCTTGAGGCTTCGCTTTTACTGGGCTCGGCTGGCGCTGCAATAACCGGGGCTGTGGTGGCAAGTAAGAGTGTGGTGGCAAGAACGCCGATAATGGCGCTTGCAGAGGTGTTAAGTAGTTTCATACTTCTCTCCTTAAAGTGATGAATCTTCCATTGGTACTACCGTTATTAAATAAAGAAGACGAGACAGGGCTTGTCAACCTAAAGGCTTATGAACGCGGGCACTAAGCCTCTCACGCGCTCACAAGTTAAGTAAAAAGCGTAAAAACACCTTGACCTTAGCTGCTTGCCACCCTAATCTAACTGTATAAAAAAACAGTATAGTTAGGAGATCCCATGGCTGTTGTCGTTAAGTACGTAGTTGAAAGAAATGGAGTCGAGCGCATGACCTTTACCAGTAAGAAAGAAGCCGATGCTTATGACAAAATGCTCGATATTGCCGAAAGCCTTGAAGGTCTGTTGGCAAATGCCGATGTGCCCTTAAGTGAACAACAGGTAGAAGGCCTAGCACTGCAAATAGCTAAACAAAAAGATGAATTTATGCAGGTGTTAAAAGGCGCGAAACCAAGCGAAAATAAAGCAGAAAAAAAGCCAAAAGCGCAAGATAAAGACAGCCAGGAAAATGTCACCGAACTGAAAGCCAAAGAAGCCTAAGTAAAAAAAGAAAAGCCAGCAAATGCTGGCTTTTTTTGCTTCGCTGTCAGCGAAAGTTATTTCGTTACTTCGGCTACGGCGTCGGCGAAGTAATCGATATTGGCGTGGCTGATACCGGCTACGTTAACGCGGCTCGAACCAACGATGTAAATCGAATACTCTTTTTGTAGACGCTCGATCTGCTCTTTATTAATACCTAAGAAAGAGAACATACCGTGCTGGCGCTCAATAAATGAGAAGTCCATGCCGTGGCATTTGTCGTTTAGCTTCTCTTTTAGCAATGAACGGAATTCATTGATGCGTGAACGCATTTCATCCAGTTCATCGTGCCACATAGTAGTAAGCTCAGAACTAGATAGAATAGTGCTAACAATGTCCGCACCGTGCGCCGGCGGCATAGAGTAAATGCTGCGCACTACACTCAATAGTACCGAGTTAGATACATCGGCAGCGCTGGCATCTTTAGAGATGATAGAACAGGCGCCGATACGGTCACGGTAAAGACCAAAGTTCTTCGAACATGAAGAACAGATGATCAGCTCTTCAACCTGTGAAGCAAGCAGGCGTAGGCCAGCAGCATCTTCGTCCAGGCTAGTACCAAAACCCTGATAAGCGATATCGATAAGCACGGTAAAGCCTTGTGCTTTAGCGATGTCGGTTACGGTTTGCCATTGCTCGGCGTTCAAATCCATACCGCTTGGGTTATGACAACAAGCGTGTAGCAATACCACATCACCTGCTGGGATCTGACTTAAGGCGTTAACCATTTCGTCGAACAATAAACCCTTATTTTCATAGTCGTAGTAAGGGTATTCTTTTACCGTCAGACCGGCAGCTTCAAACAGGCTGATATGGTTAGCCCAGGTCGGAGTTGTCACCCAAACAGTGGCATCTTCATTACAACGCTTAATAAACTCAGCGGCTACGCGAAGTGAACCTGTACCGCCTGGAGTTTGTGCCGTGCGTACACGGTTTGCCAGCAAAGCAGGGTGTGCATCGCCTAGCAACAATTCTTCCATTTTCTGACAATAATCCAGGTTACCGGCCAATCCGATATAAGACTTGCTGGTCTCATTGGCTAAGCGAAACTCTTCCGCTTTTTTTACCGCTTTTA
Organism: Pseudoalteromonas sp. T1lg10; assembly: GCF_002964545.1. Taxonomy (NCBI): domain Bacteria; kingdom Pseudomonadati; phylum Pseudomonadota; class Gammaproteobacteria; order Alteromonadales; family Pseudoalteromonadaceae; genus Pseudoalteromonas; species Pseudoalteromonas sp. T1lg10. The sequence goes on from NZ_PQBV01000037.1 coordinate 352,577, forward strand.
GCACAGGGGTATTACCCTGCTCGTCTTTATAAACACCGACACCTAAGTCGATTTTATTGGCATTGGTGTCAGCCTTAAACGCAGCCATCAACCCAAGAATGGGATCCGTCGGTAATGGTTTTAATTGTGAGAACATGGGACTCTCTTTTTATTTATCTCAGGGTTAGCAGTACCCGGCCACATTAGGCTGGCAGATGCGCGACAATTTCTTTGCTTGCGGCGACCAACAAGGCTATGCGTTCGGGGGTAAAAAAATCTGTGCTGAATGCTTCTGCATCTATGATGCCCACTACTTTACCCTTCTGCGAATAAAGCGGCAAGCAGCTTTCCGCCTTCACTTTAGGATCACATGTATAGTATTCGCCACCGCTGGCAACATAGTCTTCCACATTGTTGATAATTCTGGCCTTTCCAGAGCTTACAACCTGCACATTATTACTGGTGGCGGCAAACTCAGGGGTAATGGGAAACAAGGGACGACTGGGGGCGCCGTGATACGCCAGCTTTAGCAACTGCGACTGACCATGGATATCACGAGACTGATAAATACCGAACCAATCGACGCCGCTTTGTTGTACGACAAAATCGACTATCCCCTGCAACTTGGCAAGCTGTGCCTCGGCATCAATATCAAGATGTTCCCGCAGGCTAAAGGGCTCTTCCTGTAAATGACCAAACAAGCTGCATGCGCCGCCCTCACCCAGCTCTGGAATAAGGTATTGCCATTGCACCTGGGCACTTGTATTCGCCAAATATTCTTGTAATAAAGCTTGATAATGCAGGGTCTGCGACTCATCCGCCTCAATTTGTGCCCACTCGTTATATAAAATCATTTAGCCATCCAAACATCCAAAAATTTGAAAGGATGCTAGCACAGAGGCAAAAGCACAGGCAATAGCAAAATGAAATGGGATCGGGGCCGGAGCAACTGCTAACCTAAAGCTCATAAGCCTCTGATTATCTACCCGCTTGAAGTGCAGTTCTCAGCACTATTTTGGCAAGACGCAGAGCCCAGTTATGATAAGCTAACAGCCTGTTTAGGTCGGAGGTACTGATGAGCGACAATAACCTAGTGTATTCAACTGAAACGGGCCGTATTAAGGCACCCGTTGAGAAAGAGCAAGCCGACGTTAAGTTGTTTAAAGACGGGGCGCTACGCATAGAGCGACAAACCAAAGGTCGTAAAGGCAAAGGGGTGATGCTGGTTGTGGGAATTGATCCGCAGGAGCATGATCTGAAGAAGCTGGCCAAGCTGTTAAAGTCAAAAATGGGCCAAGGCGGCGCCGTTAAAGATGGCGTTATCGAAATCCAGGGAGATGACCGCGACAAGCTAAAGGGCTTGCTTGAGGCACAGGGCTTTAAGGTAAAAATTGCTGGCGGCTAAAGCCGGAGATTCGCAGTTATTACGGGCTATGCTATTGCGGGCTATACAAGGCCCGCCAATGGCCGCGTAGCGTCTGTGGGTCATAATCTATCTGAGCTACACCACAGGTTGGGAAGATAGGCATTTTATCCGGACACAACTCCGCCACCATATAGCTGACTATGGGCATATGGGCGACCACCAGCCAGCAATCAATTTCATCATGCACAGCTATCAGGGCGCTGAGGTAATCAACGGCGCGTTTGGCATCGGCACTAGGAGTCACCTCTTCGCTGTCTTCACTGTAAATAAAGTTACGACAATGCCCCTTCACCTGCATCGCGGTTTGCTGCGCCCGTACATAGGGACTGACAATTAACCCTTGTGGATTAAAGCGTTGCGCCAGCCATTGACCAACATGATCCGCCTGCGCCAACCCCTTATCGGTTAACTCACGCAAATTATCTTGTTCCTGCACTGCCTGCGCATCCCCATGACGCATGATTAAAACTGTTTTCATTTCTGTTAAATCAACTAATTAGAGAAAAAGTTTTGCCGCAAAAGCTAGCCATTAAGGCGCGATATTCGCTATAGTTTAGCTTTACCACCCGATATTCAGGTAGGCACTTCGCCGTAACCGCTGGCCCTGAACATCTTGTAACTTTTCTAGTTTCAGGAGCAATAATTGAATATCAGCCGCAATGATAACAGACTCTACCAAGCGCTAACACTGCCCAATGGTCTTAGGGTTTTGTTAGTCGCCGACAGTGATAGTCAAAAAGCGGCCGCCGCGCTTACCGTTAACGCCGGGCATTTTGATGACCCCTGGCATCGTCAGGGCCTCGCCCATTTTGTTGAGCACCTGCTTTTTCTCGGCACCGAAAAATACCCCGAAGCCGGTGAATTTCACGACTTTATCAGCCGCCATGGAGGCAGCAGCAATGCCTGGACCGGCACCGAGCACAGCTGCTATTACTTCGACATCACCAAGCAATTTTTTCAACCGGCTCTGGAGCGTTTTAGCCAGCTGTTTATCGCGCCGCTGTTCAATGACGGGGAAATAGACAAAGAGCGCAACGCCATCGATGCCGAATTTAAACTCAAGATTAAGGACGATGGCCGTCGTATCTATCAGGCGCACAAGGAAACGGTGAATCCAAAGCATCCCTTTGCCAAGTTTTCGGTGGGCAGTCTCGATACCCTGAGCGATGCTCACGGCCCGATAAAGCAAGAGCTGGAAACCTTCTTTGCCGAGCACTACCAGGCCCAGTGGATGACCTTGGTGCTGTGTGGTCCTTACACTCTGGCGCAATTAAAGGCCTGGGCCGAGCACCTTTTCGCGGATATCAACAGCAATGCAACCGCTAAGCCGGATATTGCAGAGCCTCTGTATCGCCCGCAAGATCTGGGGCTGGAGCTGCATATTGAGCCCCATAAGCATTTGCAAAAGCTGATCATCAGCTTCGCTATGCCAAGCATAGATAAGTTTTATAAGCACAAAACGGTCAGCTTTCTTGCCCATTTACTCGGCTATGAAGGCGAAGGCTCCTTGCATTCTCTGCTAAAAAATCAGGGCTGGATCAATGCCCTGTCTGCCGGTGGTGGCATTAACGGCAGCAACTTTAAAGACTTTAATATCAGCTTGGCGCTGACCGATGACGGCATCGAGTATTATCAGGATATAGTCGAGATGGTGTTTGCCTATATCGCCCTTATCCGCCAAAACGCCGAACAATTACATGCCCTGTATCGGGATAAGCAAACGCTGTTGCAAATCGCCTTCGATAATCAGGAAAAGGCTCGTTTACTGGATTGGGTCAGTGGTTTGAGCGTGAATATGCACCATTACCCCAGCGAGCATTATCTTAACGGCGACTATTTGATGGCCGGTTATGAGCCCCAGCAGTTTGCTAAGGTGCTCGACTGGTTGAGCCCGAAGAATATGCGCTTGGTGTTGATCCACCCGGGCGTAAGCAGCAGTAAAACCACACAATGGTACAACACCCCTTATTACACCAAGGCGTTGGAGCCTCAGTGGCTCGACGCCCTGGCCGCCATAGATACGCCGCTGGGCACCATGTCGCTGCCCGAGGTAAACCCTTATTTGCAGCGCCCTTGCGTGCTTCATGAGCTGGAGTCCCCCGGTGCCACCCCGGAAAAACTGGCCTCACATCCGGGCTTTAACTTTTGGTTTAAACAAGACGCCACCTATCGCGTTGCCAAGGGTCATTTTTACCTCGCCATAGATTCCCATTTGGCGGTCAAAGATGTGCAACATATGGCCCTGACCCGCTTATTTGCGGATCTCTTTATCGACTGCGTGGCTGAGCAGTTTTACCCCGCCGAACTGGCGGGCCTGAACTACCATTTATCGTCGCACCAGGGCGGTTTAACATTACATACTGCGGGCCTGTCTTCGAGCCAGCTTGAGTTGGCGCAGGGGCTCTTGGATGCCCTCTTTAATGCAGATATTTGTGCCAAGCGCTATGCCGAATACAAGAAGCAATTGGTACGCCACTGGCAATCGAGTAATCAAAACAAACCTGTAAGCGAGATTTTCAGCCGCATCGGCGCCGAGATCATGCCTTGGAATCCAACCCCGGAGGCCTTAGCACAGGCACTGAAAAGCACCAGTTATTTGCAGTTTAAGCAATTCCGTCAGGAGTTTTTTGCCGCCGTGCATATTGAAGCTTTTCTACATGGCAATTGGCGACCCGCCGATGCTTACGACTTTTTACGCTTGATCCAGACACATCTGGAACAAAGAGCCAATATCGAGGCCATTAACCGCCCCCTTGCGGAGATCACCTCTGTAATCCAGCAACAGCTTAGTTTGCCCAGTAACGACCATGCCATGGTGATCTATTATCAGGCCGCCACGCACGATATCGAAGAGAAGGTGCTGATGATGGTGGTCAATCACCTCCTTAATCAGCCTTACTTTAATGCCCTGCGCACCGAGCAGCAGCTTGGCTATTTGGTTGGCGCCGGTTATGCACCTTTTAATTCCCGCGCAGGCCTGGCATTTTATGTGCAGTCGCCCAATGTCTCGGGAAAGGAGCTCTTGGCGCACCATAATCAGTTTATTAGCCAGTACTGCCAGCAGGTGGCGCAAATGGATGAGCAAACCTGGGAGCACAGTAAACAAAGTCTGTATCGCCAAATTGCCGAGAAAGATAAAAACCTGCGCCTGCGCTCACAGCGCTTTTGGCTGGCGATCAGTAACCCGGGGGTTGATTTTACTTTGCAGGCCAACCTGTTGAACACTTTAGAAAATATAGAGTTTGAGCAGGTACTGCAGTATCTTAACGCGCTGTTTGCGCCACAACGAGCACGGATGGAATGGTTGAGTGATCCCCAAGGCTCAACACAGGCGTAAACCTGACCCCCAACCCAAGGAACAAGTTATGTGTACCAGATGTAGCTGGGTGGATCTCAGCAAAGAAGATTATGTGGCCTACCATGATAATGAATGGGGCGTGCCCATTTATGACGACCAACAATTGTTTGAGTTTTTAACTCTGGAGTCGGCCCAGGCCGGACTGAGCTGGTACACCATTTTAAAAAAGCGCGACAACTATCGCCGTGCCTTCGCCAACTTTGATGTACACAAAGTGGCCGCCTTTAACGATCAGGACGTCGCCCGCCTGCTCGACGATGCAGGGATCGTCCGCAATAAACTCAAGATCAACGCCACCATTAATAACGCCCAGCGTTTTATCGAAGTGCAAAAGGAATTTGGCAGCTTTAGCGCCTATCAATGGCAGTTTGTCGATAACAAGCCCAGGGTGAACTCGATTCGGTCGCGTGAGGATTATGTCGCCACCAGCGAACAATCCGATGCCTTTGCCAAGGATCTAAAAAAACGCGGCTTTAAGTTCTTAGGGTCAACGACCGTGTACGCCCATATGCAAGCCTGCGGCATGGTCAACGACCATCATGATGACTGTTATAGAAAAGCGCAGGTTTTGGCTATGTATAAGTAAGTAGCTAAGGCGAACTCTTGCGCCTTTTAGTTGGTGAGCGAGTAAGTGTCAGAAATTGGTATTTACACCCAATGTTGAGATTATTTCGTAATAACCGAAAAGCACAAGAATAAAAAAAACAATTAAAATTAGCTCTTGTTTGAAGTGATGGCGTAGATAGAACAAGCGCTCTTTATGGTGAAAAACGTCCATCAGTTCATCACCAAATCGGATAGACAGAAACGTCCCCACCCCAGACAGCAAAATAACCAGCCAATATGGAAAAGGTGTGGTTAATATCATTTTCATAGTCTGTGTAACAAATGTTGTTTCATAAAACTCAGGAAGGTAAGACAGCAAGAGCGCATTAATCATAATAGCAATCAACCAGACTGCTATTTCTGAGAACACCATACGAATACCCAGTAATAATCGAATGGGAAAGTCCAGTAAAAAGCCAGCATCGGCAACCGGAGTGCAAAGCACAAAGAAGCTCCAGGTAATCAGGGATGCGACCCCGCCTGTCACAAAGTCATACTGGTAAGTTAAATAACCAAAGTAGGATAATAAAATTAACAACAGTAGTATGAACTTTACCCATACCTGATGCCTAGGATGCTTCATTAACCGCTCCTACTTAACTATTTGAATGCCAGAAGAAATACGCCTTTAGAATCCGACCAAAAGCATCAACTTCTTAAGCCCGTTTCTCGTTACATCGAGCGAGCTTTACCAGTAACGACTTTTTCGCAAGCGTATTTAATCAATAGTAGAAAAAGAGGAAGGTTTCCGCCTGTCCAAGGCTAGCAGAGGCGTTAATTAACAACTCGCAGCCAATATCACTATTGTTAGCCCGATCATTTGCGATGAGCTTGAGTTTATAAATAGCTGAGGCGAGCTGTTACGCCTTTTAGCTGGTGAGGGTGAAACGCAGCTGAAGTGCACTAACTCAGACACCCACTTCAAAAAATAACTAAGACACCCACTCCAAAATTTCACACTTCCAGACTCATTGACTACACTTTGAATGTTCGACTCAAGGAGGAGTGGATGATGGCAACGCCTCGTAAAAACCAAATTAGTCTGGCTGATACCCCCTATTATCACTGCATCTCTCGTTGTGTACGGCGGGCGTTTTTATGTGGCATAGACGCACTGACCGGCCGCTCTTATGAACATCGCCGCGATTGGGTTGAAAGTAAACTGTTGCAGCTAGCGCAAATTTTCTGCATAGATGTATGCGCTTATGCAGTGATGAGTAACCACACCCATGTGGTGTTGTATGTGGATAAGCCTAAAGCCCAGCACTTAACGGATAAAGCCATAGTGCTGCGTTGGCATAAATTGTTTAAAGGCACCGTGCTCTGCCAACGTTTTGTGCAAGGAGAGCAGCTTGATACAGCAGAGCTGGCCGCGCTGCACAGTCGTATCTTGATTTATCGGGAGCGTCTTAGTGATATCAGCTGGTTTATGCGTGTCCTCAATGAAGGGATTGCCCGTCAAGCCAATCGCGAAGATGACTGCACCGGCCGTTTTTGGGAAGGGCGTTTTAAGTCCCAGGCCCTCCTTGATGAAGCTGCCTTGGTTGCCTGTTTAGCCTATGTGGACTTAAACCCGATCCGTGCAAAGGCTGCTGATTTACCCGAACAATCCGACTACACTAGCGTGAAAACTAGAATCGCTTCAGCAAAGAAGGGTCAGCAACCCACTACCTTAATGCCCTTTGTTGGTAATCCACGCAAAAACATGCCTAAGGGGTTGCCATTTGAGCTACAGAGTTACTTAGAGCTGATTGAATGGACAGGACGCTGTATGCGCGAAGATAAGCCAGGGCATATTTCATCAGATGCAGCCCCCATACTTCAGCGCCTCGATATTTGCCCGAAAAACTGGCTAGCGCTTACGACTTCATTCACCAAGGTCTTTCACGGTGCGGTAGGTAAGGAGCAAGCCTTAACAACCTACTGCCAGCATCAACACCGAAAGCGACGTGTAGATTTAAGTAATAGCCAAAGCTTATTCGCTTAAGTGTTACTTTCCTTCCCTATGTTTGAGTCCTTAACCGAAGTGTCGATTTCGCACGTCCAGAATTTACGACAATGACAAAAACGAAGGGTAAATCCACTAAAAACCGCTTGTTCTGATTGAACTCGCTTTAAAAATGTATTTTCTTGTTCCGTTGCACAAGCTCAATTCTTAAAGTGGGTGTTTTGTTTGTTTTGGTTATAATTGTTTTATTCTTTTGTAGAGGATGCTAGTTTGAGTCAAATAACGCGTTTATATAAAGGGATTTATTGTGAGTCTTCTAAAGCCGACCTGCGCTCTGCTGATGACTTTTTTTGTCGCCACGCTGACCTCAACCATGACTTTGGCTCAAGAACAGCCAGATAACATCTACAGTCAACACACCGAAATCATACAGTCAAAAGTGCTTGGTGAAGAGCGCGCATCCTGGTGCAATTACCTAAAAGCTACCACACCAACCCTGACAAGGTGTACCCGGTAATTTACCGCCTAGATGGTGCCAGTAATCTCCCCCTGCTTACGGCGGTTATAGAGCGCTTACAGAATGCCCAATCAGCTCCCGAGGTTATTATTGTCGCCATAGAAAATACCAACCGCCTGAGAGATCTTTATCCCACGGTAAACCAAGACCCAAGGGGGCCGGTCGGACTCGGTGGCGGTGGCGCCAAGTTTTTGGATTTTTTCGAACGTGAATTAATCCCTTTGGTCGATAATAAATACCGTACCCATGACTTTAGAGTCATTGCCGGCGCTTCCGCAGCCGGAGTCTTTGCCCTTTATGCGCTACAAACCAAGCCCGAGCTTTTTCAGGCCCATATCGCCTATAGCCCTGCGGTGTGGTGGAACCATGGCGCGTCGGCAAAGAGTACCAAGGAGTTCATTGCCAAAGCAAAAACGCTTAATAGCTATGTGTATATGAACATAGGTGAAGAAGGTGGCGATATGCGCGCTGTGTATGATGACTTGCATAAGTTTATGATGGCCAATAAACCCAAGAATCTGACCCTGGTCACCAACGCCTTCGACGATGTAGCGCACGCACTGACATCCAGCGCCGGCATATTCAATGCGTACCATCATTTATTTATGCCCAGGGCCATGCCGGTACAAGCATTCACCGGCGAGCTGGACTCTATTACCGACTACTACGCTCGCCTTTCACAGCAATACGGCGAACAGATAGCGCCGCCGGAACAGGTAATAAGAGAACTGGGTTACCACTTTGTCTTTGAAGATGACTTTACAACGGCAATAAAGCTATTCAAGTTTAATATCGAATTGCACCCTAAGTCCGCCGATGCATATAACGGACTGGCCTTTGCCTATGAGCGCAACGGACAATATAAGGACTCACTGCAACAGGTTAATATGGCCTTAGAGCTGTCCAAAGAAGACGATGCTGGTTATGACTTCTTTATCCAACGTCGCGATAGATTGCTTCCGTTAGTGAAGGGCACGCAAAGTTAACTGGCTTACAAGGCCGCGATAATCAACTTTAGTTTGAAAAGGAAATCATGGGTGCATTTGTATTTTTATACTTCTTTCTAATTATCTATGCACTTGCAATTAGGTTTGCATCTAGAAAAGAGTTCTCTTCTGGTCATGTTAGTTGGGCATATAAATTACAAGCTTTAACTTGTGTTGCTATTACAGCATTAACTAGTGCATCAATTGCATTTCTTTTTGCTCAAAATATAGCCGAATGGTTCTATCAGTTTATACCTGCATTTATTGTGGCAGTCATTGTTGCTGCAAATAAGCCTATTGATTACAGTGAAATTCAAACTAACAAGTTGTTAAAGCAGGACAAGTAAAGCTAGGCTGGCGCTAATTTTAGCCAAGCTGAACCTGCCCATCATGCGGATGTTATATCTCTAAGGAAGGAGTTACCTCATGGAAGAAGAATCGACGTTTATTACCTTTGCATTGTTTACGCTCTTGGCAGCCATTAGTCCCATTATTTTGGCCATTATTGCGAGCGTGAAACTGCACGGAACCTTTGGCAAGGGAGCCATTTATTTTCTTAGCCTTGGGATTATCCTGGTGGGCTTGCTGCCATTGGATACGCTCATGACAGTTGCAATCGCAAGGTTGGATACCGACCTACTTGCTAAAGCTATGCTCTATAAAAGCTATGTTGTCATGGCGTTGACTTATCTGGGCTCGGTCTCTATCTCAGTGGGCATTTTAATGCTGTGCCACCAGTATCAAACAAAGCCCTAACCATGCCGCTTGGGAAAGTATTCACTCTCTTCAGCCCTTAGATTGTGCCACCTCGCTACCCATGCTGGTTTTAGCACAGCCAACAAGGTAAGCTAACTTCAAGGACTGAATAATAACCTATTATAAAGAAAGGAAAAATTGTGCACCCAAATAGAAATGCAATCGCTTTTGGTGGTCTGGTGGCCACAGTTTTATTCTTTGTGATATTAATCATACTGGCCTTATGGGCTTGGCCTAAATACAAAGTATATAAATTAGAAATGAATGGTATTGCCGCATTAAAAGAGGCGGAATGGAGCAAACAAATCCTCATTGAAGAGGCCAAGGCCAGGGAGCAAGCAGCGCTCATGCAAGCAAAGGCGCGGGTCACGTTAGCCCAAGCCGAAGGTGAAGCCAAAATTGTTCAAGCAAAAGCCGAGGGTCAAGCAGACATCGAAAGAGCAAAGGCAGCCGCAGAGGCAAACAGAATCATAGGCGAGTCTCTAAAAGGGAATGAAGCTTACCTGCGTTATGTCTGGATTAAAGGCCTGCAAGAAGGCAATGGCGAGCGCATATACATCCCCACCGAGGCAGGTCTGCCAATACTCGAAGCGGGTAAAGCAGGAAACTAATCTGCTTTTGGGTGAATTGCTAAAACTAGGTAGTTTGTCCAAACTGCTGGATCTTGTCGCGGTGACGACGACACCCAACTAAGAAAACCGTTGCCGATGAGTTGCAACTCACTTACACAAAAAAGGATGCTCGGCGGCATCCTTTCCAGCACAAAGAAATATCAGGGTCGCCAAATAATCCCACAATGGGCTATGGTGCGCATCAAGGCGCGGCGGTAATGCACATTAAACAGCGCCAGGGCGAAGGGGCCACATAATCCGCCGAGTAGAGCCCAGCGCTTGGCTGGCATGCCTTTGGCGGTAGCAACAACAAATAATAAACTGGCAAACACGACGCTTAACAATAAAATCATAATCCCCCCTCATTCTCGGGCGGCGACTTTAACACAAAGCTGCTGCTTAATTAACCATACACCCCACCCTGTTTCTAGAATTCCTAGCTAGGTCATTGGTTAGTAAGTAAACTTTTTCAGTTGATTTTATTTCATCTAGAAGCCGATACGCGCCCAAAAGCCTGAGTACAAAAAAGCGCAGCATATTGCTGCGCTTTTCAATCATGTACTTAGGAGGAGATTAGCTGCGAGCCTGTTCCTTGTCTTGCTCCGCAGCGTCATCGGCAACGTCATCGGCAACGTCATCGGCAACGTCATCGGTAGCGTCCTCGGCAACGTCCTCGACAACGTCCTTGGCAACGTCCTCGGCTGGCTCTTCAGAATCAACAGCTTCGGACTCATCGGCGCTTCCAGCGTCGGCTTTGTCACTAGCCTCAGCCTTGTTCTCAGCTTCAACCTGCTCCTTTGTCTCAACCTCTTCCTCAGCTTCAACCTTGCTTGTAGCCTCGGCGGCCGCCTGCTCCTGCGGGTAATAACTTTCGCCCTGCTCGGCCATGGCCAGTAGGGCCGCCGCTGGGGCAAAACCGTCATTAAACTGCGCATAGGTTGCCAAGGTCGAGCACACTGCACCGGCGCCCAGTTTATCCATATAGCTAAATGGACCACCCAGGAACGGCGGGAAGCCAATGCCAAAGATGGCACCTATGTCGCCATCGCGGGCATTGCTGACGATGCCTTCTTCCAAACAACGAGCCGCTTCGTTGAGCATCTGCATAACACAGCGCTGGGCAATCTCTTCCTTGTTTAGTTTCGGGCTTAGGGTTACACCCAGGAATTCGTAAACCGACTCGTCTACCTTCTTCTGTTTCTTGCTGTAATCGTAGAAGCCTCGGCCCGACTTGCGACCTAGACGCTTGTCGTCGATTAGGCGATTAAACACCTCGGGCGCCTTAAAGCGCTCGCCCAGCTCGGCCTCAAGGATAGGGGCAATCTTAGAGCCGATATCAATTCCTACTTCATCGAGCAGCGCCAAGGGACCAACCGGGAAACCAAACTCCACCAGGGCCTGGTCTATTTTCTCCACAGGCTCACCGGCGAGTAACAGATTTGCCGCCTCGTTCACATAAGGAGCAAGAATACGGTTTACAAAGAAACCAGCCTTGTCTTTAACCACAATTGGCGTTTTACCTTGCTTGCGGGCAAAGCTCACGGTGCGGGCTATGGTTTGCTCACTGGTTTTCTCGTGGGGAATAATTTCCACCAGCGGCATTTTTTCTACCGGCGAGAAGTAGTGTAAACCAATGACATTTTCTGGACGCTGCGCCTGTGCGGCAATTTGCGCTATCGGCAACGAGCTAGTGTTGCTGGCAAAAATGGTGTGCTCTTGGGCGTATTGCTCAACATCGGCGACCATGGCCTGCTTCAAAGAAAGGTCTTCAAATACCGCTTCGATCACCATGTCCACATGCTTAAAACCGCTGTATTCCGTGGTGCCGGTAATGCGGTTCATCTGCTCTTGCAACTCGGCCAGAGACAAGATACGACGCTTACGCTTCTTCTCAAGAATTTTGTAGCTGTAGTTCATGGCACCGGCGATGCCTTGCTGCGCCACGTCTTTTACTCGGGTGCGCACACCCGCCTTAATGGCGCTGACATGGGTAATACCCGCGCCCATCAGGCCACCACCCAACACCGCAACCTTGTCGGTGCTTGGGGCATTATCGGCGCGCCACTCTTTTTTCATTTCCGTGGTGGCAAAGAAGATACCGCGCAGCTTTTTAGAGACATCGCTCATAACCAAGTCGGCAAAGCCTTCGGCCTCGGTCTTATAAGCCTTGAGTTGGTCCAGCTCAACACTGGCACGCACCGCCTTGATAATAAGCTCGGGCGCCGGGTAATGGCCGCCGGTTTTCTTGGCCACATTTTCGGCGGCTTTTTTGAAGATCAGGTTGCGGCCAAAGGGGTTAGACTCCAGCAGCGCCGACATTTTATCGAGCTGAGGTTTCGCCGCTTTCGCTTTGCCTTGTTGGGCAAACTGCACCGCCACATCCAACAAAATCGAGTGCGGCACGCAATCATTTACCAGACCGGCTTTTTTCGCCTGCTTGGCACGTACCTGCTTGCCGGTTAGCATCCATTCCAGAGCCTTCTGAATACCCACCAGCTTAGGCAGGCGCTGAGTACCGCCGCCGCCTGGTAAAAGACCTAGCTGAACTTCTGGCAGACCCATTTTGGTGATGTCGCTGTCGCCACATACACGGTAATCACAGGCCAAAGCAAACTCTAAACCGCCACCTAAAGCAGCGCCGTGAATGGCGGCCACCGTGGGATAAGGCAATTTAGCTAAATCAAAAAAGGCATCGTGACAGGTAGTCGACAGAGCCAGCGCTTCTTCGCGGGTATTGGCCTCATCCAACATGTTGATGTCGGCACCGGCAATAAAGTTATCCGGCTTGGCGCTGATAAATACCAGGCCTTTGACGTTATTTTCGTTGGCTGTGGTGATCACATCCTGCAACTGCTCGGCAAAACTGGCGCGTAATGTGTTCATCTTCTCGCCGGGCACATCTATGGTGACGATACCCACGCGCTCATCATTGAGCTCGAATGTAAATACTGATTCAGTCATTATGCGCTCTCCAATACAAAGGCAGCACCCAGGCCACCGGCGGCACAGGCCGTGGTTAATGCTAAACCACCACCGCGACGATTAAGTTCATGAATACTTTGAGTGATCAAACGCGCACCTGTGGCGGCGAAGGGGTGACCATAAGCCAGTGAGCCACCGTTAACATTGAATTTATCCATATTAATTTCACCAATGGCCTTGTCGCGGCCAAGCTGCTCCTTGGCAAACTTATCCGAGGCAAACATCTTCATATTGGCCAGGGTTTGCGCCGCAAAGGCCTCATGCATTTCAATCAGGTCAAGGTCGCCCAGGGTAATACCGGCACGATCAAGGGCCACAGGCGTTGAATGCGCCGGGCCCATTAGCATGTCCTCATGCACGCCGATGGCGGTAAAGGCATAGCTACGAATATAGCCCAGGATTTCATAACCCATGGCCTTGGCTTTGCTTTCATTCATCAACAGTACCGCCGCGGCACCATCGGTTAAAGGCGTCGCATTGGCGGCGGTAACGCTGCCGTATTTGCGATCGAACACCGGCTTTAACTTGGCGTAACTGGCCAGCTCTGAGTTAGCGCGGATATTGTTATCCTGCTCAATAAAGGACTTATAAGGCGGCACATGAGCGGTCATTACCTCCTGCGCCAGCTTACCCTCGGCCCAGGCCTGACCTGCCAAGGTGTGTGAGCGATGCGCCAAGGCATCCTGATCGGCGCGGCTGATATTATGGGTTTTAGCCATCTGCTCGGCGGTTTGCCCCATGGACAAGCCGGTGGAGTATTCGGCCACAGCTGGCGGCACCGGCAGTAAATCTTTTAGACCCAGCTTTGAGAAAATCTTTAGGCGCTGCGAGAAGGTGCGCGCTTTATTTAAATCGACCAGACTGCCCGCCAGTTTTTTGCTTACACCAATGGGCAAAACAGAGGATGAGTCGGCACCACCGGCAATACCTACTTGTGTGTGGCCGGCCATAATCGACTCGGCAACATTGGCGATGGCCTGGAAGCTGGTTGCACAGGCACGGGAGACCGAATAGGCATCGATATTCACCGGCATGCCGGTTCCGAGCACAATTTCACGAGCAATATTCGGCGCTTCGGGCATTTGTACCACCTGACCAAACACCAGCTGGTCGATTTCCTTGCGGTCGAAATCAAGACGCTCAAGCATTTCGTTAACCACCAGCTTGCCTAAATCCAATGCGGGTACATGATGAAAAGCGGTCGCTTGCTTTGCAAAAGGTGTACGCAGGCCGCTGACAATGGCGATGCGCTCCCCGTTTCGTGTTGTTAGTTTTGTTTGCCCAGACATATAAATGCTTCTCCTGTTGACAGGTCTGACCTGTTATATTTCCTCGATTCTAAAACAACCCTGGGCGCATTGCCAATAGGCTTGTCAAAATTTACCACCCAGCTACAACAATAGTTAACAACTTGAAGCAATTAAAATAAAAAACAAGACTTTAAAACTGAACAATTGTAAGTAAAATCGATCGAACTATTTGGCTGTAGCAATGCCTAACAGGCGTTGTTAGGCGTAACCAAATTATGACACGCGCCCTATTTTTCACTGCATTTAAATATGCCGGCAAGGACAAGTACACTTATGGCAGTTTCTAAGTTTGCACAATTAAAAACCTATTTAGATACCCAAATCATCGGTCAACACCAGCTCACTCAGTCCCTACTTATTGCCGTATTGGCGGACGGTCACCTGCTCGTTGAGGGCCCTCCCGGACTGGCCAAAACCCGCGCGGTAAACGCCCTGGCCAAAGGCCTTGAGGGCAGTTTTCAACGCATTCAGTTTACTCCGGATTTATTGCCGTCGGATGTCACCGGCACGGATATTTATCGCCAACAAACCAGCGAGTTTGTATTTGAGCCGGGCCCGCTGTTCCACAACCTGGTGCTGGCGGACGAAATAAACCGCGCCCCGGCCAAGGTGCAGTCGGCACTGCTGGAGGCCATGGCCGAGCGCCAAATCACAGTAGGCAAGAACACCTACCCACTGGAGCAGCTGTTTATGGTGATGGCGACACAGAACCCGCTGGAGCAAGAAGGCACCTACCCGCTGCCAGAAGCCCAACTTGACCGCTTTTTACTGCACCTCAATATCGATTACCCGGATGCCGAAGCTGAGCTGGCGATTTTACGTCTGACTCGTGGTGAAGCCCTGGCCGGTGAGCAGCTTACTATCGAGCCTATATCTCAGGCCGATTTGTTTGATGCCCGCCAACAGGTATTGGCACTGCATTTGGCCGAGCCGCTAGAACAATATCTGGTGCAGCTGGTCATAGCTACCCGCGATGGTTTGCGCTTTGATGATGAGCTGGCCAACTGGATTGAATACGGCGCCAGCCCAAGGGCCACCATAGCGCTGGACCGGACGGCGCGTGCCCATGCCTGGTTGAATGGCCGCGACTTTGTTAGCCCGGAAGATATTCAGGCGGTCTTTCATAATGTGCTGCGCCACCGCATCATCCTCAGCTACGAAGCCCAGGCCGAGGGGATCAGTAAAGATCAGGTGTTAACGCGCATCTTAGAGCGCGTGGCAGTGCCTTAATGGCTAAGTGGAAGTCAGCACTGAGTGTGCAGCAATGGCTACAGCAGTTACATAGCAACGGCCATAGCCTGGCTTTAAAAGAGCTCACTTATTACAAGAGTAAAACCCAATTGCTGGACTTAGCGGTGCGTAAACGCATTCGCAGCCCCCATAGTGGCCAGTATTTGGCGCCGCATAAGGGCCGAGGCATGGAATTTGCCGAAGTACGCCATTATCAAAGCGGCGATGATGTGCGCAGCATCGACTGGCGTGTCACCGCCCGTACCGGCGAGGCTCATACCAAGCTGTTTCAGGAAGAAAAGGAACGCCCGGTGCTAATGTTGGTGGACTTTAGTGCCAGCATGCAGTTTGGCTCTCAGTTGTTATTTAAATCTGTACAGGCGGCGCACCTTGCAGCCCTTATCGCCTGGTCTGCCTGTGCCCGGGGCGACAAACTCGGCGCCCTGGTTTTCAATGACCAACAACATCATGAGTTTCGCCCACAAAGCCGAGATAAAGCGGTATTAAGGGTGTTTCACGGCCTGCTCGACAGCCATAAACAACAACAGAACCTTATTGATAGCGCCGGTAGTAATGGCTCTGCCAATGCCCCCGCCAATGGTGCCCCCGCCAAGGGTGGCCCCGCCAACACAGGTTTACTGGCCCAGTTACAGCGCTTAAACCAGCTTGCCAAGCCCGGCTGCACCGTTTATCTGCTCAGTGACTTTGCGGTATTACAACAGGGTGACAGCCCGGCCATTGAGCGCGAACTGCAGCGCCTGGCTCGCCATTGTGAAGTGGTCGCCTGTGTGATCAGCGATCCCTTTGAGCAGCACCTGCCACACTATCCAGAAGCGGTGAATGTGCGCAGTCATCAGGGGCAATTTAGCCTGCCCCTGCACGACGCCGGCTTTCGCCGCCGCTTTAACCAGCAGGCACAGCAACTCGGCGCTTTGCGCCAGCAGAAGTTGGCCCGATATTGCCATTCCTTGGTAGAAATCACTGCCGCCAAGGCGCTGGAACAACAGTTTTATGAAGGGAGTTTGTAAATGCAGTCAGCCCCCACATTACCATTGGCCGATGTCATAGTTCCCACTGAGGTTTCCAGTTGGCCACCGGGTCCGGCCTGGTGGCTCTTAGGCGCCCTGCTGATACTCTTGGTTATAGCCGCCGTACTGGTTTATCGTCGCCAACAGCAACACTTGCGCGCCAAACGCCACGCCCTGCAATTGGCAGAGCAGGAAACGGCACTGGGCTTACATCAACTGCTAAAGCGCCTGTGCAAGCATTATTACGGCGCCAAGGTCAGTGCCCTGAGTGGCCAGCAATGGGCCTTAACCCTGTCTCAGTTGAGCGGCCTGAGCTTTAACGCCGATGAACTTAATGCCCTATATCAAGGGAGAAGCGCGCAACATGAGCTGGCGCAGAAACTAAAGCAGGCCCTGGTGCAGTTTAAAACCAAGGAGACTTTGGATGTTTGAGTTTTCCTGGCCCTGGCTGTTTATCCTTGTACCCCTGCCCTGGTTACTGGCCTGGGTGCAAAATAGCAAAAAAACGCACAGCAGCCTGTTGCTGCGTATCGACTCCCTGGCTTATCAGGCTAAGGCAAAAACCCAGACCACCGCCAACAAAAGCTGGCCGCATTGGCTGCTGGCTCTGGCCTGGTTGGCCCTGGTAAGCGCCTTAGCTAACCCCGTGTATCGTGGCGAGCCCATCACTTTAGCCAATGAAGGGCGAGATATTATGCTGGCGGTGGATTTGTCCGGCTCCATGCGCGAGCAGGATATGGCCTATCAAGGGCGCTATGTAGACCGCTTAAGTGTGGTTAAAAGCGTGCTTAGCGACTTTATTAGTGAGCGTCAGGGCGATCAGCTCGGCCTTATTCTTTTTGCCGATACCGCCTTTTTACAAACCCCCCTGACCCGGGATCTGGATACAGTGGCGCAAATGCTTAAAGAAGCGCAAATAGGCCTGGTGGGTCGCGCCACCGCCATCGGCGATGCCCTGGGTTTAGCGGGTAAACGCTTTAATGATAAATCCGCATCCAATAAGGTGGTGATCCTGCTCACCGACGGCCAAAACACCGCCGGCAACCTTACCCCGGAGGAAGCCTTGATACTGGCGAAGGATGCACAAGTGAAGGTGTACACCATAGGCGTCGGCTCCGACGGTAACTTTGGTGGTGGTTTGTTTTCCATGGGTGGTGGTGCGTCCTTGGATGAGCGCCTGCTCACTCATCTGGCCAAGGAAACCGGCGGCCGTTATTTTCGTGCCACCGACACCCGTAGTCTGGCCAATATTTACCGAGAGCTGGACGCCCTGGAGCCGTTAGCAAAAGAAGAGCAAACGGTGCGCCCGGAAGAAGCACTCTTCTACCTTCCCTTATTATTGAGTTTCTTAATACTCTTGTTAGCCACGGTTTGGCACCGCTTTGCATCTGCCCTACAACGTGTTGCAGGAGAGCAATTATGACCGAATTTATTTTCTTACGACCGCAACTATTATGGTTACTGCTACTGCCGGGCTTTTATCTGATCTGGCGCCTGCTTGCCGGTAAGGGCGAGCAACAGCAACAGCCCCTGATCGCCCCCCATTTGGCGGCACAAGTGATGCAAGAAGGCGCTGAGCAACGACAAAACAATGGCCTGCTCAACGCTCTGCTGCTGGCACTTATGGTGGTGGCCATAGCCGGCCCCAGCTTTAGCAAGCAAGAGCTGCCTGTGTATGAGGCGAAAATGGCACGGGTTATGGTGATGGACATGTCCCGCTCCATGTTTAGCACGGATATCAGCCCCAACCGACTGCAACAGGCCCGCTTTAAAGCCCTGGATATGGTGGAGCTGTTTAAAGAAGGTGAAACGGCGCTTATCGCCTATGCCGGCGACGCTTTTACCATTTCGCCGCTGACCTCGGACAGTCAAACCCTGACCAATCTTATCCCCAGCCTAAGCCCGGATATTATGCCGGAGCAAGGCAGTAATGTGATGGCGGCCTTGACCCTGGCACAGGAGCTGCTGGAGCAGGCCGACTACCCGCAAGGGGACATAATTCTTATCAGCGACGGCATAGATAGAGAAGAAGAAGACGATATCCGCTCTTGGCTCAGCAACAATGATTACCGTTTGCATATCTATGCCATCGGCAGTGAGCAAGGTGCTCCCATCAGCCTGCCTGATGGCGGCTTCTTAAAAGACAATCAGGGACAAATCGTCATTCCTAAAACTAACTTTGAGCGCCTGCAACGCCTAACGAGATTGGGAAGCGGTAAACTGATCCGTTATCAGCCAAGCAGTGAAAACCTTGGCGTATTGGCGGTTTCCAAAGGCGAAAAAATGACGCAACAGGCACAAAACCAGCAAACCCTTTGGCGAATCGACGCCGGCATCTATCTGGCGTTATTGGTTCTGCCCTTGCTGCTATGGCAACTGCAACGCCGCGCCATTATGCTATGCGCCGCCTTAGTGCTGATACCGCAAATATGGAGCCCGGCCTATGCCGCCAGCGGCCAGTCCTGGTTTAATAATGCCGAGCAAAACGCCCTGAATGCCTACCATGATAAGGCCTATGAACAGGCGGCACAGGCGCAAAATCCTTTGCTCAGTGGCGCCGCCAAATACCAGCAGCAGGATTACCAAGGTGCCTTGGCGGATTTTAACAAGGATAACTCGGCCACCGGCCTGTATAACCAAGGTAATGCCCTGGCGCAGCTGGGTGATATTGATGCGGCCCTGGAGCGCTATCAGCAGGCTTTGGAGAAAGACCCAAACCTGGAGGCCGCCAAGGCCAATAAGGCGACCCTGGAGCAGTTGAAAAAGCAGCAAGAGCAGCAACAAAATCAACAAGGTGATTCGGGGCAGGAGCAAGGCTCCCAAGACCAGGACTCGCAACAACAGCAGCAAGATGGCCAACAACAAGGTGACGGCCAGCAGCAAGGCACTGAGCAACAAGGTGAGTCGCAACAACAAGACGACTCCGAGCAACAAAATGGTGGCAGCAGCACGCAAAACGAGCGTAACAGCAATGAGCGCAACCGCCCGCAAAACAGCGCCCAAGCCGGAGAGCAATCAGAGCAAAACGAGCAACAAGAAGCGGATGAATCTTCGAGCGAGCAATCTAACGAGCAAGATGCCAAGCAAAAAAATAATGCCGCAGCATCGCCTAAGGAATCGCCCGAAGCCGATAGCTCACAAGAGCAAGAAGGCAAATTACAGCAGCAAGCGTTGAACGAACAAGAGCCTGGCGCCGAAAAGGGAGAGCAGGATGCTGAGCAACAGGCTGCCATGGCCAGTGCCGCACTTAGCCCAGAAGAGCGCGAAAAAGCGCAACAGCTCAATCAACTGCTACGGAAAATCCCCGACAATCCGGAAATCCTGCTGCGCAACAAGATGCAATTAGAAGCTCAGCAACGCCAAAGTCATCGCCGCCGCTTACCACAAGGAGTAGAGAAGTCATGGTAAGAAGTTTTTTATATATTTGCTTTATTTGCTTAAGCCTGCCGACCTTGGCCTTGTCGCAGCTTGAAGCCAGCGTCGATAAAAACCCTGTGTCCGCCGGTGAATACTTTATGCTGACCCTGAGCGCCGATGACACCATAACAGACAGCCAACCAGACACCCAGGTCCTGTTGCAAGACTTTGTGGTCGGCCCTACCTATCGCAGTACCAACACCCAGATCATCAATGGTGTGATCAGCCGTAAAACCAGCTGGCGGGTGGAATTGATGGCCCGTAACCCGGGCCAATATAAGATCCCGGCTTTCGAGATTAAAGGCATTAGCTCCACGCCCTTTACGCTCAATGTGGTCGAAGGTAATGAGGCGCAAGGTGATAGCAATAACGCCTTTATTAAAACCGAGCTCACTCCGGCAAGCTTATATGTGCAACAGGCGGCTATTTATACCGTCAAACTTTATGTTGGCGTCGACCTTATTGATGCGGCCATGTCAGCCCCAGCAATGGGTGACGCGAATGTGGCTCAGTTGGGCCGCGACAGCGAAAGCCAGGAAGTGATTGATGGCCGCCGCTATCGGGTGATCCAGCGCGAGTATCTGATCCAACCGCAAAAAAGCGGCACCTTTGAGCTGCAGGCACCGGTATTCGAAGGTAAAGTCCGTGTAAACTACCGACCAGTGGCCATCAGCGCCCGCGGTACGGATCAGTTAGTGGATATTAAGCCCACCCCGGCACAGTACAGCGGCGCCTGGCTGCCCAGCGAGTTGGTAGATTTAAGCGAGCAATGGCAAGGTCTGGAGCAAGAGGTAAAGGTTGGCACGCCGATCACCCGGACGCTCACGCTCACGGCGCTCAATGTTACCAAGGAGCAATTACCGGATCTAACCAGCACCGACATAGAGGCGGTGCGCAGCTATGCAGATCAATCCGAGCGCACTCATGTGGTTCGCAATGGCCGCATTATCGCCCAGACCAAAACCTCCATCGCCTATGTGCCGCAAAAACCGGGCACCTATACACTGCCGGCAATTTCAATTAACTGGTTTAATACCGTGACTGGGCGTGAGCAGGTGGCCAGTGTCCCCGAGCAAAAAATTACCGTAGTCGCTGCCGATGGCACTAAAGTCGCCGCAAATGAGCCGCCACAAACTGAGCAAACCACCACACCGGATATCGATATGAGTGCGGACGAAAATACCAGTGCAGCTCAAGAGCAACGCGGTTCACTGCCCTGGTGGCTGGCCTTACCCGGCTATCTTCTTTGGCTGGTAACTCTGCTGCTCTGGTGGTTTAGTCACAAGCGCAGCAAGGCACAAACTATAGCTCCAAGCCAGGAAACAGCCCCTATTGCACAGGCAAGTGTGCAATCTATCCAGAACGCCGCGGCTAAGAATGATGGTAAGGCCCTGTATCAGGCCATAGACACCTACGCCAAGTCCCACTATGGCAACATAGATGTTTGGCTTGCTCTGTGGCCACAGGATGCGGTGCAGGAATTTGCCAAGTTGCGCCAGTCCCTGTACAGCCCAAGTACAACCGAGGTTGACTACAGTGCTATCGCCAAGGCTGCAGCCTATACCCCGCGCCCAAGCCATAAACCACAGGCTGAACTAGACTCCTTGTATTAAAACCTTTTTCGCCTGGTTTGCGCTGCGTCGCAAGCCAGGTGCAAAAATTTCCCCTTTTACGAAATAATTTTTCGTCATTACAGGTCTTTATGGGCATGGCAGATAAACAAAAGCGCTATGAAGCGCTGGTGCAGGTCTACCACAAAGAGCTCTATCGTTTTGCCTTTTGGTTAAGCAAGGATGCCACTGTGGCGGAAGACCTGGTCCAAGAAACATTTTTAAGAGCGTGGCGATCGTTGGATTCCTTGCAGGATCAGGGCGCGGCTAAGTCGTGGCTGCTAACCATATTGCGCCGTGAAAACGCCCGCCGCTTTGAACGTAAACAGTTTGATTACAGCGATGTCGAGCAAGACACATTAGTCGATGAGCGCAATACCGCCCTCGATGATGATATGGAGCTCACCGTGCTGCAGCGACATATCATGGCCTTACCAGACGAATACCGGGAGCCCTTGATATTGCAGGTGATGGCCGGATGCAGTGGCGAGGAAATTGCCGACATCCTTAATCTCAACAAGAACACGGTAATGACGCGCTTATATCGGGCTCGCAACCAGCTAAAAGACGCATTAACTCGTAACCCTGACAAATTTAATGAGGCCCCCAATGGATGAACTCGAATTTCGCCGGCGCCTTTTAGCTCAGCCGCAGAATAAAGACAAAGAGCTGCTTGAGTACGCACAGCAAAACCCTGAGCGCATGAGTTTGGTCAATGAACTCAAAAGCTTTGATAAGGAGCTGCACCAAGCCATGAATGTGTCGGTGCCGGAAAACCTGGTCGATAAGATTATTTTTAGGCAAAGCATGAGCGATGATACGAGCGCGAATACCCACCCCCTAAAACGCTCCCCTAATCGTCCCTGGTATCTGGCGCTGGTTGCCAGTGTCGCCCTGGTGTTTACCTTTGCCTTGTATCAGCTTAATAGCCCGACCCTGAGCATAGGCGAGCATGCTCTGGCCCATGTGTACCACGAAATCGACTCGCTGGAGGCCCAAGACCGCCTGGATATGGCCACGGTCAATGCCCGCCTTGCCGAGCTAGGTGGCCAATTAAGCGCCCTGCCCGGTGAAGTGACCTTTGCTCGTTTTTGCCGCTTTAAGGGGCAAAAAAGTCTGCATCTGGTATTTAATTCTCAGTTTGGCCCCATGACGGTATTTATCGTCCCGACCAATAACCAATACCTGGGCGATGACTATTTTTCCGATCAGCGTTTTGCCGGACGGATTTCCCACTTTCCCAAGGGGGATGCCATCTTGGTAGCCGCCGCACAGGCGCCTATAGATGAATATCAAAGTCGCATAAACCAATCGCTGCAATGGCTATAAGGCGGCACTTCCCCAGATAGCAAAAAGCCACCCTTAGCGAACTAAGGGTGGCTTTTTTGTGTCTCTAAGCAAGCGATAAGCCCAGGCTTAATTTAGCTCCGCTTTCAGCGAAGCTTCTACTTCCTCAAAGGTAGCCACCAACTCTTCGCTTGGCTCTTTGGTTGCCAGCGACACCACAAAAATGGCAATACAAGAGAAGATAAAGCCAGGGACAATCTCGTAAATAAGACTGCTCAGGCTCTGACCGTTAATGCTAATTGGCGCATAAATCCAGAACAATACCGTGGCGGCACCCACCACCATACCGGCAATCGCACCTTGCAGGTTCATGCGTTTCCAGTACAGGCTAAACAAGACCAAAGGACCGAACGCAGCACCAAAGCCAGCCCAAGCATTACTAACCAGATCCAAAATAGAGCTGTCGCGGTCATAGGCAAGATAAATGGCACACAGGGCAACCAGCACTACGCTGATACGACCTATCAACACCAACTCTTTCTGTGACGCCTCACGACGCACATAGATGCGGTAGAAGTCCTCGGTCAGCGAGCTTGAGCACACCAACAACTGAGATGAAATGGTACTCATAATGGCCGCCAAAATCGCCGCCAGTAAGAAGCCAGCAATCAAGGGATGGAACAGCAGCTCGGCAAGCACCAGGAATATGGTTTCCTTATCATCGATAGGCATTTGGTTTTCCAGCATATAGGCGGCACCGAATAAACCGGTTAACACCGCACCTATGGCCGAGAGCGTCATCCAGGACATACCGATACGACGCATGGTAGGCATTACCTTCACCGAGCGTACCGACATAAAACGCACAATAATATGCGGCTGACCAAAATAACCTAGGCCCCAGGCCATGGCTGAAATAATGGCAATGGTTGAACCACCGGCAAACCAGTCCATCATATTCAGTGCATGCACTTCGCTGTCTTTGGGCGAGGACAACAGCAAGTCATAACTGGCGTTGCCTAGCGTTTCGAACACCGGCTGATCCAGCATGGTATAAGTGACTAGCGGTACCGCCAGTAAGGACACAAACATGATACAGCCTTGCACGAAGTCCGTCAGGCTCACTGCCAGGAAACCACCGAACAAGGTGTACAGCACCACCACACCGGTAGTCACATACAAGCCGGTTTCATAACTCATACCAAAGGAGTTCTCAAACAGCTTACCACCGGCAACCACGCCGGATGAGGTATAAAGGGTAAAGAAAACTATGATGACGATGGCGGAAATAACGCGAAGAATATTTTTGTTATCGGCGAAGCGATTGGCAAAGTAATCCGGGATGGTAATGGCGTCATTTGCTCTTTCTGTGTACACACGCAAACGCGGTGCAACCAGGAAGTAGTTAGCCCAGGCACCCAGTACCAGGCCTATGGCTATCCATACCTTGCTCAAGCCAAATAAATACATGGCTCCAGGCAAGCCCATAAGTAACCAACCACTCATATCTGAAGCCCCGGCGGACAGGGCGGCAACACTTGGCGACAGATTTCGACCACCGAGCATATAGCCCGACACATCATCCGTCGATTGTTTATAGGCGTACAAGCCTATGCCAAGCATGGCAATAAAATAAAGGGCGAGTGATATTATCGTACCTAATTCCAAACTAGCCTCCAACTTTAGCGCTAAATAGTGCGTGCCTTGGCCACTGGCTCAAAGCTATTTGTTATTGTCTTATTCGGCCATAAACCAAGACCGAGTCGCATACTATAGCATGGCGAGCGGGGGCAACTCCAATTAGTGCGTTTGTCGCCATAATTGCGATAACAAAAGTAAGTATGTTGTTTAAACGTAAAAAGTACTTTTCTGGGGTAACAAAAGTATATAGTACTGGGTGAAAGCCATTTCAATTTCTCATATATTGTTAGAAATACAATAGCTCTGTAATGGACTGGGCCCTAACTGATCAGCAACCGGTATGGATGTAATAAATGAATTTCTACGCTGCGCGACAACCTATTCTAGATAGAGACAAATCCCTGGTAGGCTATGAGCTCCTGTTTCGCGATGGTCTTGATAACGTTTTCCCCCAGATCAATGACGACCAAGCCACCTCACGGCTTATCGAAGGCAGTCAGTTTACTTTTGGTCTTGAAGAGTTAACCGGCAACAAGCCCGCCTATATTAATTTCTCCCTGGAAACCTTGGCCAAGGGCTATGCCACCACCATGGGCAGCGACGAAATCGTCGTGGAAATCCTCGAAACGGTGCAACCGAGCCTGCGCCTGCTGGCTCTGATCAAGGATTTGAAAGAGCGCGGTTATACCCTGGCACTGGATGACTACAAGCATCAAAATGAATGGCGTCACTTTTACCCCTATATCGACATTATAAAAATCGACTATTTGCAAACCCCTGTGGAGCAAATTGAGGAAGTGATTGAAACACTTAAGCCCTTCCCTCATATTAAACTGCTGGCGGAGAAGGTTGAAACCCATGAGCAATATCAACATGCCATGGACCTTGGTTTTAGCTTATTCCAAGGCTTTTTCTTCTCTAAACCGGAAATAGTGCAAAGCAAGGCGCTGCCGCCTTCTGAATTAACTTTGGCTGAGCTGCTTTATCAAACCTTGAACACAGAGTTGGATTTGGCCAAGATCACTGCGGTGTTCGAGCGCGACGTCAACCTTAGCTACAAATTGCTGCGCTATTCCAACTCGGCCATGTTTAAACGTCGTACGGAAATCACCAGTATTAATCAAGCCTTAGTGGTACTGGGTGACAAGGAAATCAAAAAGTTTCTCTCCCTCTTGTATACCGCCCAACTCTCATCGGATAAACCCGCCGAGCTTATACGCCTGTCTTTAACACGCGCTCGTTTTGCCGAGATATTGGCAAAGCAGCATGCGGAGCAAATCGACTCGGAGCGCGCCTTTTTAACGGCCATAATGTCGCTGCTTGATGCCATCTTAGATCTAAGCATGAATGAAGTAGTAGAGCGCTTACCTCTGGCTGACGATATCAAGGAGGCGCTGCTCGACGGCAAGGGGGAATTGGGCGATTACCTGGCCCTGGTTGAACAATACGAGCATGCCCAGTGGCAAGAAGCCAATGCCACCATAGATAAGATGAAGCTTGATGCTAAACGCGTGCCCGATGCTTACCATGAGGCCATTCTATGGGCTCAGGAGCAAATGAAGGCAATTATGTAAGCCACTATGAAGCAATAAAAAAGCCTGCTAAATGCAGGCTTTTTTATTGCTGATTTTTAGAGATTCTCTAGGAAGTCATCGTCGTATTCTTCCGCTTCCGGCTCTTCGACCAGCGGCGGATTACCATCGTGCAGCTCATACAGCTGACGCTGATAATAAACGTCTTTCACAAAAGTATAAGGGTCCAGTGACTCATTCAACAGACTCTCTTGAGGGATCAGGGAGGCACGGGTTTCTACCACTTTCAACACAAATACCAGGATGGTTTCCGGCGTACTCAGGGCGATTTCCGGCAACACAAAGTTATCCACCACATCGCCTGTGAGGTTGCGGGCCGTGCTCGGGCCCATACCCGGCAACATCAAATAGGCACCATCACCTATGCCCCAAACACCCAGGGTCTGACCGAAGTCTTCATCCACATGCTCTAGGCCAAGACTGCTGGCAATATCGAACAAACCACCAATGCCGACCGTGGTATTAACCAAAAAACGCGCCATGGCGATACCGGTGCGATCCGCCTTGCCTTGCAACGCAGCGTTAATGGCATCCGTGGGCGCACCTATATTGTCGGTAAAATTGGCGATCGAGCGACGCACTGGCGCCGGTGTCACTTCCACATAACCGACCGCCACAGGACGTAAAATATAGGCGTCGAGGACATCCATATTAAAGTCATAAATAGGGCGGTTAACACTTTGCAGCGGGTCGCGCGGGTCTTCCTTCTCCGCCGGCACCTGAGCACAGGCGCTTAGCAGCAGTGCCGATAAGGTTATTAGAGTCTTTTTAAGCATCGTCTATCCTACTGAATCAAGGTATCTATGGTCACATCGACACTGGGTTGCTGATGGCGGTTAAAGGGCTGAGATTTACCTTCCAACTCACCCAGTTCAACGGCCACGTCACCATCCTTTGAGATACGGGCAATCACTTGAATTTGCTCAAATTGTTGCAAACTCAATTGCGCCATCATGGCATCTGCCTCACTCAGAGTGACTGTCATGGGCAAAGAGAATTGCTCAAAGCGCTTAACCGCCAATGGCATAGCAGGCCCTTCTGCGGCCTTGGCAAACACAAATAGCACCGCATTAAGAGGAATACGATCGGCTATGTCATCGGCCAGAGTCACCTGTACCTGCACCTTATGCGTCGGTTCGCTGTTTTGCGCTTGCGCCAGACGCGCATCAATTTCTTTAATGCGTTCACTGACCATGGCATAACGGGAGTCTTGCTCATTCATGGTCAACAAGATCAACTCAAAGGCGCTTTTGGCTTCGGCCCAATCCTTACGCTCGTAGGCTATCAAGGCCAGCATGGAAATGGCATCGATATTCTGTGGCTGCACCTGCAGCACCTGCGACAACAGCTTGGCCGCCTGATTCATCGCCATATCATCACCTTTGATCAGCAGCGACTGAGCATAGCTGACCTTGGCACTGATATTTTCAGGGTCCATGGCCAAAACCTTGTCGAACGCCTGCATCGCCATTTCATAATCGTTTAAGGTCATGGCCACACGACCCAGCATCAGCCAGGCCACTGCATCATCACCGTCCTTAGCCAGGCGGGTACGCAAACCAAGCAACAAGGCCTGACGCTCATTGGCATCAAGAGGCTCGCCCTTGCCCATCACCGCGCGCTCACCCAGTTCTGGCAGCTCCACCATGGCCTTTTCCCACGCCTGTAGCTGCGCCTGACTACCGGTGAAATAATAGAACACAGCGCTAAGCAGCACCAAAAATGAAGCACCGGTCAATGCCAAAATTCGGTTATTACCACGGCTTTGCAGCTGTTGCTCCGGCGCCAGATCATTCAACAGGCGTCTTTTAAGTTCCAGTAGCGACTCATTAAAACTTGTTTGCGAAATACGCCCAAGCGCTAAATCATCCGCCAACTCCTGCTGGCGCTGCTCAAAGATATCGATGCGCTCGGCATTAACGCTTGGGTTTGCATCGCTTTCAAAGCGACGGAAAAAAGGCCAGCACACAAATATCAAGGCAGCGAAGGCTAAGGCCGCAAAGGCCCCCCATAATGACAACATTACGCAGACTCCTTGCGCTTATAGCGCGTGATCAACTTTTGCAGTTGTTGCTCATCGGTCTCAGACCAACTTGCTTTTTGCGCCGCCTTTTTCTGGCGCAGAATAATAAAGGCAAAACCACCCACCACGATCAGACCGGGCAGAATCCACAGCAAAATAGTAGCAGGGGTAACAGGCGGCTGATAATGCACAAAGTAACCGTAACGATCGATCATGTAATCAATAACCTGATCCTTGCTCTGCCCTTCTTTAACCAGTTGCTCCACCTTATCGCGAAGATCCTTGGCCACCACGGCATCTGAGTCGGCAATATTCTGGTTTTGACACTTGGGGCAACGCAGCTCCTTGGTCAGCTCGGCAAACAAGGCCGCCTGCTCGTCGTTGGCAAAGTCGTACTTTTCTTCCACCGCGGCAGCGGAAACGGCAAATACCAAGGCCAATAATACAAACACAAAACGCATGTTATTCTCCCAGTAGCGGCGCAAACTTGGCACGCCACACTCGCTCGTTAACATCACCTGTGTGATGCACCAGAACCTTGCCTTCACCATTGACCAGGAAGGTCTCCGGCGCACCTGAGACCCCTAAGTCCAAAATAAACTGGCGGTCTAAATCAAGCATATTGAATTGATAAGGATCGCCGGCACGGGCCAGCATATCCCGCACTTCCTGTTGCAAAGCCGCTAAGTCAAAACGGTCGCCAAAATCCGGGTCGTAACCCTGCTCGTAGTACAAACCCACTATGGTCACGCCGCGCTCACGCAACTCGGTTAAGTAACCCAGCTCCGCCAAGCAGGTTGGACACCAGGTGCCCCAGACGTTGATCAAATAGGTTTGACCGGCCATATCGGCATTGGTCCAACGCTTTTGCGGCTCCATCAGATCCGGCAAATCAAAGGCTGGCAGTGCCTGATTTACCCGGCCACTTTGCAGCTCACGTGGGTCGGAAAACAAACCCTTTAACAGGAACGCGCACAGCAGTATAAATACCGCCAGTGGCGTTAATACGAACCACTTTTTATTCATGCCTGTGCCTCCTTGGGATTACGACGACGATAACGGCGATCAAAGAGGACGATAAAGCCTGCCAAAGCAATCAAGATACCGCCCAACCACATCACCCGTACAAAGGGTTTATGGTAAATGCGCAATGACCAGGCGCCACCGGTGAGCTGCTCGCCCAGTGCCAGATAAAGATCTCGGCTCAGGCCAGCATCTACTGCGGCTTCGGTCATAAACTGCATGCCGATATCGTAGCGACGCTTTTCCGCGTGCAATACGGTTTCCAGCTCACCTTCTTTAAATACGGTCACCACTCCGGCATGGCCGGTGTAGTTTGGTCCGCGAATGGCTTTAACGCCATCGAAACGGAAATCATAACCACCTAAGGCCACCTGCTCGCCGGGCACAACACGTACATCACGCTCGGTTGAATAAGCCGAGGTCAGAGCCACAGACATAATCACCAGCGCTAGGCCGATGTGACCCAATTGCATGGCCCAATAGCTTAAACCTAAGCGCTTGATTGATTGCGCCTGCGCGGTTTTCTGTAGCAGATCCTGAGCGCTCATCACCATGATCCACAGCGCCAATGCGGTTGCCATAAAGGTTAAAGCACTAACCTTGGCAAAGCTGCTAAACAACCAGGCCGCGGTAAGCACCAGGGCAATCACTACGCCTAACCCATATTTACCCGCCACTTGCTTCAGCTTATTTTGCTTCCAACGCAGCAGCGGCGCTGCACCCAGCAATAAGGCAAAAGGCACAATTAAATAGGTAAACATCTGATTGAAGAAGGGTTCACCGATAGAAATCGAGCCCAGACCCAGCTCCTTGTGGATCATCGGCAAGAGCGTACCCAGTAGAACGATAAGCGTCGCCACCACCAGAAGAATATTATTCAGCCACAGCGCTACCTCGCGAGAGAACAGGCTATAGCGCCCCTCACTCGATACATGACCGGCGCGCAGGGCATAAAGCGTTAACCCGCCACCCACGACTATGGCCAAAAAGGCAAGGATAAACATGCCGCGATCCGGATCCGAGGCAAAGGCGTGAACCGAGACAATAATGCCCGAACGCACGATAAAGGTGCCCAATAGACTCAGTGAGAAGGCGGCAATGGCCAAAAGCACTGTCCATGATTTAAAGATACCGCGCTTTTCCGTCACCGCTAATGAATGCAGTAACGCCGTGGCTACCAGCCAAGGCATCAGGGAGGCATTTTCTACCGGATCCCAGAACCACCAGCCACCCCAGCCAAGCTCCGCATAGGCCCACCAACTGCCGATGGTGATACCCAGGGTTAAAAAGCCCCACGCCGCCATGGTCCAGGGGCGCGACCACTTGGCCCAAAGGTTATCCAACTGGCCGGTAAGCAGTGCCGCAATAGCAAAGGCAAAGGAAACTGACAGCCCCACATAGCCCATATACAAAAGTGGCGGGTGAATGATCATGCCCGGGTCTTGCAACAGCGGGTTAAGGTCTCGTCCTTCCACCGGATAATAAGGCAACAGGCGGTCAAATGGACTCGACATCAAGAGGGTGTAAAGCATAAAACCCACGGCCAAAAAGCCCAGCACGCCAAGCACGCGGGCACGCAATGGCCAAGGCAGGGACTTGGACATCAGCGCCACCGCCGCCGTCCAACCTGCCTGCATTACCAACCACAGCAGAATGGCCCCTTCATGACCGCCCCAGGTCGAGGTGATCTTGTAATACCAAGGCAAGGTACTACTTGAGTGATGGGCCACATAGGCCACTGTGAAGTCATCGGTAAGACTGGCGTAAATCAGTGCAGCAAAAGAAAGCAGCACAAAGATAAACTGACCCACCGCCAAGGACGGTGCCGCACGCATCAGGCGTAAATTGCCTGTGTGCGCGCCCCACATGGGAAAAATAAACAACAGCACACAAAGCACCATTGCCAAGGTTAATGAAAAATAACCGAGCTCTGGGATCATAACTTAGTTGCCGTTGTTATTATAAGTAGGTTTGTGGTGCTTAATGCCCTTCACCGCTTCGGCGACTTCCTCAGGCATATATTCTTCATCGTGCTTAGCCAGCACTTCGAATGCCTCGATCACATCGCTTTCAATCAGGGTACCCTGAGCCACTATGCCCTGCCCCTCACGGAACAGATCCGGCAAAATGCCTTTATAGCGAATGGTTACCATGGGGCCGGAATCGATCAACTTAAACTCAACGAATAAAGAGTTATCATCGCGTTTAACCGTACCTGGTACTACCATGCCGCCGATACGCAGCTTTTGTCCCACGCTTGGTTTTTCAAGCTCTGGGCCCTTGCCGTTGATAAGCTCGCTCGGAGTATAGAATAAATTAATATTCTCTTGCAGCGCGTACAAAGTCAGGCCCACGGCGCTAGATAGGCCGAATAACAAAGCGATAATAGTTAATAGGCGTTTTTTACGTCTTGGGTTCATGATTGCGACTCCTGCTGCTTAGCCAGCTTAGCTTTTTCAATACGTTGCTCACGAGCACTCTGTGCCGATACCTGTTGTAATAACTTACGCTTTTCCTGGATAGAGCTAACCACCAGGGCGATAAGAATTAACGCACAGCTGCCGAAGGATAACCACACGTAAAAGGCGTAGCCACCCATGGCAAAAAATTCTGAAAGACTCTCAAACTGCATCTTATTTGCCTCCCGCCAGAGCTTTAACCCAGGGGCGATGTTGCTCGCTTTTTAGGATTTCTGTTTTCAGGCGAATTAGCGTCACCGCCCCCAAGAAACCGGCAAAGCCAAGGATATTGATCATCAAGGGCCAGAACATGCTTGAGTCTATGGCCGAGGTATCAAACTTGGTGATGGTTGCACCTTGGTGCAGGGTGTTCCACCACTCCACCGAGAAATGGATAATCGGCAGATTTACTACGCCAACCAGGGCAAGAATAGACGCCGCCTTACCCCCGGCGCGCTTGTCCTCAAAGGCATGATAAAGAGAAATCACACCCAGGTATAAAAACAACAAAATCAACTCTGAGGTTAAACGGGCATCCCATACCCACCAGGCACCCCACATGGGTTTACCCCAGGCAGCACCGGTCAATAAAGCAATCACAGTCATGGCCGCACCCACAGGAGCAATGGCAATCACCGCCAACTGGGCATTGCGAATTTGCCACACCAGGGCCACTAAGCCAGCGATAGCCATGGACGAATAGGCGCCCATAGACCAGATGGCCGACGGCACATGAATAAAGATGATGCGATAGCTGTCTTTTTGTTGGTAGTCCGCAGGCGCAAAGGCCAGCCCCCATACCCAACCCACCAGGATGCCAAGCACGGCGATCACGGCAAAATAGGGCAGCAGGGTGTTACACAACTGATAGGCCCTTTCGGCCTTAGCGTAGGGATGTAACCACTTCCACATTAGTTAATACTCACTTTCAATGCTGATGAAACGGCAATAGGCGCAAGCACGATAGCCACGGCTAAAAATGCACCTAGAATCGCAAGCTGGCCGCCATAAGCCAGGGACATGCTGGCGGTATCTATGGCGGAGGTCGCGAAAATTAATACGGGTATATAGAGCGGCAGGACCAATAAACTAAGCAGTACCCCACCCTTTTGCAACCCCACGGTGAGCCCGGCGCCGATGGCACCAATCAAGCTCAGCAGCGGCGTGCCAATTAGCAGGGTCAGCATCATGGCGCTTAGAGCCTGCGATTGTAAATTCATCAAAAGCGCAAACAGCGGCGCAAGAATAACCATGGGCAAGCCGGTTATCGTCCAGTGCGCGGCCACCTTAGCCGAGACGCTCAATGACAACGGAAAAGGCGACAGCATCAGCTGCTCCAAGGTACCGTCCAGGTAGTCATCACGAAACATCTTGTCCAAGCCCAACATGGTCGCCAACAGGGCCGCTACCCAGATAATTCCAGGCGCCATGCGCGCCAATAAATTAGGCTCAGGGCCAATGCCCAGCGGGAACAGGGTGATAACGATTAAAAAGAACAATAACGGATTGATAATGTCGCTGCGCTGGCGAAACGCCAAACGAACATCTTTTTTATATACGCTGGCCCACACGCGCCAGTATGAATGGTTCTGTGCTATCAAATGCGATACTCCAGCTGCAACTTGATGAGCTTATCAAAGTGCGCGGTAAGGTCTTGGTGGCTGGTCAGCAAAATAGCACCGCCCGAGGCGAGATGCTCGGCAAAACGCTGTTGCAGCAATTGCACACCCTTTTTATCCACCGCGGTGAAGGGCTCATCCAATAACCACAAGGGCGCACGATTTAACCATAAACGCGCCAGGGCTACGCGGCGCTGCTGCCCGGCAGAAAGCTGGCGCACTGGCACATCTTCAAGACCAACCAGACCCAGGTCAGCAAGTACCTCGTAGAGATCTAAGCCGCTTTCAAGACCATGGGTATTAAGCCAAAAATGACAATTTTCTAAGGCATTAAGCGCAGTGTTGACGCCGGTTTTATGGCCGATAAACAGCACATTCTCGGCGTACTCGTCATAATTACGACCAATACACTGCTGATTAAACTTTACTTGCCCCTGCATAGGCTCGGCGAAGCCCGCTAAAATACGTAATAGCGAGGTTTTTCCGGCACCGTTAGGACCTTCTAACTGCATGATCTCGCCCGACTTTAGGGTAAAACTCAGGTCTTCGAACAAACATCGCTCTTGCTTTATACAAGTGACTGCGTCAACGTGTAGCACAAACAGGGATTCTCAATGCTTAAAATTGGGCGTTAGTCTACCATAATGCTAAGCTAATGCGAAAAATTGCAGGTAAAACTTTGATCTCTAGCAAGGGGGAATATGTCGGGTCCATTTACCCCTTTATTTAACCTGGTCTCAGCGCTGGAAATCACTGCCTCAAGCGCACCAATACTGCAGCCAAAATCACCTTAGAAATAACCCTGGATGGCACACAGGATTCACCTTAAATAGCAGCAAATAACAATGAAAATGCACGTGTCGGGGCGAGTGCAGGCGCCACTAAAACAATTCAAAAAAACGATTACTTCAATCAGTTTAAAGTATTTTAATGATTAAACTTACTTTGGCAAACTAGGCTCATTGATTTAGAGAAGGACTAAAACTAATGAGCCAGTTTAAAAACAGCACAGGCCTACGTGTACCCGATGTCACCTTTGCCATTCGTGAGAATGACCAATGGCAAAAACGCACCAGTGCAGATATTTTTGCCGGTAAAACCGTGATCGTTTTCGCCCTGCCCGGTGCCTTTACGCCAACCTGTTCGTCCACCCATCTGCCCCGCTATAACGAATTAGCCGCGGTGTTTAAACAAAATGGTGTCGATGACATAGTTTGTGTTTCGGTAAATGACACCTTTGTTATGAATGCCTGGGCGCAGCACCAGGAGGCGGGCAATATTACCCTGCTGCCCGATGGCAACGGCGAATTTACCGATGGCATGGGCTTGTTGGTAGATAAGAATGACCTTGGTTTTGGCAAGCGCAGCTGGCGTTATTCCATGCTGGTTAAAGATGGCGTGGTTGAGAAAATGTTTATCGAAGCGGATGTGCCCGGCGACCCCTTTGAGGTGTCCGACGCCGATACCATGCTGGAGTACATTAACCCGCAACAGGTAAAACCTCAACCGGTCAGCCTGTTCAGTAAACCCGGCTGCCCCTTTTGTACCAAGGCAAAGAATCTGCTGACAGAGAAGGGTCTGGCGTTTGAAGAGATCACCCTGGGTAACAGTGTGTCGCTTACCAGCTTAAAGGCTATCACAGGTCGTGAAACCGTACCGCAAGTCTTTATTGGTGGTGAGCATATAGGTGGCAGTGACGATTTAGCGGCCTACTTCGCGGCACAATAATTTAACGGCAAGCGCCACTTTGAGTGTAAAAAAGCTGTGAAAAACAAGCTTAAAAATACAAGATTTTGATTTTTAATGGTTTTTACAGGTTAGATGGCGGCCCCTGCAGGAATCGAACCTGCAACTACCCCTTAGGAGGGGGTTGTTATATCCATTTAACTAAGGGGCCTATCCAAGGTCTATGACCTAGGGCTTGATTATAAAGCTAGGTGTTTGATAATCAAGCCTATTAATTGGACTTAACTGGCTATCCCTAGCCCCAGTTTCTCATGCACCACACGCGCTCTTTAATAGTACGCCGGTCGCTTCAGATTAACGCGATTACAGATAAAACCAGACATCCAGCTTTCATCCTTAGCATTTTCGCTAAGGGATTTTATGCAAAATCCCGATCTAAAGATTCCTAATTGCAGTGCAATGCAGGAGACTAGTTATACGGCAAACGGATAGCGAATAGCCTCATGATGCTGATAACCGGAGATCTCAAAGTCATCCGTGCTCACCCAGGTTTCCAAATCTTCCAGGGATTTGATCTTTGGGTTGATGTGCAGTTGCGGCGAAGGGAAAGGCTCACGCTTTAGCTGCACGTCACGCATCAACTCAAGCTGGTTTTCATAAATATGGGCATTAACGATTTTATGATACGCCATACCCGGCTTATGACCCGTGATCTGCGCCACCAAGGCCAGCAGGGTAAAGACCTGGATCTGGTTGAAGTTTAAGCCCAGTGGCACATCGCATGAGCGCTGATAACTGGTCAGATGCAGGGTGTCACCCAGCAAGGAAAAGGTATGAGTGTGCATGCAAGGACGCAAACAACCCAGTTCAAACTCGCCGGGATTATAAAAAGTGATGATCTCACCGCGGTCATCAACACCACGACTGAGGTTATCAACCACCTTCTTTAACTGGTCCAGATGCGTGCCGTCCGGCTTTTGCCAGCTGCGCCCCTGCACGCCATAAACACGGCCCATATCGTCTTCACCGCGACGATGGGGGTTGTTCAACCAGGCCTGGTTTTCGTTGGCATTGGCATTCCAGGTATTACAGCCGATATCGCGAAACTGGGCGGCACTGCTATAGCCGCGCAAATAGCCAAGCAACTCGGCGATGGCCGCCTTAAAAAAGCTCTTACGAGTGGTGATCAGTGGAAATTCGTTGGCAGCAACATTGTATTCCAAGTCCGCATTAATCACGGTCAAACAACGGATCCCGGTACGCTCATTTTCCACCCAGGTGCCGGTGTCGACGATACGACGGCATAAGTCTAAATACTGTTTCATCTTTGCTTCCTTATTTCTTCGCTGCCGATGCCGCGGCGTTATCCGCTTTGCTGTACGCCCAGTAGATAAACGCACCGCCGATAAGAATCATAGGCAGGGATAAAATCTGCCCCATAGACATAATGCCGCCTAATAAGCCTAAGTGGGCGTCCGGCTCGCGGAAGTATTCAATGGCAAAACGGAAGCTACCGTAACCGAGTAAGAACAGCCCTGAGACACTGCCCGCCGGGCGCGGCTTTTTAATAAACCACTGCAATATAAGGAAGAGCACCAGGCCTTCGAAAAATGCTTCATATAATTGCGACGGGTGACGCGCGTCCGGACCGCCGGTTGGGAACACCATGGCCCAAGGCACGTCCGAAGTGCGCCCCCACAACTCGCCATTAATAAAGTTACCTATGCGTCCCGCCAGCAGGCCAAGCGGCACCAGAGGCGCCACAAAGTCGCCAACGGTAAAAAACGATTTACCGCGCGATTTAGCAAACCAGAATATGGCCGCAATTACCCCAAGCGTGCCGCCATGGAAGGACATGCCGCCTTGGTCAATACGGAATAGGTAAAGTGGGTTTTCCAGGAAATAAGAGAATTGATAAAAGAATACGTAACCCAAACGACCACCGAGGATCACCCCTAGCATGCCGTAAAATAACAGGTCGCTGACTTCTTCTTTGGTCCATCCCGAGCCGGGTTTGGCGGCCTGACGATTTGCCAGCCACATGGCCAGAACAAAGCCAACTAAGTACATCAAGCCATACCAGCGTACGGCCAGCGGCCCTACTTCGAAAATCACCGGGTCAATTTGTGGAAATTCTAAAGCCATAATTTTATTTTTGCCTAGCTAAACACCATACGTAAGGCGATGATCACCAGCAGTAAGGCGAAGATTTTTTTAATATGTGAAACGGGTAAATAATGCGTAGCGCGCGCACCAAAGGGGGCCGTAAACCAGGACGTTGCAACTATGCCGGCCAGCGCGGGAACATAAACAAAGCCAACAAAACCATCGCCGATGTCCTGCACCTGCCACCCGGAGGCAATGTAACCCAAGCAGCCAAACAGCGCAATGGCAATACCACTGACCGCGGCGCAGCCAATGGCCTTTTTCATGTCTACGGAAAAGTAGTTAAGCAAGGGTACGAGAAGCGCGCCACCGCCAATGCCGATCAACCCGGACAGTGCGCCGAGAACCGAGGTTGAACCCAAGATCACCACATCGGATGGCATGGGTCGGGTGCTGGTCGCCCTATGGCTGGAATAGATCATCCGCATAGCGATAAATATGACCGCCACGGCGAAAATTGCTTTCAGTCCCTGCTGGGGTATATAGCTGGCCATAAAGCCGCTGATCAGGGCGCCGGTAGACACACCAAACAGTACCGCTGGCGCCACTTCCCAGGGCACATTTTGGTTGCGATGATGGGCCAGAGCTGAAGACGTTGAGGTAAATAAAATAGAAGCCAGTGAGGTGGCAATGGCTATTACCAATACATGTTCAACATCGGTGACATTAAAATGCACCAGCAGCGCACTGAGCGCGGGTACAATAAGCAGGCCGCCACCTATGCCTAACAGACCGGCGAGAAAACCCACCACACTTCCTAACGCCATGCACAAGATAAAAAGCCAAATAAGATCTGCCATGTATTTTACTTATTCTGTTTTCTTATATGATGAATATATCAGGTTATAAAGAGGATTTCATTGCTTGCCATCATCGTCTTTTTGTCGATATAACAATTGCCCTAGGCCCTGTTCAAGCATGAAATCCCGCACTAAACGGTGCACCTGTTTGGCATGGGCGGCGCTTAAACATTGTGCCAGTAATTGCTTACACTTCTTAAGGCCAACGCGGCGGATAACCCATTTCACCTTATGCAGGGCGCTAAAGTTCATACTTAAGCTGTCAAAGCCCATGGCTATCAACAAAATGGCTCCTTCCGGCTCACCGGCCAGCTCGCCACACAAACTAAAGGGAAAGTTGGCAGCCTGACATTGCTCGGCAATACCGTTTAAGGCGCGCAGAACCGCCGGGTGGTAACAATCGAAGAGATTGGCGACGCGGGAATTTGCTCTGTCCACCGCCAGCAGATATTGAGTCAGGTCGTTGGAGCCGACGGAACAAAAGTCCATTTTGGCGGCAAACTCATGCAGCAAGTACATGCTCGATGGCACTTCGATCATCACCCCAATCAGGGGCTTGTCGATATAGCTGAATTCGTGTGGGAAGTCCTGTTGCAGCTCATAATAAGCGCGCTCAAGCAGGGCTAAAGACTCATCGACCTCCCCTACTTCGCTAACCATGGGCAAGAGAATACGCAGGTTACCCAGGCCGGAATTGGCCTTGATCATGGCCTTAAGCTGATCGAGAAACAACTCGGGATGATCTAGGCTCACGCGAATACCGCGCCATCCCAGAAAAGGGTTTTCTTCCTGAATATCAAAGTAGTCAAGCGCCTTATCACCGCCTATATCCAAGGTGCGCATGGTGACCGGGGCCGGATGATAACTGTTGAGCACCTGGCGATACCATTGCTCTTGTTCATGCTGGGACGGAAAGGTGCCTTTTTGCATAAACCAGGATTCGGTGCGATACAGACCCACGCCGTCGCAATAACGGGCGCTGTCGAGCTCGGTTTGTAGATCCAGACCGGCATTGAGCATCAGGTCGATGGCCTTGCCATCCAGAGTGGTCGAAGGCAGATGGTATTCCGACTCAAACTGGTCGTGTAACTTGGCGTCGCGGTGCTGAATTTGCGCATATTCTTTTTTCAGCGCCTCGCTGGGGCTAAGATACACCCGCCCGGCATAGGCATCGATGATCAGCTCTTTATTATCGAACTGTAACAGCGGAATATCGTTAATGCCCCACACCGTGGGGATATTAAGGGCGCGCGTCAAAATCGAGGCATGGGAGTTGGCGGCGCCATGAACACTGACCACCCCTTTTAAGCGCTCCTTGGGCACCTGCGCTAACATGGCCGGAGTCAGGGTATGGGCCACTAAAATGGTATTTTCCGGATAAGGCTTGGTGGCCTTTTCGGTATTGAGCAGATGAAACAGCACCCGCAGGCCAATGTCTTTTACATCGACGGCACGCTCTTTAATATAAGGGTCCTGCATGGCGTTAAATTGCTGCACCAATCGCTCTATAACCAGCTTTAAGGCGCTTTTGGCACACCAGCCATCGGCAATTTCCAGCTCCACATCGCGACCCAGGCTGCGAGCATCGAGCAATTGCAAATAAACTTCAAAAACAGCGACCGCCTCGCTCGGCAGATGTCCTTGCATGGACACCGCCAAAGTGCTGAACTCCTTGCGGGTGGCTGCCACTGCCTGTAAGAAGAGTTGCTTTTGTTTGAGCTTATCCTCTTCCTTGCGCAGCTCCACGGACGAAAAGTCGACTTTAGGCAGCACCACATAGGCATGGCCCTGGGCGATACCGCCGGAGCTGGAGATCCCCTTGAGCATGGTCGAGCGATGACTGAGGTCGTCCTGCTGCAACAAGGTTTGTATCTGTGCAACCGCCAGTTGCGGCGCCAATTGCGCCGACAAGGTGATCAAAAAGGATTCTTCGTCTTCACTAAATACTCTGGCCGCCGTCTGCTGCACCACAATAACCCCTAGCACCCGTTTTTGATGCACCACGGGCACGGATAAAAAGGCGTTATATTGCTCTTCTTGAACAAGATCTGAGGTTATAAAGTGCGGGTGTGACTTGGCATAGGCAAGGTTGATCGGTTCTTCACGCTGAGCCACCAGGCCCACCAGGCCTTCGGTAAAGCCGAGGCGAAACTTACCCACGGCGGCGGGGTTAAGGCCATCGGTGGCCATCAAGACAAAGTTATCCTGGCTGTAATCGGCAAAATAGATTGAACAGCACTCGGTCTTCATCGCCTTTTTGACCTGGCTGACAAACACCATGAGCGCGCTTTCCAAGCTCGGCTGCTGAGCAACTCGCTCGACGATGGCGCGCATGGTGGCAAGCATATTGAAAACTCTCCTTAACGGCGGTTACGCCACTGCCCCTGGGGCGCTGATTCCTTGCGATTAAATGGCATCGCAATAGGAGCAAATTCTTTCATTACCCGGCGGTAAACGTCGCGTTTAAAGGCCAGACCTGGCGCACCGGATACCAGTAACTCACCCAACGCCAATCATCAAACTCCGGATGATGGGTTTTCAGCAAGTTTACGTCTTCGTCTTTGCATTTTAGTTTCAGCAAGAACCATTTCTGCTTTTGGCCAATACACACAGGGCTCGAATCACGGCGTATTAACCGTTTCGGTAGTTTATAACGCAACCAATGACGCGAGCTGGCAATCACCTCAACATCTTCTGGCAGCAATCCCACTTCTTCATGCAATTCGCGGTACATGGTTTGCTCTGGCGTTTCGCCATCATCTACCCCGCCTTGTGGAAATTGCCATGAATGCTGGCCGTAACGGCGGGCCCAAAATACCTGCCCCTGATTATTGCAGATTACGATTCCGACATTGGCACGAAAACCTTCGGCATCAATCACCTTAGTGCCTCTTTTGTAAGTCGATTTTTATCGATTGTTCCACAATCACCAATTGACAGCAAATAATATTCGCAATTAACACCAAGTTACTCACATGTTGTGCATAACTTTTAATAACTACGGATAAAAATAAAACAAATCCACAATCAGCAGGCCAAAAACAGTATTTCTCCACAGATTCTGTGGATAAATGTGTTTATACATCTGTATTTTGTGGATTAAAACATCACACCAATTGTATGAAATCTTAACAAGCAAGAAAATAACCCATTAAAATCAATTGGTTAAAAATAAAATCAAAGCAAATAGGTGAGCAAAAAAGCATCCAATTTTTTCTGCTCAAAATAGCAACACCCTTGTTCGCCGTACCGAACAAGACTAGGAATTCACCGCGCCTTTGTTACAATCAGGCCTCCACAGCCCTTATCGAGCAGCTATGATTTCTCCACCTACTAACCTTGCCCAATTACGTCAGCGCGTCGATGCCATTGCCGGTATGACCCTAGGGGCGCTTGCCGAGCAATACGGTTTTAAAACCCCGGAACATTTGCAGCGAGAAAAGGGCTGGGTTGGGCAATTGTTGGAATATGTGCTTGGGGCTACCGCTGGCTCTTTGCCGGAACCGGACTTTCCCGCCCTTGGTGTGGAATTAAAAACCTTGCCCATTTCCTATCAGGGCACGCCGCTGGAAACCACCTTTGTCAGCGTCGCCCCCCTTACACAGGTGACCGGGCTGAGTTTCGAGCAAAGTACCGTGTATAAAAAACTCTGTCATGTCTTGTGGTTGCCGATTTTGGCCGAGCGCGATATTCCTGTAGTGGAACGAGTGATAGGCAGTGGCTTTTTATGGCAACCCAATGCGCAGCAATTCGCCCAGCTGAAGCGGGATTGGGAGGAACTCACCGAGATGATAGCTCTGGGGCAAATTGAGCAGGTCAATGGCCATTTTGGCGAGGTGTTACAACTGCGCCCCAAGGCCGCCAACAGCAAAGCCCTGACCGCAGCCATAGGCAAAAATGGCGAGCGCATTCAGACCCTGCCACGGGGCTTTTATTTAAAAACCCAGTTTACCCGGCAGATCCTCGCTCAACAGTTTCAGCCTTAAATTCATTTGTAGGTCGGTGCTTTGCGCCGACAATGCCAATGAATGTGCAATTTGTCGGGGTGAATCCCGACCTACAACGACATATCGCTTGTGACACCTTTGTCGGGGTGAACCCCGACCTACAACGACATATCGCTTGTGGCACCTTTGTCGGGGTGAACCCCGACCTACAACGACGTTTCGCTTGTGGCACCTTTTGTCGGGCTGAAAGCCCGACCTACAACGACATGGTGATAAGGGTGCTCCAAACAGGCATAAAAAAACCGCGGTAAGACCGCGGTTTTTTTATTGGCTAAATAAGCTGGGCTTATTGGCCTTTGATTTCAGAACGGCCTTTATAAACCGCTTTGTCACCAAGTTGTTGTTCGATACGTAGTAGCTGGTTGTACTTAGCTACACGGTCTGAACGACATAGTGAACCAGTTTTGATCTGGCCAGCAGCAGTACCTACCGCAAGGTCGGCGATTGTCGCGTCTTCGGTTTCGCCACTACGGTGTGAAATAACCGCAGTAAAGCCGGCGTCTTTAGCCATCTTGATTGCATCAAGGGTCTCAGACAGTGAACCGATTTGGTTGAACTTGATAAGGATAGAGTTACCAATGTTCTCGTCGATACCACGCTTAAGGATCTTAGTGTTGGTTACGAATAGATCGTCGCCCACTAGCTGCACCTTGTCGCCAATCTTATCGGTTAGAATTTTCCAACCCGCCCAGTCGCTTTCGTCCAGGCCGTCTTCGATTGAAACGATAGGGTAACGTGCCGCTAGGTCTGCAAGGAAGTCGGCGAAACCAGCCGAGTCGAATACCTTGCCTTCGCCTTTAAGGTCGTATTTACCATCGTGGTAGAACTCTGAAGAGGCACAGTCTAGCGCTAGGGTTACGTCTTTGTTTAGCTCGTAACCGGCAGCAGCAACGGCTTCGGCGATCACTTCCAGAGCTTCTTCGTTTGACTTAAGGTCAGGTGCAAAACCACCTTCGTCACCTACCGCAGTGTTTAGGCCGCGTGCGCTTAGTACTTTTTTCAGGCTGTGGAAGATTTCCGCACCCATGCGTAGTGCTTCGCTGAAGCTAGGAGCGCCTACCGGCTGAACCATAAACTCTTGGATATCAACGTTGTTATCCGCGTGCTCACCACCATTGATGATGTTCATCATAGGCACAGGCATTGAATACTGGCCAGATGTACCATTGATGTCGGCGATGTGTTCGAATAACTCAACACCCTTGTCCTGAGCTGCCGCTTTAGCGTTTGCTAGCGATACCGCCAGGATGGCGTTTGCGCCTAGCTTTTCTTTGTTTTCGGTGCCATCAAGCTCAAGCATGATGTTATCGATTGCACGCTGCTCAAGCGCATTTTGGCCTTTAAGGGCGGCGGCGATTTCGTTATTTACATAACCTACGGCCTTCAATACACCCTTGCCCAGGTAACGACTCTTGTCGCCATCGCGTAGCTCAAGCGCTTCGCGTGTACCGGTTGAAGCACCAGAAGGTGCACAAGCACGACCCCAAGCACCGCTGGCTAGGTATACTTCGGCTTCAACAGTTGGGTTACCGCGTGAGTCCATAACTTCACGGCCAATCACTTTAACAATTTCTGACATCTCGAATGATTCCTCTTGTCCCAGGTTTAGTACTCCCTCCCCCCGGGGCCGATTCTTGGCGCCTCTGGGCAAGGGGTATAAAAACGAAAAAGCCGTGCATGGGCACGGCTTAGTACGATCGATTACGAAGACTGCTTCTGGAAGCTGTGTGCAGCCGCCACGAAACCTTCAAATAGTGGGTGACCATCACGTGGCGTTGAGGTGAATTCCGGGTGGAATTGCGCCGCAATAAACCAAGGGTGATCTTTGTTTTCAATGATTTCCACCAGCTTCTTATCTTCGGAAAGACCGGTGAACTCAAGACCCGCTTGCTCAAGCTGCTCAACATAGTTGTTGTTCACTTCATAGCGGTGACGGTGACGCTCAACGATTTGATCATTGCCGTACACTTCACGTACCTTTGAACCTTCTTTCAGATGACAAAGCTGAGCGCCAAGACGCATGGTGCCGCCTAAATCAGACGCTTCGTCACGTACTTCTACGTTACCGTCTTTATCAAGCCATTCGGTGATAAGGCCCACTACAGGATGCGGCGAGTTGGTATCGAACTCGGTTGAGTTCGCTCCTTCAAGACCGGCTACGTTACGCGCATATTCAATTAGCGCCACCTGCATACCTAAACAGATACCTAGATAAGGCACCTTGTTTTCACGGGCATACTTGGCCGCCATGATCTTGCCTTCAACACCACGGCCGCCGAAGCCGCCCGGTACTAAGATGGCAT
Source organism: Pseudoalteromonas sp. T1lg10 (assembly GCF_002964545.1). Classification (NCBI taxonomy): domain Bacteria; kingdom Pseudomonadati; phylum Pseudomonadota; class Gammaproteobacteria; order Alteromonadales; family Pseudoalteromonadaceae; genus Pseudoalteromonas; species Pseudoalteromonas sp. T1lg10. The sequence continues at coordinate 396,947 of NZ_PQBV01000037.1, forward strand.
CAAGACCTTTCAGCAGGTCAACGCCCTTGCTTTCGATATCTTGTGAGTCAACGTACTGAATGTTCACTGTCAGGCGGTTTTTCAAACCAGCATGCTTAAGGGCTTCGTTAACCGACTTATAGGCATCCGGTAGTTCGATGTATTTACCCACCATACCGATAGTCACTTCACCAGTAGGGTTCGACTCTTGGTAAAGTACTTGTTCCCACTCGGATAGATCCGCTTCCGGGCAATCCAGGTAGAAACGACGACAAATGATGTTGTCCAGATCCTGCGACTTAAGCAGCGCCGGGATCTTATAAATGCTGTCTACGTCTTGTAGCGAGATAACCGCTTTTTCTTCAACGTTAGTGAACAGGGCAATCTTGGCACGCTCATTACCCGGTAGTTTACAGGCCGAACGACATACCAGGATGTCTGGCTGAATACCGATAGAACGCAGCTCTTTTACAGAGTGCTGAGTCGGCTTGGTTTTCACTTCGCCCGCAGGGCCTAAGAATGGCACCAGCGTTAGGTGCATAAACAAGGCGCGCTCGCGACCGATTTCGGTACCAAGCTGACGAATGGCTTCTAAGAAAGGTTGTGACTCGATGTCACCTACGGTACCGCCGATCTCAACGATGGCGATATCATGACCTTCTGCACCTTCAACTACACGACGTTTAATGTCGTTAGTGATGTGCGGGATAACCTGAATGGTTGCACCCAGGTACTCACCACGACGCTCGCGACGAAGAACATCTTCGTATACACGACCTTGGGTGAAGTTGTTGCGGCTGGTCATCTTGGTGCGAATGAAACGCTCATAGTGACCAAGGTCAAGGTCCGTCTCTGCACCGTCTTCGGTAACGAACACTTCACCGTGTTGAATTGGGCTCATGGTGCCCGGATCAACGTTGATATAAGGATCCAGCTTTAAGATTGTGACTTTTAAGCCACGTGCTTCTAAGATCGCTGCCAATGATGCAGCAGCAATACCTTTACCCAACGAGGAAACCACCCCGCCTGTAACGAAGATAAATTTTGTACTCATGCGAACCCTAAGATATCAGGAAATGGATTAAATTATAGAATCAAGACGGGGCGATAGTATAGCAAAGCCCCCTCGGCCAATCCAGCTAAAATTAATCTCGAAGAGCGCCCTTTGGGGCACCCGAGGGAGCGCCCTTACTCGTGCTCTTTTACCGCCTGCCAGGCCGCTTCCATCTGCTCTAGATCGGCGTTTTCCAGGTTCAGCCCTTGAGCCGCCAGTTGTTCCTCGACGCCATTAAAACGTCGGCTAAACTTGCGGTTGGCCTGACGCAGCAACTGCTCCGGGTCACGACCTAGGTGGCGGGCAACATTTACCGTGGCAAACAGCAGGTCGCCAAGTTCCTCGGCGCAGTGCTCGCTATTTGGGTCATGCTCTATGGCCTCGCGCACCTCAAGTACTTCTTCGGCGACCTTGTCCAGAGCACCATCGACACTGGGCCAGTCAAAGCCTACGGCGGCAACGCGCTTTTGAATTTTATTTGCAGCGCTGAGCGCTGGCAGGTTGGCGGGAATGTCATCGAGCAGATGCGCCTGCCCCTTGGCCTGGCGCTCCTGATGCTTGCGGGTTTCCCAATTATCCCGGGCTTGGCCATCGGCAAAAATATGAGGGTGGCGCTGTTTTAACTTGCTATTGAGCTCGGCAACCACGGCATTAAAGTCAAATAGTTGTTGCTCACTGGCCAGCTGGCTGTAAAAGATGACCTGAAACAGCAAGTCACCCAGTTCCGCCTTGAGTTCATCATAGGCGCCACGCTCTATGGTGTCGGCCACCTCATAGGCCTCTTCCAGGGTGTGCGGCACTATGGTTTTAAAGGTTTGCGCCAGGTCCCAGTCACAACCGGACTCAGGGCAGCGCAACTTGGCCATTATGGCCTGTAGCTCGGCAATGGTGTTGTGACTCATCCACCGGCTCCCACACGAGAGGCATCATACACGCCCTCGATTTGCATCAGCTTAGTCAGTAAGCGGTTGGTACTGCTTAAATCCGACACCGCAATCTTCATATTGAAAATCGCCAGCTGTTTCTCGTCCACCGTATTCACATTCATGCTCAGCACATTGACCTTTTCATTGGCCAGCACCGAGCTGATATCACGAATAAGCCCCTGGCGGTCATTGGCTTCTACCTTAATAGAGAGTGCAAAATCGCTGCTGGTTTTTGCCGACCAGCTGACCTCAACGATGCGCTCCGGGTGGCGCTCCTGTAAGGTGGCGAATTGCTCACAGTCACTGCGGTGCACGGCAATGCCCCGACCCTGGGTGATATAACCACAAATGGAATCGCCGGGCACCGGCTCACAGCAGCCGGCCATATGACTCATCAGGGAGCCGACGCCTTCCACCACTATGCCGTTTTTATCCGCCTTGGTGCTGCGACTGGGCTGTTTAAACTTAATTTGCGGCTCAGGCTCACCCTTGTTTTGCACAAAGTTCAACAGCTGGTTTAGACGCACATCGGCGGCGCCTATGGCCACCAGCAGGTCATCCAGATTGGTGAAGTTAAAGCGCTTAATAGCCGGGTCGAGATCTTTGTAGGTAAGATCCAGCTTCTGCAGCTCGTTATCAAGTATGTCTTTACCAGCCTGCAGGTTTTTATCCCTGTCGAGCTGTTTAAACCAGTGATGGATTTTCGCCCGTGCCCGTGATGAGCGAATATAGCCAAGGGATGGATTGACCCAGTCGCGGCTCGGATTCGGCTCTTTCTGGGTAAGAATTTCCACCTGATCGCCGGTTTGCAACTGATAGGTAAAAGGCACAATTTTGCCAAATACCTTGGCACCAATGCAGCGATGGCCAACATTGGAGTGAATATAGTAGGCAAAGTCCAACGGCGTGGCGCCATAGGGCAAGTCAAAAATATCGCCGCGCGGGGTAAAGACATAGACCCTGTCTTCCACCACCTGGTTTTTCAGTTCATCTGCCAGGTCTGTGCCGTCGACCACTTCCTCTTGCCATTGCAGAATCTTTTGCAGCCAACTGATTTTTTGCTCATAACCGCTGTCGCGACCGCCCAGCGCTCCTTCTTTATACATCCAGTGCGCGGCCACACCGAGCTCGGCATCCTCATGCATCTGCGCGGTGCGAATTTGAATCTCCACGGTTTTGCCCTCGGGGCCAAAAACCACGGTATGAATGGACTGATAACCGTTCGGCTTAGGGGTGGCGACATAATCGTCAAATTCTTTAGGCAGATGGCGCCAGCTGGTATGCACCACACCAAGGGCGCCGTAACAGTCCTGAATTTTATCCACCACGATACGCATGGCGCGAATATCGAAGAGCTGGTCGAACTCATAGTTCTTTTTGCTCATCTTCTTATAGATGCTGTAGATATGCTTAGGGCGGCCATAGACCTCGCCCTTAATGCCGACTTCGTCCAGCTTGGTTTGCACCTGCTTGACCATGTCGCGCATATATTCTTCGCGGTCGAGACGCTTTTCTTCTAATAACTTGGCGATGCGTTTATAGGTTTGCGGGTGCAAATAGCGAAACGCGAGATCTTCGAGCTCCCATTTCAGCTGGCCAATACCCAAACGGTTTGCCAAAGGGGCAAAAATATTACTGGTTTCCTTGGCCGCTATGACCCGCTCTTCTTCGCTGGCATCTTTCACCTCGCGCAGATAACACACCTGCTGCGCCAGCTTGATCACTACGGCACGCACATCTTCCACCATGGCCAGCAGCATGCGGCGGATCTTATCCACCTGCACCTGTCCGCTTGAGGCATGAGCCAGGGTGCTGATGGTGGCCATTTGCTCCACCCCGGTCAGCAACAGGCCGACATCCTTATTGAAGTCCTCGCTAACATCACTGATAGCGATTTTATTGGCGATAAAATAGGGCGTCAGGTAGGCGGTGGCCAAGGAGGTTGCATCAAGGTTGAGTTGCGCCAGAATTTCCACCATTTCCAACGCCAATCGGTCGCTGTCGGCATTGCGGTGCTCACCGCAGTATTCGGTGGCCGCTTTGACCAACTGATACTTGTCGTCACTTAACGCCAGCTGCTTTAGGGCGCTGTCGAAGTTTTCGATATCGGTACGATGCGACTGTCTTGTTGCCACCATGGCGGACTCTACCCCCGTGTAAATAATGCCATTGTTTCGATATGACCTGTGTGCGGGAACATGTTCATAATTCCCAGTTTATTGAGCGAAAAACCCGCTGCCAGTATCGTTTTGCTGTCTCTTGCCAGAGTAACGGGATCACAAGACACGTACAAGACGCGTTTGAACTGTTTGAGCGGTAATTGCGCAAGTATAGCTTCGGCACCCATGCGCGATGGATCAAGCAGCAACACATCAAGGTTTTTATCAAACCAACTCGCCTGCGCCAAGGGCTCGGTTAAATCAAAACAATGAAACTGACAATTATCCAATTCATTGGCCTTGGCATTTAACTGAGCATAGTCCACAGCCGAGGCCACGCCCTCAACACCGACCACTCTTTTTGCCTGCTTAGCTGCCAGCAAGGAGAAGTTGCCGACACCGCAAAACAAATCCAACACCTGCTCATCGGCACCTAACGCCAACCACTGCATGGCCTGGTTAAGCATCTGCTCGTTCACCTCGGCATTGACCTGAATAAAATTATCCAGGCCGAACTGCAAGGACAGTTCACCTTGTTTAATATGATAGCTGGCCGCCGGTAGCACCTGCTCGGTGCTGTGCTGCCAAACCAAGGTCCAGTCATGCTCGCTGGCGGCATCCTGTACTAGTTGCTGCACCTTGTCGACGATGGCCTTAGTATGACGTACTACTATGTAATGGGTGTCTTCTGTGGCCACCAGCTGCAAATGCGATACTGAGCGCAGCGCCGGATGCTGCTCTATCTGAGCGCGGAAAAATGCAAAGACCGCATCAAAGCCCTGCTCCAACACCGGGCAGTGTTCGATATTAACTATCTGCTTGGAACCTTGCTGGCGAAAGCCCACCTGCAGGCCGCGATTCTTATCATGGAAAATACTGATACGGGCACTGCGGCGATAATGCCAGGGCTGACTTTCGATTGGGGCCTGCCAAGGTAATTCGCTTTGGCCGGTAAACTTGGTAAAAAGAGCGCCCACCGCCTGCTGCTTGGCGTCCAGTTGTGCCTGCAGTTCAAGATGCTGCAAGTTACAGCCGCCGCATTGATGATAATGCTGGCACATGGGCTTAACCCGCGCTGCGCTGGGCTCAAGCACCTTAATGCATTGGCCCTCTGCGTAGCTTTTCTTATCGGCATTAATACGTGCCAGAACGCGCTCACCCGCCAGGGCTTCATTAACAAAAACAACCTTGCCGTTATTTTTTGCCACGCCGCGCCCATGGTGATCCATACTCTGGATGCTCAATTCTTGCGTTTGATTTTTAACTTGTTTTTTACTTGGCTTAAAAAAGTTCGCCATGCCCCGCCCTAATTTACATTGATAAAGATCGGTGTAAGCTATAACCTAAACTTAACACAGTCTCATTTATTTGTTTGCTTATGAACCGACTAGGCCTTCGGGATTCAGTCCTGATCCTGACCTTGGTGCCTACCGTGGTGATTGGTCTATTGCTCGGCGGCTATTTTACTATAAATCGCTACCTGGAGTTGGATGAATTTCTCATCGAGCAAGGCAGCACCATAATCGAACCATTAAGTATTGCCATAGAGCAACCCTTAGTTAAAAACGACAAGGCTACGTTAGAGCGCATAGCTCGCCATATTCACAATATGCACTCGCCGCTTGTAAAGTCCGTGGCCATTTTTGACGCCAGCGATTCCTTGGTGGTGACCAGCAATTTACATCGCAATTTTGACCGTCTGACTACTATTCCCCCCGAGGTGCATCAGAGCCTGAATAAGGCCATTCACGACGATGAATTTTTAATTTTTTATCAGGGCGTACTCAACCCCAATACCCCCAGCCATCTGCCGTTTCAAACCGCCGGCACTGTGATGGTGCAATTTAACCGCCAGGCCGCGGTAATAGAGCAACAAAGAGCCATTTTAATCAGTGCCGCTGTGATCTTATTAGCCATCGGCTTTGCCGTGGTGCTCTCCATTCGTCTGAGCCGTATGATCACCCAGCCCTTGTCACGTTTGGTGCGCGCCACCGGCGAAGTAGCCCGGGGCGAAGTGCCGCAAAACATTACCCAGACCATGCAGGGCGAGCTGGAGCAACTGCGCTTAGGCCTAGTGAGCATTACCGAATACATGGCCGATGAAAAAGACGAAATGCAGCGTCATATCGACCAGGCCACCGCCGACTACCAGGAAACCCTAGAGCAGTATGAAACCCAGAATATTCAGCTCAATATCGCCAAACGCGAGGCCCTGGCCGCCAACAAGGTTAAGTCGGACTTCCTGGCGAAGATGAGTCACGAGCTGCGCACCCCGCTCAATGGGGTTATTGGCTTTGCTCGCCAGCTTTATAAAACGCCGCTTAATAAGAGCCAAAAAGATTACCTGGATACCATAGAGGCCTCGGCCAACAGCCTGCTTAGCATCATCAGCGATATTCTCGACTTCTCCAAACTTGAAGCCGGCGCCATGGAGCTGGAAAGCATTCAATTCCAACTGCGCGATGCTGTGAACGAGGTGCTGACCCTGCTCGCCCCCGGCGCCCATGAGAAAAACCTGGAGCTGTCGATTCATGTAAACCCCAATGTGCCCGAGCAACTGTTTGGCGACCCAACCCGCTTTCGACAAATTCTTACCAACCTGGTGAGTAACGCCATTAAGTTTACCGAGCAGGGTGAGATCAATATAGATATCAGCAGTCGCCTGCTGGCCGATGAGCGCACCTCCTTACTGATCTCGGTAAAAGACACCGGCGTCGGCATTGCCATGGATAAACAAGACACCTTGTTTACCCCCTTTGGCCAGGCCGACTCCAGCATCACCCGTAAGTTTGGCGGCACCGGCCTGGGGCTTATGATCACCAAGCATTTGGTTGAAGCCATGGGCGGACGCATCACCTTGAACAGCGCCCCGGGTAAGGGCACCTGCTTTACTTTTAACGCTGTGTTTAAGCTGCCGGACCATCATTTCCAAACCGAACTGCCCTGCGGCTCCTTAGCCACTAAGCGGGTGCTGTATTTCGAGCAAAATGAGCACAGCTACATGGCCACCACCAGCATATTGCATGCCTGGGGTGTGCATGTAAGCGGCTGTCGCAACCTGGAAGAGCTAGAGCAAGTACTCACCGGCTCCTTTAAATTTGATATCTGTGTACTTGGCGATGCCGGCGGTGTCGAGTCCATGGCGCTGATGAAACAGCTCATTTCCATGGTGCGCCCACACAGTGACTATATCTATTTGCTGCTCAATACGGTGTCGCATAATATGCGCGAGGCCTTAGTGGGCAGTGGTGCCGATGGCTGCCTCAGCAAACCCATTAATCATCGCAAGTTTTGCGAAATGATGGCGGCGCCCTATCGTCTTGATCACCCCACCATTCACACCCAGGACCGCAAGGCCAGCCGCCTGCCGTTAAAAGCCCTGGTCGTGGACGATAACGATGCCAACCTGAAACTGATCTGCGCCTTGCTTGAAGAGCAGGTGGAAGAGCTGGATACAGCCCATAACGGTGCCCAGGCGGTGGAGGTCTGTAAAAGCCATAAATACGATATGATCTTTATGGACATACAAATGCCGATTATGGACGGCATTACCGCCTGTAAGCTCATTTGCGAGTCCTCTCTCAATGAAGACACACCAATCATAGCCGTGACCGCCCACGCCCTAAGCGGGGAGAAAGAACAGCTTAAGGAAGTTGGCTTTGCCAGCTACCTGACCAAGCCTTTGGACGAGGACATGCTCCACGAAGTACTTATGGAGCACGGCGCCGATCATAAGCGCCTGCGCGAGCGCCACGTCAACAAGAGCCCCCCAAGCACACCTCCCTTTGCCAGCAATGGCCTGAACTGGGATCTGGCTCTGCAACGCGCCGGTGGCAAGGAAGACCTGGCCCAAGAAATGCTCAACATGCTGCTGCTCAGCATTCCGGAAACCGTCAGCCTGATAGAAGAAGCCATGACCGCCAAGGATCACCAACGCTTACTTTCTATCATCCACAAGTTCCACGGCGCCTGCTGCTATACCGGCGTGCCGAAGCTGAAAAAGCTCGCCGAGCTGATTGAAACGGCCATGAAGGAGCAGGCCAGCATCAATGATATCGAGCCCGAGCTGCTGGAATTGCTGGATGAGCTCAGGAATTTGCTGACGGATGCGGGGTTGGAGAAGAACAACTCGTTGTGACGGATGGTGTGATTACCATCACACCCAAGGGGCGAGTCCCCTTGGAACCCCTGTTTGGCAGAGTTGTGGGTTTCCTACATGACAAAGCCGGTGCTTTAAGCCGACAATGGAGTTGTGGGCGAGGCTTTGCCGCCATGGACGGCGGTACTAGGGTAACGCAGGAGCAGTTACCTAGCAGCCTTGCAAATAGATCTTGTCGCGGTGGCGACGACACCTTAGGGGTGGTTTACGCCAACCACCCCTAAGAACCCCAAGGCGCCCCAACATTGCATTGTTTCCTCACCCCGCTACGAGAAATGAACGTAACCAACATGCACAGGCCTTCCCTGCCCTGAGCATGTTTTCGCCAGCGTCGTGCTGGCGATTACTCTTCTCGTATCGCGCTTCGGATGCAATGTAAGGGGATTAAGCTGATGCACCGACTTTCAAATTTAGGATATCGCAATCTGTTTGATGACTATGAGCGAGGAGCGGAAGCTCAATTGATTTTAAGTCGAGGAAGAGCTTTTCGTATAACGATAAAACTATTTCACCGACACTATACTAGAACCCTTGGCACGCTTGTTTATACTGCTCATCGTATAGCTTTCGACTCACTTGAGTATAGTTGTCGAAGTCCGGGAGGGGGCGCTTATCATATAACCAATCTCTTTGGAGTGAGTTAGAAATAACTGGTTTGTTATTAGCGTAACACCAGTCAATCGTTTTACTAGCTATACCTGAGTAGCCTAAGCTCAAAATTAGCCCTTCTTCAGCCAGTAAAACTTCTGTGTAAATCTCACCAGAGCCAAAACTTAGACATGTACAAGCCCTAATATTTTTTGCTGAAATTTCAAATGAGCCTAGTGGGGTGTTTTTTGTGTCTATATACAAAGCGCCTTGGTTCAACGCGAACCCACCCGTACTGCCCGAGCTTAATAACACGCCAGGGTGATGTATCGATTGAAACAGCAAAGAATCAACTGGTGAAAGCGGTACTTGCGGTTTCTCTTGTTTTGAGTACTTTTCTTTCAGGCTTATAAAAGGTTTGTATACTTCTTCTTTACTGGGTGGAATAAAATCACATCCAGTTAAGTGAACTAAAGCTAGCGCTAAAGGTAAGATACGATATCCATTCATAACAACAGTCCCTCGTTCCAAAAAGTAGCTTCTGTAATATCTGCAATGTAAATCCTATAGATAATGAATATTAGCACCTCTACATGTGATGGCTAAATTAACGAAAATATTTGCCGTCTACTATACACATCCACACATAATTTATTTAATAAGCAAGAGCATCGTTTGATAAACACCAAGAATCACCACAATTCGTTACTTATCTTGAGAGCATGTCGCAGGCATTACAGTTAAAAACAAGTTCTGGAAATATAATTTTGACCAATGTCCCTTCCAGGCAGCCTCGATTAAGCGGAAAACTGACGTTCATACTTCCACCGAAATTACTGGTTATCCATCCATAATCGATGAGTTTCTCCCATAGTCAGGAAAACGACCCAATGGGTCGTTTTTGTCGTGTCCAGGTTTATAGCAATGTAGCGTAACTTCAATGCTGGTAAGTACTTCCTAAATTTGTTATCTATGGTTATAGGACAAAAACGAGACAGATTGCAGTAGAAAAACGACCCAATCGCTCGATATTAAATTGTTAGGCATCAACATGAAGTTCGAGTTTTTACGAAGCGATTGGGTAGGAATTGGGATTGGTTCAGTCATGGGCCTCTATCAAGGTATTGTGGTATTTGATAGTGAGATTGGTCGCGGCTTAGAAAACGCAGCTATTTTGCCGGTGGTTCTTTTCGGTTTGTTCGGCCCCCCGATTTTGGCTTTGCTAAATAGGTTTTTACCCATGCCAATGCCAGGCACGTACAGAGCAATTGGTAAGTACGTCAATACAATTTTCTTAATGGTTGCATTCGGCATATTTACCGGGTTATCTGGTTTTACCTATTATTGGTTGGTAGGCGGCCCAGACAGTGTTCTGTTTTTGCTGTCTTTCTTTAGTTCAGCCGGGGTAGGCTTCTTCTTTGCTTATCTAATTTATCCTGAGCTAGCATTTAGGCCAGAGTCAAATGCCTAACAAATCAATCAAAGGCGCCCCTTCGGGGCTGGACCTCCACTTTGCGGCTTCGCCGCTGCGTGGAGACCCTTTATTGAGGCGTTATGTGAAAGGGGTAAATTCGTGAAGTCAGTATTTAAATACTTAGGTATTGGTGTTCTTTTAGGTCTGGGAATATCTATTGTTGATGAAGCACACTATCACCTAAGTAAAAAAGATCGATTGAATGACTTCGAAGATGCTATGGAAAAAGCGCAGCAGTTAAGAGAGTCGATGACAATCAGCTCTGATGAACTGTTTTTAAGTGATATTCCTGATATGTATTATGACCCGAGCCATGATTTATATTTCAGCATTCAAAGTTATAAAGATATGGGCGATGTGATAGAGATTTCAGGTGTTATAAGTAACAAAGGTAGTAGTACTTGGAAGACTGTGGAGGTTGATTTTGAGGCATATACAGATGAAAAAAAACTAATTGCTAATTGCTCAGCTTGGACTGGTCAACTTGTGCCTCTAAGCACCGATGGTGTTGTAGTACGTTGTGATAAGGTTCAGGAATTTATTTCACAGCCTATATCTGAAGTAACTATGCAAATCAGGTGGAATTTTCATGGAGAACGTGTAATTTCACATAACAAACCACTGAAACGGGACTTGTAACAGTTGGCTTGGCTCCGCTTCGTTTCACATTTTATCCAACAATTACTCACCTCTTGGTGAGGCGTTAGCAGACAAGAGGAAAGCGCTATTAATAAGGAATGGTTTGCATTAGTTCTGCCCACATTTTTTTTAGGTTTCTTCTGGGTGTACTTTTCGTTATTTCCAGCGCTTTATGCTAATTCGGTACTGCCCAAAAAGTTAAAGCAGCTCATCGAGAGTCTTAGGGAGTATGAAGGAACGCCGAGTGCTACGATTATTCCAATGGCATTGTTCTTACCAGTACTGTTCTTAGGTTTTGTTGTTGGCTATTTCCAGAGTAAATCCTCTGACTCAGCAACAAAGTGGATGGGGCATTTTGCAGCCTTTTTAGGCTTGGGGTTTTATTATGGACTGTATCGTCTTTTTGCGTAAGTCTGCTAACAAGACACTTATCGGCCCATCAGCAAATTCTGAAGTAACAGGTATCGACCTTCCCGTTTGGATTCGCGCAGGAGAAATCAGCTTTTGTTGTGGAGTGTGCTTGCAACAACGGAGCATGGAGGCGGAGTTAGGTTTATCGAGGTAGGACACCTCGTTAAACCGCGTTGAAAGCTAAGCGGAACGTTTAACAAAACGCTGAGTTCGGAAGCATAAGCGAATCACGGGTGTCCTAGGAGTTCTTAGAGGAAATGGACAAGCATTTCCTCTAAGTCGAGGTCGGCGACCCGACAAGATCTCAACAAAAACAAAAAAGCCGGCGATAAACACCGGCTTTCCAAAGAAAGTATCTCAATATCAAAACGCCGTCAGCGTCCTGACCCCAAGACCTCTTAGGCCCGCGCCTCTAGCATCAGACGTTTCATATCACGCACGGCCTTTTCCATACCATCAATTGCGGCACGGGCGATGATCGCATGGCCAATGTTAAGCTCATAAATCTCAGGCATGGCTGCGATAGGCTTTACATTGTGATAGTGCAAGCCGTGACCGGCGTTAACCACCAGGCCTTGAGCATGGGCATATTGTACGCCAGCGCGGATGCTCTCAAGCTCTGCCGCTTGCTCGGCGTCGTTTTCGGCATCGGCATAGGCGCCGGTGTGAATTTCGATATAAGGGGCACCGGCTTTGACGCTGGCATCGATTTGCGCTTCATCGGCATCGATAAAGAGGCTTACCTTAATACCGGCATCGCTTAAACGCTTTACCGCATCGGCCACCTTGTCGTACTGCCCTACTACATCCAGGCCGCCTTCTGTGGTCAACTCTTCACGCTTTTCCGGCACCAGGCAGACAAAGGCCGGTTTTACTTCCAGGGCAATGGCGAGCATTTCTTCGGTGACCGCCATTTCCAGGTTCATGCGTGTTTGTATGGTGTCTTTCATCACATAGACGTCACGGTCTTGAATATGACGTCTGTCTTCACGCAGGTGAATGGTGATCCCGTCGGCACCGGCATGCTCGGCGACTGCGGCGGCAAGGGCCGGATCCGGATAAGTGGTGCCACGGGCCTGACGTAAAGTGGCGATATGGTCAACGTTAACGCCTAGTAGAATCTCTTTCATGCTGCCTTACCTTGATTTAAATAGTTCTCTGCTTTTTAGTGGTTTGTTGCCAAGCAAGGGTTTGAGTATATAACGACAAAAATGCTTGGCCGCCCTTTGTATTTGCGGCTCGGAAAAATCATAACGGGCAAACGCGAGAATATGCGCACCGCTAAAACCGTAACCCTGCACCGGTTGTGCCTGGCGTACCCAACCCTGCTCGGGATAGTAATCGTATTGTCCTTTGGCATCAATGGCATCGCCCTGATAGTCGCTGTCAAAGTTGACGCCATAACCCAGGCTCTCCAGCAGCTGTAACTCATAACAGCGTAAGCTGGCACCCAGATCTTTAGCTCCTGCGAGCTCCTGCAAGTGCAGGGAATAGAGGGAGAATATCTGCTCCAGAGGCTCATTGATGGGGATGATGCGCGCTGCCAATTCATTCATATAGAAGCCGCAATAGAGCTTGTCGCCACGCAGTGGCTCCAAGGCGGTGTCGAGTTCAAAGTGTTGCAGGTATTTGAGCTCGCCATTGCCTTGATAGCGAATAAGGAGTGCTTGGAAGGGTTGTAACTGGGCTTTGTGCTTGATCGCCTGCTTACCGCTTAGGCGCGCTATCATGCGCATCAGGCCGCGATTTTCGACCACAAAATCGACCAGCCATTGCGAGTCGCTAATGGCCCGTCGATGCAGTAAAAAGGCGCGCTCAAAGCCCGCGTTCATGGGCTTAGTCTTCGCCGTAACCTAGGCTACGCAGGGCACGTTCATCGTCCGCCCAACCCGATTTCACCTTGACCCACAGCTCAAGGAACACCTTGTTATCGAGCATATCTTCGAGATCGCGACGGGCTTCGCGGCCGATGGTTTTCAGCTTTTCACCCTTGTTACCTATGACCATGCGCTTTTGCGTTTCGCGCTCAACCAGGATCAGGGCGTTAATTTGCCATACGCCGTTGTCTTGCCATTTAAACTGCTCGATTTCCACGGTCACAGAATAGGGTAACTCGTCCCCCATAAAGCGCATGAGCTTTTCACGCACGATCTCCGCCGCCATAAAGCGCATGGAACGGTCTGTAACATAGTCTTCCGGGAAGTAAAATTCGCTTTGTGGTAAGCGCTTACGCACTTCTTTTTTGATCAGGTCAAGATTGCGATTATTCTTGGCGGAAACCGGAATAATACCGGCAAAGTCGCCTTTTTCACTGAGCCAGAGCAGATGCTTGGGGATCAGTTCCTGGTCTTTCACCTGATCGGTTTTATTCATCACCAAGAGCACGGGTGTTTTACCGGCACAGACCTTGTTCAACACCATTTCGTCGTCATTGGTCCAGTGCGTCCCTTCGACCACAAAGATGATCAGCTCAACGTCACCGATGGAGCTTGAGGCGGCGCGGTTCATTAAACGGTTAATGGCGCGCTTCTCTTCCACATGCAGGCCCGGGGTGTCCACATACACGGTTTGATAATTATCTTCGGTATGAATGCCCATAATGCGGTGGCGCGTGGTTTGCGGTTTACGCGAGGTAATACTCACCTTCTGCTCAACAATTTTGTTCAACAAGGTTGATTTACCTACGTTCGGGCGACCTACTATGGCCACCATACCGCAATGCGTTTGTGTGTGCGTATCAGCTGTCATTCTTTAATATCTTTAAGGCTTTTTCTGCGGCTTTTTGCTCCGCCTTACGGCGCGAACTGCCCACAGAGATAATACTTTCCATCCCTTCAACGATACATTCAACCGTGAACGTCTGGTTATGCGCCTGACCCTTGGTATCGATCACCGTATAACCCGGCAGGGGTAACTTACGGGCCTGTAAAAACTCTTGTAACAGAGTCTTAGGGTCTTTTTGATTCATTCCCGGGGAAATAGAGTCCAAGCGCGAGGCGTACCATTGCAGTACCAAGTCGCTGCAGGTGTCGATATCTGAGTCCAGGAATACGGCGCCAATAATGGCCTCTACCGCATCGGCCAGGGTTGACTCGCGGCGATAACCGCCGCTTTTAAGCTCACCCGGGCCCAGGCGCAGGTACTCGCCCAGGTTAAACTCAAGGCCAAATTCGGCCAGGGTTTGGCCGCGCACTAAAGTTGAACGCATGCGGCTCAAATCGCCCTCGCGCGCCTTAGGAAACTTGTGATACAAGGCGTTGGCGATGACAAAGCTTAAAATTGAGTCACCAAGAAACTCCAGGCGCTCGTTATGCTGGCCCTTATGGCTGCGATGAGTCAGGGCTTGCTCAAGCAAGCCCTGGTCAATAAAGCTATATCCTATTTTACTGTACAGTTCTGTTACGTTTTTCTTCATTGTTACTGAATATTACCTAAGCGTTCAAAGCGAACACTGGTTGGCACCCAACTTGGCAAGAAGTCATCGGCTGTGTTTTCAAATTCAAAACTCATCCAAATAAAGACCGCTTTACCTACCAGGTTAGGCTCTGGAACGAATCCCCAAGCGCGACCGTCTTCACTATTGTCGCGGTTGTCGCCCATCATAAAATAATGACCTTCGGGAACAACCCACTCGTCAATCTTGGTGCCTTGTTGTTGGTAGTACTTGCTCTTAAACTCAGGCAGTCTTGGGTTTATTAAAATATCATGCTTAAGGCCGTCGAGGTCTTCTTCAAGACGCACAAGTTGCTGGCTCCCTTGCATAAACTCATCTTTATTAATTATATCTAGTGCAATTTTATTGTATTCGCCACAAAGCAAACTGCCCTGCTCGGCCTGGCCTTGCTCACAATGCGGTTTGATATACAGCTGCTTGTTGCGATACACAATGGTGTCGCCCGGCAGACCGATAACACGCTTGATAAAGTCCAGCTCAGGCTTAGGCGGAAACTTAAACACCGCAATATCACCACGCTCCGGTTTGCCCGTAGCTACCAGCTCAGAGCGCCATACCGGGTCCTTAATACCGTAAGAGTATTTTTGTACCAGGATAAAGTCGCCCACCAACAGAGTTGGCATCATGGAGCCCGATGGGATCTGAAACGGTTCGAACAAAAACGAACGAAATACGGTAATGATGGCTATCATGGGGAAAATCGACTTGGCATGCTCGGTGAGCACAGGCACAGGAGCGATTTCCTCTTTTAATTCCTCGTCCAGCGGCTTACCACTGGTGCCCTCTGCAAGCGCAATAAGCTGCTTGCGCTTGGGGGCATAAACCAGATGATCTATCAACCAGATCAGGCCCGAGGCCAGGGTAAGTAGCACTAAAAATATGGAAAAATATCCAGCCATCAGTGGTGTCCTTTATTGTTATTATTTGCCGACTTTCAAAATCGCCAAGAAGGCATCTTGAGGAACTTCAACGTTACCCAGCTGCTTCATGCGCTTCTTACCTTCTTTCTGCTTTTGCAGTAGCTTTTTCTTACGGCTTACGTCACCACCATAACACTTGGCGATTACGTTTTTACGAAGCTGTTTAACCGTTGAACGGGCAATAACATGGTTGCCGATAGCCGCCTGAATGGCGATGTCGAACATCTGGCGTGGAATAAGCTCACGCAGTGCTTCTGCCAGTTCACGGCCACGGCCTTGAGCGTTGTCGCGGTGACAAATAATGGCCAGGGCATCAACGCGGTCGCCATTGATAAGAATATCCACACGTACCATGTCGGCGGTGCGGAATTCTTTAAAGTTGTAATCCAGTGATGCGAAACCACGGCTGGTTGACTTCAGCTTATCGAAGAAGTCCATCACCACTTCACCCATGGGCAGCTCGTAAGTCACCGCTACCTGGTTGCCGTGATAGTTCATCTTGGTTTGCATACCGCGCTTTTCAATACACAGGGTAATGACGTTACCCAGGTACTCTTGCGGTACGAGAATATTGGCTTCTACGATAGGCTCACGAATTTCAAGAATGTCGTTTACCGGCGGCAGCTCAGACGGGTTATCGATTTGAATCGTGCCATCTTTGGTTACCACCTCATACACTACGGTCGGTGCCGTGGTGATAAGGTCGATATCGTATTCGCGCTCCAGACGCTCCTGGATGATTTCCATGTGTAGCATGCCTAAGAAGCCACAGCGGAAACCAAAGCCCAGGGCCGTTGAGTTTTCAGGCTCGAAGAACAGCGAAGCATCGTTCAGGCTCAGCTTATCAAGGGCATCGCGGAATGATTCATACTCGTCTGAAGAAATAGGGAACATACCGGCGTAAACCTGCGGCTTAACGCGCTGGAAGCCTGGCAGGCGTTCTTGTGCTGAATTACGTGCCAGAGTAATGGTGTCACCCACAGGAGCACCGTGGATTTCTTTGATACCGGCGATAATAAAGCCTACTTCGCCCGTTTTCAGCGCACCCGTGGTGGTCTGCTTCGGGGTGAAGATACCTACTTTATCGGCAATATGAACTTGCTCGTTCGACATGATCTTGATCTTGTCGCCGGCTTTAAGCTCACCTTGCATAATACGTACAAGTGACACAACGCCCTGGTACGGGTCGAACCAAGAATCAATAATAAGTGCTTTTAGCGGGCCATCCACATCACCTTGCGGCGGCGGAATATCACGCACGATACGCTCTAGTACGTCATCGATACCGATACCGGTTTTGGCGCTACACTGCACCGCATCTGTGGCGTCGATGCCGACAATGTCTTCAATTTCTTCGGCCACACGATCAGGATCGGCTTGCGGCAGGTCAATCTTGTTCAAGATTGGCACCACTTCCAGGTCCATTTCGATGGCGGTGTAACAGTTAGCCAGGGTTTGTGCTTCAACACCCTGACCGGCATCAACAACCAGCAGCGCCCCTTCACAGGCCGCCAGAGAGCGTGATACTTCGTATGAGAAATCCACGTGTCCCGGGGTGTCGATAAAGTTTAACTGGTAGGTTTCACCATCTTTGGCGGTGTAGTTAAGAGTTACGCTCTGCGCCTTGATGGTAATACCGCGTTCACGCTCAAGCTCCATTGAGTCCAATACTTGCTGCTGCATTTCGCGGTCGGTTAAGCCGCCACACACTTGGATCAAACGATCGGACAGGGTCGATTTACCATGGTCGATATGGGCGATAATCGAAAAGTTACGGATATGCTTCATAAATTGGATTCTGACTTCTTAAAACTGAGCTCGGGTAAACAAAGGGCCAATTTTACCTGTAATTGACGCTAATCACCATCTCTTTGCGATACTGGCAGGCTAAGAGGGTAAATCTTTATCACTTTCACATCATGAACAACACGCCTAAGCCTATGTTTAGCAAGGATAAAACCAAGAACACCCGCAGCAAATGCGGCGCCTATTTGCAACCCTTCACTAACACCGAAAACAGCCTGCGCGAGCACCGCCGTCACCAAAGCGAATAACAGCGGCCAGATATAAACGACAAATGAACTCATCACTATGTGCGAGTCATCAAGGGCCAGTTTAACCTTTTGACCCACGCTCACAGGCTCGGAAAATTGATAGGGAAAACGCTTTTTGTCTGTGCCGAACAGCTTGGCGAACACTTGCGAGCCGCACTTGCCATTACAACCGGCACAAGCCGGCTTAGGCTCGGCTTGTAAAAACGCGGTGTCGCCCTTGACGGCGACCACGGTAAGAACTTGTTCAATCATGGGCTTAACTACAGAGGTCGCTGTACCGACTCGGCTATATTTTTTGCCGTAGCGACGGGGATATTACCTATCACCGAGACATCGAAGGCGCCGGCGTTATGGATATAAATGGTGGTGGCACCCGAGGTTAACGAGCCGCTCGGACGTTGCCCGGCCAAAGGCCGCTGCACAAATACCGAGACTTCAACCAAGCCATCGGAATACAAATAATAATCTGCCAACTCATTGTTTAAATTGAGTTTATGGCGATCTGACTTAAGCAGCTCGAAGCCTTGGGGTAACCAGCCTATTTGCCAACTGCCCTGATCGCCTGCCTCTTCATTACGAGGCAAGGGGGCCGGGAATTCACGACGGCTGATCTCAAGTAACTCCGGAGCCGGGGTTTCCGAGACATTGATATGACTCAGTTGCAGTTGCTCTAAAAATTCGCCCTGATTGTTCACATAGGCGGACTTAAGCAGTAATGAGGTTTCGGTATCAAGCCAGACCCAGTAGCTGTATTTGTCCTGGTCTTTGGCTTCAATGCGCAAAAGCTGTGCTGGACGACCGGCAATACGGCCCTTGTTACCAAGCACGAAATTATAGTTTTGTGCCAGTTGTTCCACATCGCCAAACAGCACTTCCGGGATGGGACCGCTGATCGCCGAGGTTTTTACCGAATAAGGTTGAGCTTGGGGTTCGTAATAGGTAACACGATCGTCAACGCGCACCATTTCCAGGCCCGCACCATTAAGTAAGGTCAGTAATTCCAGTTCCTGCCCTTCATGAATACCGTGACTCCAGCGGTAAGGCTCCATGGCGCGGTCTTTCACCACCACAAATGAGGCGACGAAGTTGCGCTGTTTAACCGCGGTGGCCATATTGTCCAGCCACTGCTTGGCGGTCATCTCCGACATAGCCTGGGCCGGGAACAGCCACAGGCTCACTAGCACAACATAAAGGTACTTCATTAACTATTATTGTTCCTGTTGTTCTTGCTCATCTTTGTTTGCCGTGTTTGCTAAATGCGCGGCTTCACGGGTCTGACGCTGATGCTCTAACACCAGGGCGCCAATGCGCTGATGTTGTAATTCACGTAAACCACGTTCGGCATTTTCAAGCGCCGGCTCCGAAGAATAACTCACCGGTGAGGCCGCACCAATAAATGGGTTAGACTGCAAGGGCGGTAGTTCATCGGCACCATTGCCCGTCGCACCATATTGCTGGACGCCCAGTACCGCAACCACGGCCACGCTTGCGGCAATGGCGGTTTGCGTAATACCACGCCACCAGGTACCGCGGATGACGTTATCCTGTTGGGGTTGTGCTTCCCTGCTTGACTCAAACTCTTGGCCGAATTGCGCATGAACCGGTTCTTGTTCAAGTTGTTGGGCTACCTGCGCGGCTATATCTAACTGGATGCTAGGTGCTGTTTCGGAGCGCATCACATTGCCAATCAGGCTGTAACGAGCCAATGTATCTGTATCTACATCAGCAACGTTAAGCTTATCGACACTGGCTTCATTGTCCACCAAGGCAGAAATAAAGGCTTTGTCCTGCTCACTACACTTTGCTTTAGTCATAATTACGACTCACCTATTAACGGAGTTAACTTGTTATCTATCGCTTCACGAGCACGGAATATACGTGAACGCACCGTGCCCACTGGGCAATCCATTACCGCGGCGATTTCCTCATAGCTCATCCCTTCAAGTTCTCGTAAAGTGATGGCTGTTTTCAAATCTTCAGGTAGCTTATCAATGGTGGCAAAAATGACGTCTCTGACCTCGTCACTTAACAGCAAATTTTCTGGGCTGGCATTACTACGCAGTGAATCTGCACCTTCATAAAACTCAGCATCATCAGCATCGACATCATTTGCCGGCGGCCTGCGCCCCTGTGCAACCAAATAGTTCTTTGCACAGTTCACGGCAATACGATATAGCCAAGTATAAAACGCGCTGTCGCCCCTAAAATTAGGCAGCGCCCTATACGCCTTAATAAAGGCTTCTTGAGCTACATCTGCAATGTCACCTTGGTTGGCAACATAACGCGATATCAATCCTGCTACTTTGTTCTGATATTTGGCGACCAACAGGTTATAAGCATTTTTATCTCCCTGTTGAACCTTTCTTACCAGCGCTAAATCCAAATCCTGCTCGCTCATTCGAGCCGGTACTCCTCTGCGTTATTTTGCTTTTATCTTGTATCCAAGCTACCAAATACACTCAGTCTGACTGGGTCGAAATGAAAAAGTTCGCAATAACTGCATTTTTTTTCTGTTCTTAGTTAACTTCAGTCGTGCCCAGGCGGCAAATATGATACATATAGAAGCAACATAATAGGTAATATAAACCTCGGCTCAACACTATAACATGAACCCGAATAAACAACATCACAGCGACGTTGCTATCATCGGCAGCGGTGCCGCTGGCCTGTCTTTGGCGCTTTCTCTCGCCAACCATTGTCAAGTAACCGTACTCAGTAAAGGCGCTCTTAACGAGGGCTCCACCCTGTACGCCCAAGGCGGTATTGCGGCGGTATTCGATAAGAAAAACGACAGTATTGAATCCCATGTTGAAGACACCCTCACCGCCGGCGACGGTCTGTGCTCCCGCGAGGCGGTGCACTACACGGCCTCCAATGCCAAAACCTGTATGCGCTGGTTGATTGAGCAGGGTGTGCCCTTCGATATGGAAACCGATGACAAGGGTCATGAGCGCTATCACCTAACCCGTGAAGGCGGCCACAGCCATCGCCGTATTTTGCATGCTGCCGATGCCACCGGCCGCGCGGTGCAAACCACCCTCATTGAGCGGGTGTTGGCCCACCCCAATATTACGCTGTTGGAAAACTACAACGCCATCGACCTGATCACAGATGCCAAGCTCGGCAAAGAAGGCAAGCATTGTCATGGCCTTTACGTATTTAACCGCGCCAAGGAACGGGTCGAGATCATCAGCGCCCGCTTTGTGGCTTTGGCTACCGGCGGCGCCAGTAAAGTTTACCTCTATACCTCCAACCCGGATGTGGCCAGCGGCGATGGTATTGCCATGGCTTGGCGGGCCGGTTGTCGCGTTGCCAATATGGAGTTCAACCAGTTCCACCCCACCAGCCTGTATCATCCTAAGTTGCAAAACTTTTTGATCACCGAGGCGATGCGTGGCGAAGGCGCTTATCTACTGCGCCCGGATGGTACCCGCTTTATGCCGGAATTTGATGAGCGCGCCGAACTGGCGCCGCGTGACGTAGTGGCTCGGGCCATCGACTTTGAGATGAAGCGCCTGGGCGCTAATTGCGTCTACCTGGATATTTCCCATCGCGACAAAGAATTTATTATCGAACACTTCCCCACCATTTATGCCAAGTGCTTAAGTGTAGGGATAGATATTACCAAGGAAGCTATTCCCGTAGTGCCAGCGGCCCATTACACCTGTGGTGGAGTGATGACCGACTTTAACGGCAAAACGGATTTAGACAACCTTTACGCCATCGGCGAAGTCGCCTACACCGGGCTCCATGGCGCCAACCGTATGGCCAGCAACTCATTATTAGAATGTATCGTCTTTGCCCATGCGGCAGCCAAGGACATAGTCGCCAAGCTGAATTTGCCGTATGAGCCCACGGCCTTGCCACAATGGGATGACAGCCGGGTAAGTGACTCGGATGAAGAAGTAGTGATCACCCACAACTGGCATGAACTGCGCCTCTTTATGTGGGATTACGTCGGCATAGTGCGCTCCACCAAACGCCTGGAGCGAGCTCTGCGCCGGGTAGAATTACTGCAGCAGGAAATTTACGAATATTATGCCAACTTCCGCATCAGCAATGATTTGCTGGAGCTGCGCAACCTGGTGCAGGTAGCTGAGCTAATCATCCGCAGTGCCCTGGCGCGCAAAGAAAGCCGTGGCCTGCACTACACCCTGGATTATCCAGAGCACCTACCCGAAGCTCATATTACCGAGCTCAAACCTGGGGCTGACTAAGCGCCAATTGCACCGCCCGGGCACACTCACGAAAGTGTTCGGGCGTCATCGCCCTGGCGGCAATAAAGATATGATGACGTTTCCCGCCCATATCGTCTTGCAGCTGCAAATGAATTAAGCCCGGATAAACCCGGGATTGAGCCAACAGCCTACCGCTAACAGAAGCATTAGCTTGATGCACTTCGGCACGTTGTCCTTGGATCAGCAACTTGCCCTGATGTGGCCAACAGCGACGAAAACGAAACCAAAAATGGCAATAACCTAAGGCCAAAATTAAGGCACTGCACAGCGCCCAAAGCCATTGCGGGTGCGCCAATAAAAAGAGCGCATAGACAAAAACAAACACCGCCATAACCGGGCGGTGTTGTGGGATATTGTTTGAGAAGGCGCCGCTATACACGGACGCGGTCGAGGATGATCTTAACCAGACGCGCCAGCTCAGGGTCCTTACATTGCTCATGGCCCATAAACCAGGCGAACAGATCCGGATCATCCGCCTCCAGCAAACGTTGAAACACCGCCTTGTCTTCGTCATTTAAGGCATCATAGCCCTGCTCGACAAATGGCATAAACCATACATCCAGCTCCAACATGCCGCGACGACATGCCCAACGTAAACGCGCCTTACTATCTAAATTCGCCATGGTTTTCCTCTCAATAGTCTGCTGCCCAGCAGTGTAACAAAATCTCCTCCGGCTCACAGCTATTTTACGCTAAGGCGCTGTCATCAAAGAGGTGCTTAAGTTACACTAAGCACAGTAATTGCTCGTGCACTAAAGGAGTCATGCATGTCCACTTTGTCGGTTTATGTTACCGAAAACACCGCCATTTATGTTCATGGTGATGATGCCAAGTCTTACCTGCAAGGTCAGTTGACGCAAGACGTCATCGATATAGACGCCAACACCTGGCGCTGGGCCGGTCAGTGTAATGCCAAAGGCAAGCTGTGGGCCTGTTTTCGCATTAGCCAGTATCAGCAAGGCTATGTGCTTATTTGCTCAAACACCGAAGCACAATTTGCTCTTGCCGAGTTAAAAAAATACGCGGTATTTAGCAAGGTCGAGATCGAACAGCTCGACGCCCAGATATTGGGAGTGATAGCGCCCAAGGCGGAGTTGGCCAGCCAGTTAAATATCGACATCAGCGGCAATGCCCATCAATGGCAAGAAAACCTAGTGCTCCTCTTGGACGACCAACGCGCCCTCTTTATTGGCGATAACAGCGTTCTGCCCGAGCCGCAACAAGGCGGCGAGTTTGCCTGCGCACAAATTAAAGCTGGCGAGCCAAGCCTGAATGCCGAAGCTATCGATGCCTATGTGCCGCAAATGGTTAACCTGCAGGCCCTAGGTGGTATCAGCTTTAACAAGGGCTGTTACACAGGTCAGGAAACCGTGGCGCGTATGAAGTACCTGGGTAAAAACAAGCGTGCCATGTTTGTACTACGAGCTGAGCATGAGGGCATCTTAGCCCCCGAGCTAGATGCAGAGCAAAACCCACTCGACTTAGAGCGCCAGGTTGGCGATAACTGGCGTCGTGCCGGTAGCTTAATCGCCCAAGCCAGCGCCAATGGCGAACTTTTTGGCCTTGCCGTGTTGCCAAATGATACTGAGCAAGATGTTCAGCTTCGCGCAAAACACGCTCCACAGGTGCTGTTCACCATTGCACCTTTGCCTTACTCACTGACAGAAGATTGATCTGGAATACATTATGAATATAGCTGACAACAAAGTCGTTACTATGCACTACAGTGTGGTCGACAAAGCGGACAACACCATAGACAACACCTTTGATGGCGAGCCACTGGTATTTATCGTAGGTACCGGCTTTTTGATCCCTGGCCTGGAGCAAGCGCTTCAAGGTAAACAGGCTGGCGACACCTTTAGCGTCGAAGTTGAGCCAAAAGACGGCTACGGTGAACGTCATGAGCAACTAATGCAGGCGGTACCTAAGGCCATGTTCGAAGGCATGGATATTGAGGTTGGCATGCAGTTTCGTGCCACCACGGATGACGGCGAGCAAACCGTGATCATCGTTGATATTCAGGGTGAAGATGTGATTGTCGACGGTAACCACCCGCTAGCCGGTATTGCGTTGAAGTTCGACGTCGAAGTAGTTGATGTACGCGATGCGACCGCCGAAGAATTGGCCCATGGTCATGCCCATGGTGCTGGCGGCTGCGGCCACGATCACTAAGAAAGCTTTTTTGTAAGCGAAAAAGGACGCTGATGCGTCCTTTTTTTATGCTTCTTGGCTAGGCGACTGCTTAGTCGAAGGCCCTGGCGAAGGCTCCGGCGAAGGCTCCGGCAAATACCCAGACAAATGCTTGTTGATGGCTTCGGCCAGGTGCTCGGCCTCATTGCTGCCAACCCGATAAAAGGTCCCGTCCTCTAACTCAATAGCCACAGCGGCAAAGCCATTGGCACTGTAGACCCAGCCATCATGGGTAATGCGAATACCGATACCATGACGAAACGAGTTACTGACTACGGCCACGGATTTAATTTCACTAAAGGCCAAACGCTTTTTGCCAACTCCCGGACCAAAAAACCATTCCACACCTTGTTCATCCACTCGTACCGTCAGGCCATGAAATAAAAAGGCACAGACTGCCAGTATTGCCGCAAACATGAGCATGGGGCCATCGCTGCCCATTAGGTAGAACGCCATACCGACAAAGGTGCCGATCCACAAGATTAGGGCCAAAATAGCCCAGGCATATTGTTTATGCTGATACATAGAAATTAAACTCTTTTAGTCAAAACTGTAGACAAAGGTGGCGCTTAGCTCGGAGTCATAGGTGTGTTTTAACGTCTCTGGCTTGGAGTTATAGCGATACAAGTAGGCAAACTTTAGCGAAAGCTGGCCCATAATCTGGCTAATTAAGGAGGTTTCCGACTTTAACCGTGAGTTTAACCCAGACAGGGATTGCTCGGCACTTATAAACTGATTAAAGCGGGTGCGTTTCGACACCTTACGCTCCCACTGCAGGGCAAGGCGCAACAGATAGCCGGTCACATCGCCATCGTTTTGCTCAGCCTCTTCCTCGCCTTCGGCCTCATCAAGGTCAACCTTAGACACATAAAGTCCGGGACCTATATCAAAATCCACGGTATTTTTTACACCGCGATACAGACGATTGCCGTACCCGGTTGCCACCGTAGCCTTAAAATCCAGGCCAGAGAATTCATCATCTTCATAATCGCCGTACAAAAATAAAGAGGCGTCTTCACTGCCCACCTTATAGTTGGATTGCCCGGAGACAAAAAAGCGCTGTGCTGAGATGGTTTCTTCACCGGTTTCGCTGTCGACATCGCGACGATAAAGGGAGTCGAATTTAAACTGGTTTCGCCAATGGGTGAAGTCCTGATAGACGTTGGCGCGCAGTTTAAAACTGGTTGAGTCTGTGTTGCCCCTGGTGACGATAAAGCCAAACTCGGCATCGCCGTAGAACATTTCGCCCTGATGTATTTCATGGATTTCGGCATCCGTTAATTGTCCGTATTCGTGAAAGTCTTCAAACGGATCCACCGCCCAACAACTCAAACTAAAACAACCAAGGAGGACTACCAAAAACCGCATACTAACTACTTACTCTTTCCAAATAACGTGACAAAAAGGGGCGTCCTGATCTCGGCTGATCAACACCCGGGCAAAAACGATATCTTCATTTTCCAGCTCCAGACCTATGGTCACTTCACTGTAAAATTCTGGCTCGATTTCCATTGCCACTATGCTCTGCCAGTCCGCGCTTGGTTCACTTTCTTCAATAAAACCCAGCTCTTCTCTGTGAGCATTAAAGTCATCAATATCCTGTTCGCTCAAATGTTCGGGAGCGAGCTCTAAAAACACTTCATACGCGTGGTGAGTGATCTCTTCGGCGCTAAATAATCTGGGTCCGGACATGCTGGCTTCTTTATTTACTCTTGTTTGTGCCGATAATAACAAAAGTTATGGGCAATGTGCATAGGACCAATAAAAAGCCGGGAAATTCCCGGCTTGTTGATATTTTTTATTCTTGGGGGTTCGGGTCTATGCCGAGCTTACGCTTAACCCCCTCACGCATATTCTGCACATAGGTGTAGAAGAGCGGAACCAATAAGGTACCCAGTACGGTCGCCGCTATCATCCCTGACATTACAGTGACACCCAGAGACACCCGACTGGCGGCACCAGCACCGGTCGCCAATACCAAAGGCAGCACCCCAAGTACAAACGACAAGGCGGTCATGAGTACGGCGCGAAAACGCTGCTCGGCGGCAATTTTCGCGGCTTCGAAAATAGTCTTACCGGCGGCTCTTTGCTCCATGGCAAACTCAACGATCAGAATCGCGGTTTTGGTCGACATACCTATCAATAATACAAAGCCTACCTGAGCATAAATATTATTGGTCATGCCGAGCATATAGAGGGTGCTCATGGAACCGAAAATCGCCAGCGGGACCGCGGCAATAACCGAAAAGGGTATGGTCCAGCTTTCATATTGGGCCACCAGGAACAAGAACACGAACAGCACGGCTAAAGCAAACAAGACACCGGCCAAATCCCCGGCCATGATCTCCTGACGAGTCTGCCCCGCCCAGTCGAACACATAACCGTCAGGCAACCCGGCAGAGAGTTCCTGCATCACCTTAATGGCATCACCGGTGGAATAACCAGGAGCGGCGTTACCTGTGACGCTCACGCTGCGATACAGATTAAAGTGATTCATGCTGGTTGGGCCAAGTATAGGTCGCAAGGTGGCAACCGTGGTCAGCGGCACCATATCCCCTTGGTTATTACGCACATAGTAGTACTGCAAGTCCTCTGGCTTGGCGCGATACTCGGCCTCAGCCTGGATATTCACCTGATAGGTACGACCAAATTGGTTAAAGTCATTGATATACAAGGAGCCCAGCTGAGCCTGCAAGGTAAGGAAGATATTACCTAAAGTGATCCCTTGCGCCTTGGCCTTGTTACGGTCGACCTCCAGGAAGTATTGCGGCGAATTGGCGCGGAAGGTACTGAATACGCTTTGCAGCTCAGGGCGTGAATTAGCCTCGTAAATCAAGCCATTCATCACCCCGGCCAGCTCGGCCGCGTCGCGCCCTTCGGAGTCGAGCAGGCGATATTCAAAGCCGGAGCTGGCGCCCAGGCCCGGGATAGGTGGCACGTTAAAGACCATGGCCTGAGCATCGGGCAGCGCCCATAATTGCCCCTGCAAACGGCTAATAACCTGGTTGATTGATAATTCTGCTGTGGTGCGCTCTTCCCAGTCTTTAAGCACCACAATGCCCAGAGCGTTGTTAGAGCCGGCACCACCCAAGAGTGAGAAGCCCGATACGCCAACAAAGTCTGCGGTCGCCGGATCTTGCGCTATGATGTCACCTATTTTTTGCACCACGGCATCGGTACGCCCTAAGGCCGCCGCATCCGGAAGCTGGATATCGACAAATACGAAACCCTGATCTTCCGGTGGCACAAAACCGGTAGGCACGTTTTTCGCCAACCAGCCGGTGGCCACAAACAGCACTACAACGATAATACCGATACGACCGGCACGCTTAAGTAAAAAGCCGATAATCCCCGTATAGCCCTTGGTCGAGCTGGTGATCACGTTTTCAAATGGACGCAACCATTTAATCGGTTTCATTTTCTCGGCACTAAGCAACAAGGTACAAAGGGCCGGGCTCAGGGTCAGCGCGTTTACCGATGAAATCAGTACCGCAAAGGAGATGGTCACAGAAAACTGCTTATATAGCTCACCCGTGATCCCCGGCATAAAGCCGACAGGCACAAACACCGCCAGCAATACTAAGGTGGTGGCGATAATGGGCCCACCCACCTGAGACATGGCCTTAAAAACCGCATCCTTAATCGGAAGCTTTTCTTCTCGTAAAATACGCTCAACGTTTTCGATAACGATAATGGCGTCATCCACCACTATACCTATGGCCAGTACCAAACCAAACAGGGTGATCAGGTTAATGGAAAAACCCATGGCCAACATGGCGGCAAAGGTGCCGATCAGTGAAACCGGAATAGCCAGGGTGGGGACCAGGGTTGCGCGCCAATTTTGCAAGAATAAGAAGACCACTAAGATCACCAGGCCTACCGCCTGGAACAGAGTCACTTTAACTTCTTCTATAGAGCGGTTGATAAACTTGGTGGTGTCATAAGGGATTTTATATTCAAGCCCGTCGGGGAACTGCTTTGACAGCTCCTCCATCCGCGCTTTAACCTTTTCGGCAACCTCAGTCGCATTGGCGTCGCTAAGCTGATAGATAACGATAAAGCCGGTGTCTTGCTGATTCAACTTGGCCGTACCGGCATAGCTCTTGGCGCCACGCTCAACGCGGGCAATATCCTTTAAGCGAACAAAATCGCCATCTAGGTTGGAGCGAATAATGGTTTCACCGAATTCCTGCGGCGTTATAAAGCGCCCCTGTGCTTGAATAGCATATTCAAATTGCTGATTCGGAAGCGCCGGGGAAGCACCGAGTTTACCGGCGGCCACCAAGGTATTTTGTTCTTCCAGGGCGGTTTTCACTTCTACAACCGTCACCCCAAGAGAGGCCATTTTATCCGGCCTTAACCAGACCCGCATGGAGTAAGTCAAATCACCCATGACACTAGCCTCTGCCACGCCTGGAATACGACTGAGCGGCTCGGTCAGATAGTTAGTGGCATAGTTACTTAAAAAGCTGGAGTCCATATCCGGATTGTCTGAGTACAGACTCACACCCATCAACATGTTGCTCGACATTTTTTTCACCGACACGCCCTGGCGGCGTACTTCTTGCGGCAAGAAAGGTTCGGCTAGGGAGACCCGGTTTTGCACATTCACCTGAGCCATATCGGTATCCGTACCCACCTCAAAATACACGGTTATGGTGGCCGAGCCATTATTGCGGAGGTGGACTCGATATACATCATGCCTTCAACGCCATTGATCTTTTCTTCAATGGGCCGGATCACGGTTTCTTCTATGGTTTGGGCGCTGGCACCAGCGTAAAAAGCCGACACCTGAACCTGGGGCGGGGTAATTTGCGGGTACATGTTGACCGGCAATTGGGTCATGGCAATAAGCCCGGCTAAGGTGATCACAATGGAGATCACCAAAGCCAATTTCGGTCTATAAATAAACGTCTTACTGATCATTGGAGACTCTCTTATTGTTTGTCGCTAAGGGTACCGGTTTTTTTGTCTATCTGCTTTGGCACCGGCTGCACGCTAATACCTGAGCGCACCTTTTGTAAGCCTTCAACTATCACTCGCTCGCCTTGCTCAAGGCCCGAGTCAACAACCCACATGGCATCGATGCGACGGCCCAATTTCACCAAGCGCTGCGCCACGGTATTATCTTCTTTAACCACCAGCACAAAGTTACCCTGCTGATTCACCTGCACCGCCGCTTGCGGCACCAGGGCCTGCTTTTGCTTCTCTTTACTTTCTACAATCAGGGTCACAAACAACCCAGGCATCACTATGCCGTCCGGGTTATCAAACTTGGCACGCAGTTCCACCGTGCCCGTGCTACGATCAATTTTGGTGTCGGCAAAGTCGAGCTCACCGTTTTGCGCAAAATCCGTATTGTTTGGTAAACGCAGGGCCAGATCTAATTGCACCTTACTGGGATCTGCGTTCTTTTGCTGTTGCTGCTGTTGATAGGTAATGTAATCCGCTTCCTCAACCTGGAAGTTAACGTAGATAGGGTCGATATCGGTCAACTCGGCTAACGAGCCGGAGTTAGGGCCAACGATATTACCAACATCGTAATTTACCTTACCTATCATGCCGCTAAAAGGCGCTTGAATTTCGGTATAGCCCAGGTTCAACCTCGCCTTTTCCAATCCGGCTTCACTGGCCTTAACGGCAGCAAGCGCCTGATTGTAGTTGGTTTCTAACTTGTCTAAGTCGGCGGCAGAGATAAAGCCATCGGAGGCAATTTCACGACCACGCTTAAGATCGCGCTCTGCCCTGTCGGCAATGGCCTTATTGCTGCGCAAGGTAGCCTCAAGTTCACTGACGCTGGCACGGTATTCGGAAGGATCAATCTTTAACAGCAACTGCCCTTTTTCAACTTGAGAACCCTCAATAAAGGTGCGTTCAATCAGCTCCCCAGACACCCGCGCCTGAATACTGGCTTCCTGAAATGCCTCGGTGCGAGCCACAAATTCACGATATTGACCAATTTCCTCTACTTGAACATCATAGACCGATACTGCGGGAGCAGGGGCGTTCTGATTGGCGACGGGTTTTTCTGAGCACCCTTGGACCAGTGTTAACGTAGCACCCGTAAGCGCCACGGCTAAGATCTTCTTTGTAAATGAACTTTTATTCGAAGGTACGCCGAGCATACTCCCTCTCCTTGATAGCTAATAATGATAAGCGCGCAATTAATCCCCGCGGAGATTACATCAAGTCGACCTCAATAGCGCTTCTCAGTTCTTTGAAAATATAGACTAATTTGTGACTTACTGTATTTATCCTTAGATTATATAAATACCATGTAAACAAACTTATTGTTGAATAAATTACATACTATCAATGAAGTTGCATAACAAAATGACAGGGCAAACCCTTTGCGTTACATTGCTAGTGGTCAGAGGAGATAATAATGATAACGCTCAGCTTTAAAGAACAAATAGCCCATGTCACCCTAGCACGGCCGCAAAAGCGTAATGCCTTGAATTATGAGATGTTTAAACAGCTTGATAAGGTCATAAAAACCATTAAAAAGCGTAAGGATATACGCGCTGTAATTCTGGATGCCCAAGGCCAGGATTTTTGTAGCGGCCTGGATGTTAAAGGTGTGATGGCCAAGCCGCGTCAGGTAGCGTCGCTACTGTTTAAATGGCTGCCGGGCAATCAGAACCTGGCGCAGCGCGTAACCTTAGGCTGGCAAGAATTAAATGTGCCAGTAATAGCCCTGACGCAAGGGCGCTGTTGGGGCGGCGGCTTGCAAATCGCTCTTGGCGCAGACTTTCGCATTGCCAGTAAGGATGCCAGCTTTGCCATTATGGAGGCACGCTGGGGCTTGTGTCCGGATATGGGCGCCAGCTTGATTATTCCAAGCCTGCTTAAAGCCGATGACTATCAACGCCTGGCGCTGACGGCACAGCCGATTGATGCAGTTCAGGCGCGCGAAATCGGGCTTATCTCTGCCATAGAGGAAAACCCCATGGCCGCGGCAGAGGTGCTGATCGCTGATATCATCGAACGCTCCCCAGATGCTATGGCCGCCATTAAGCGTCTGACCACCAGTGCTTACCGCCAAGGTCACAGGCGCCAATTAGCAAAAGAAACCTGGTCGCAGGTGCGCCTGCTTATGTGTAAAAATACCCGTATCGCCGTTAAAAACGCCAGCAGTGATAAACAATATGACTATCAACACCGCCGCTCTTGGTAAGCATGCCAAAACGGCTTTGCAGCTACTGAGAAGCTGGGCCATTTTAAGCGCCTTTCTCGTTGTTGCACATTTAGTGAGTGACCACTTGGCGCTCACCTTCCCGGCACCGCTCAGCGCCATGTTGGCACTGTTTTTAACCCTGCAGCTTGGGCTAATAAAGTTGCACTGGTTGCTGCCGGGCACACAACCCTTGCTTAATTTTATGCCGCTGTTTTTCGTGCCCGCCGCCGCCAAGGTGGTAGAACATAGCCCGCTTATTAGCGAGCACTGGTTGGTGCTTTTGCTTTGTTTGTTTTTGGTACCGGCGCTGGGCTTAATCAGTATAGGCTTTTTAATGCAAAGGCTAAGGGGCACATCATGATGTGGCTGGCGCTACCTTTGACCATTATCGCTTTTCTGTGTTTACGCCAGCTCCACGCTAAAGTGAACTCACCGCTGTTAAACCCTGTCTTATGGACCATAATTGCGTCCGTTTTATGCCTGCTGCTGTTTGACCTTGATCTGCCCGGCTACAGCCGAGCCACGTCTCCCTTTAATTACCTCTTGGAACTGGCCGTGGTAGCACTGGCGGTGCCCTTGTATAAACAAATACATCAGCTTAAAAAGCAACTGCTGCTGATCCTTATCGCCGTAGCCGTGGGTGTTATTATGGCAACCAGCAGTGCCTATGTTATTGCCACCTTACTTAATGCCCCACAGCAACTAAAGGCATCCTTAGCCAGCCTTTCGGTGACCACACCCATCACCCTGTTAGTGACCGAACAACTGGGCGGCATCGGCAGCATAGCCGCCTCCATGGTGATCCTTATTGGCGTAGTCGGCGCCATCGTCGGCTTTAACCTGTTGCGCCTGTTTGGCATCAAGGAGCGCAGTGCCCAGGGCCTGGCCTTGGGCGGTGCCTGTCATGCCATAGGTACGGCAACCGCCATCGCAGATAACGAGTTAAGTGCTGCCTATGCCTCAGCAGCCATGGCATTAAGCGCCATACTCACACCGCTTTTGGTACCACTTTATTATCCCTGGCTGGTGCACTGGGTAGGATAAGCAACCGCACCCTTAGCTCTCACTCTTACCTTGCTTTCTCACTAGCAAGGTAAGTGCTTACTTACACCTGTGGCAAATATGCTTTACTATCCCCTTGGGCGATATCGACCACTGAGCTTTTTTCATTATTGCTTTTTTATTACACTGAAATCCGAGCAAGGAGTGCCTAGGCGTGCTGTGCTTGTTATTTTTACGTAATTTTATGGGAATCAAAAATGAAAACTAAGCTCCCGCTACTTAGTCTAATTGCCGCGGCAACACTAACCGCTTGTAGTTCAACCAATAATGCTCTGTATTTTGAACGAGCACAGCTGCAGCAGGATATCAGCTACCTGGCCAGCGACGACCTCAAAGGCCGCAAAAGCTTCTCTAAGGAAATTGACGTTGCCGCCGACTACATAGTCGAGCGTTTTACCAGCATAGGTTTGCAACCCATGCCGGGTACCCAAAGTTTTAAACAGCAATTCAATCTGCACTCCGTGATTCCCAAGTCCGTATCGGTCGCGCTAGATGGCCAGCTAATCGCAGCAGAACGAGTCGCTACTGTATCTCAGTCTGCCGGCTTTTCTTGGCAACAAACTCATGAGCTGATTATCACTCATATCTCCGCCGACGCTGACCTTCGTGAACAACTGCGCAAATTAAACCAACAAGGTGGTAATCACCTGGTTCTTATTGATAAAGCTCACGAAGAAGTCTTCAGCCGTTATCAGAACTATTTTAATAATGGCCTGACCAAGCTGGAGCTTAAAGACCAAGGTGCCATGGTCTTGGTGCTAGACCATCAGGGTGAAGTAAAAGATCTGGACGTTAAAGTAGTCAATGAGGTTAAGACGCA
Organism: Pseudoalteromonas sp. T1lg10; assembly: GCF_002964545.1. Lineage (NCBI taxonomy): Bacteria > Pseudomonadati > Pseudomonadota > Gammaproteobacteria > Alteromonadales > Pseudoalteromonadaceae > Pseudoalteromonas > Pseudoalteromonas sp. T1lg10. The sequence continues at coordinate 430,251 of NZ_PQBV01000037.1, forward strand.
GCAACTAACCAATGTTGTTGGCGTGTTACCCGGTAAGCGCAAAGACACCGACATGGTACTTTTTAGCGCTCACTATGATCACCTGGGCGAAAGCAAAGGCGATCAACATGACCATCAGCAAGAAGCGAGCGAAGAGCAGGATACCATTTATAACGGTGCCAACGACAACGCCTCTGGCACGGGCGCCATGTTGAATCTGGCGCAGCATTATGCCCACCTTGGTGATAATGAGCGCACCCTGATGTTTGCCGCCTTCACCGCGGAAGAGATGGGTTTGATCGGCTCAAAACACTTTGCAAAGACGCAAAACCCGGATGCGATTGCCGCCATGATCAACATCGAAATGATCGGTAAACCCTCTCCATTTGGCAGCGGTAAGCTGTGGATGACGGGAGCTGACAAGTCTGACTTACAAGCCCTGTTAAACCAAAGCCTGCCCGAAGAAAATCATATTCAGGCCAACCCCTATCCTAAGCTGAATTTATTTTACCGCTCCGATAATGCCTCATTAGCGGGCATGGGCGTACCCGCACATAGCTTTAGTTCAACGGATATGGCCAATAACGACCACTACCATACACCGAAAGACGAGCTGGCTAACCTGGATTTTGAATCTATTTATAAGTCGGTAACCTTATTGGCCATGGCAAGCGAGCCGCTGGTAAGCGCGAAAGCCACGCCCTCACGCGTAGCCCCGTTAAAGGATGACGCCGAAGGTAAAATTTACTGATCTTAATTAGCTAATTAGTTATAAGGCGGCCTAAGGGCCGCCTTTTTTATATCCGTAAGGTTATTTCAGGCAATAAAAAACCCCGACCATTGCTGATCAGGGTTTGTTTATTAGTGGTGCCCAGAGGCGGATAAAATTGTCCGGAACAATTTTAGACAGCGGCGGCTGGCCGCTTAGCCTTGGATAAGCGGTGAACTACAGGGAGGTAGTTCACAATCGAACCACCGACAATAAAGAGCGTGAGATTACGCCTGGGCCACTAAACGATAGGCAATAAAAAACCCCGACCATTGCTGATCAGGGTTTGTTTATTAGTGGTGCCCAGAGGCGGATAAAATTGTCAGGAACAATTTTAGCCAGCGGCGGCTGGCCGCTTAGCCTTGGATAAGCGGTGAACTACAGGGAGGTAGTTCACCATCGAACCACCGACAATAAAAAGCGTGAGATTGCGCCTGAGCCACTAAATTTCAGGCAATAAAAAACCCCGACCATTGCTGATCAGGGTTTGTTTATTATTGGTGCCCAGAGGCGGAATCGAACCACCGACACGGGGATTTTCAATCCCCTGCTCTACCGACTGAGCTATCTGGGCAAAATACTTTGCTCTGCTTCTAATTCATCCATGAAGCGAGGTCCTGTCGTCATCCTGACTCCACCTCAACGAACTGCGAAGCTTTGCTTCGGTTTCGTTTCGCCCAACTGAGCTATCTGGGCAATAAAAATGGTGCTGTTTAGCACCACATTTAATAATGGTGCCCAGAGGCGGAATCGAACCACCGACACGGGGATTTTCAATCCCCTGCTCTACCGACTGAGCTATCTGGGCAAGAATTAGTTTCTTGTGCTCTAAATTCATCCATGAAGCGAGGTCCTGTCGTCATCCTGACTCCACCTCAACGAACTGCGAAGCTGTGCTTCGGTTTCGTTTCGCCCAACTGAGCTATCTGGGCAAATATAAATGGTGCCTGCTGCCGGAGTCGAACTGGCGACCTACTGATTACAAGTCAGTTGCTCTACCAACTGAGCTAAGCAGGCACACAAAAGTGTGCGTATTCTCGATTAAATCAAAAACACCAAATAATGGTGCCCAGAGGCGGAATCGAACCACCGACACGGGGATTTTCAATCCCCTGCTCTACCGACTGAGCTATCTGGGCGTGCGGCGTATTAAACGGTTTTTAGGGTATCAAGTCAACCATTTTTTAAAATAAACAATTCGTTTGCACACAATTCATGCAAACTGGGATTTTTTGCCGAAAATCCCAGCAAATCGCTTATTTTTCAGGAGGTCTGTAACCTTCGATTTCGACTTCTTTACCCTCGAAAAGGAAGCCCACCATCTGCTCCTCAAGGAAAGTACGATGCTCAGGCTCCATCATATTAAGGTGCTTCTCGTTGATCAGCATGGTTTGCTTTTGCTGCCACTGAGACCAGGCCTCTTTGGAAATATTATTAAAGATTTTCTCGCCCACTTCGCCTGGGTATAACTGATAATCCAGTCCTGGAGCTTCTTTTTGCAATTTTTGGCAAAATACTGTGCGTGCCATATTAATCCTCACCTACGCATCTGCTTATATTTGTCTGTTAGTTTACCCTAATGCACTAGTACTCGCATCTGCCAAGTGACGCTTTAGTTGCTTCAGCAACTTCTTGGTCGGGGCTGCGAGACCAACCTGAGGTTCATCCTCCAGGTCATAATCCAGAAGACCACCATCGGCCAGGGCTGCCGGTACCTTATCCAATTGCACTACCATAGGATTAATATTCAGCTGAAAATGGGAAAATATATGGGTAAATGACTCAAGTTCATGGGCTCTGCCTTGCCACCCTTGCTGTGCCACATATTGCTGCGCCTGATCCTTATCGGCAAATTCTAAAAAGCAATGCAGTCCGCCCCAAATCCCGCTATTGGGCCTTTTCTCCATATAGGTCTGCCCATTGATAACGGGAATAAGCATGGTACAGCTCTTCTTCGGTACCTGTTTTTTCGGCTTAGAGTGAGGAAATTCACCTACCTTATTATGTGTAAACGCCAGGCAGCGGCTTTTAAGCGGGCAGGGTTCGCAATCAAACTTGCTGCGAGAGCAGAGACTTGAGCCCAAATCCATCATGGCCTGATTAAACTGAGTAACACCATCTTTAGGAGTCAGCTGTTCACTAAGCTGCCACAGCTGATTTTCAACCTTTTTAACCCCATACCAGCCCTCAACCATAAAGCAGCGAGCCAACACACGTTTAACGTTACCGTCCAAAATGGGATGATGCTCCCCGCGCGATAAGCTTAAAATGGCGCCGGCGGTGGAGCGACCAATCCCTGGCAGTGCCATCACCTGCTCCAGGGTTTTAGGAAACTCACCCTTATGCTCAGCACAAATCAGCTTAGCGGTTTTATGCAGATTACGAGCTCGGGCGTAATAACCCAGCCCGGTCCAATGATGAAGCACCTCGTCCTCATCGGCCGCAGCCAGCTGCTCTATTGTGGCAAAGCGTGCCATAAAGCGATTAAAGTAGGGGATCACTGTGGCTACCTGGGTTTGTTGTAGCATGATCTCCGAAACCCAAACCTTATAAGGCGTTTTTGCTAATTGCCAAGGCAAGGTTTTACGCCCACATAAGTCGTACCAATCGACAATCTGCTCGGCGAACCAGGTTCGCATTTCTTGAGATAATTCCACTACATTACTCTTTGCTTTTTTAAATTGCGCCCAGTCTATAATTGTGTCGATAAATATCAATAGCCACCGACTTGTACTTAAGCACGCAAGTGGGGATAATACGCACCCATTTTCATTAGGACTGTCACTATCATGAGTGAATCAACACAAGAGGCTCTTGCGCAAGCCGAGCGCGAAGGCAAATACATTCGCAAGGTGCGCAGCTTTGTAAAACGTGAAGGCCGCTTAACCAAAGGTCAGGCAGCATCATTAGAAAAGTGTTGGCCAAGCATGGGCCTAGAGCATAAAAACGGCCTACTTGATTTCACCAAGGTATTTGGCAACGACAACCCAGTTGTGCTGGAAATCGGTTTTGGCATGGGTAAATCATTGGTCGAAATGGCCAAGAACGACCCAAACAGCAACTTTATCGGCATTGAAGTACACCGCCCTGGCGTGGGTGCTTGTTTAATGGATGCCGATGCCCAGGAAGTTACTAACCTGCGCGTATTCGAACACGATGCCGTAGAAGTGCTGGCAGATTGTATCGCCGATGGTTCACTGGCCAAGGTACAGCTGTTCTTCCCGGATCCTTGGCATAAAAAGCGTCACCATAAGCGTCGCATAGTACAGCCTGAGTTTGTCGAGAGCCTACGCAGCAAATTAAAAATCGGTGGTGTTTTCCATATGGCCACCGACTGGGAAAATTACGCCGAGCACATGCTTGAAGTAATGCAGGCAAGCGAAAACTACGCTAACCAGTCGCCTACCAATGACTATATGCCGCGCCCAGACTCGCGTCCCCTTACCAAGTTTGAACAACGCGGTCACCGTCTTGGTCACGGAGTATGGGATCTTATGTTCGAGCGCGTGAAATAAGATGCAGTTGAGTAATCCATCGCAGCTGTTGCTGCGCAGTGATGAGCTATTGAGCGCCGACTCAATTCTAGTGGTTAACTTTAACTGCGATGGTTTCGCTCACCAATTGCGAGCCCTGAACCCGCACGCAAATATTTGCCTGTTTAGTTACAATTTTGCCGACGGTCAGTTTGCAAAAAACCAACTAAGCGGCGCCAATGTCACTACTTTAGTGTCTCATCAGTTGCCGGAGCAAAAGTTTGATCTGGTGATCTACTACTACCCTAAGGCCAAGGCCGAAGCCCTGATGACACTGGATAATATTCGTGCCAGCATCAATGCTGATGCCAGACTTTTAGTCGTAGGCGAGAAAAAAGGTGGCGTTAAGTCTATCGAGAAACAGCTCAAAGATCTGGCTCAAGGTCATAAGCTTGACTCGGCCAAGCATTGCCAGTTGTATCAATACACGGATATCGCTCTGTTAACCGAGTTTGATATTAGCCGTTACCATAAAACCTTTACGCTAACCCGAGATATCGCCGGGCAAAGCATAGAGTGCAAGGTCGTCAGCCTGCCTGGGGTGTTTAACCATGGGCAATTGGACGACGGCACCGCCCTGCTGCTAGATAGCCTACCCGCTTATCCAAAAGCCAAAAGCTTACTGGACTTTGGCTGCGGCGCCGGCATTATTGCCAGCTTCTGTGCCAAGCGAAACCCTAAGGTCAAGGTTACCGGGCTCGACGTTAACGCCCTGGCTGGCTATGCCACGGCGCAAACCTTTGCCGCTAATGATGTAGATGGTGCAGTGTTACTGAGTGACGGCTTAAGTGAAGTGGATAAGCGCTTTGATCTGATCATTAGCAACCCACCGTTCCATACCGGCTTAAAAACCGATTATAAGATCACCGAACGCTTCTTTGCCGCCGCCAAGGATCATTTAAACCGAGGTGGCGAGCTAACCCTGGTGGCCAATAGTTTCCTGGCTTACCCAGAGCAACTGCAAACGCACTTTAAGCATCATGGTACCTTGGCAAAAACCAAACGTTTTGCCGTGTATCAAAACCGCTAAAGTACTTGCGCCCTGTTTAGCCGCGGCAAACCAGGGCGTTTTCGTATTCTACTTGCTAGCGTACAACCTAACTTAAGCTCCCGGCCATCCGCCAACAATAAATACAACACTCCTCGACGCACTAGATACACACCATTTTGCTGAAAGCGCCGCAAATAACCCCACCCCAATTTGGGATTGCAGCGTACAAATACACTGGCCTCACGATATTGCATGCGCTTGTCGCCACCAAAGCCCAGGCTATAACCATGATGCCTAACAGCATCAATCAACAAACCCAGTTGATGACGGTTTTTACGTATTCCTACTTGCCGCCCATAGGGATTACAGGCGGTAATTACACAGCCACTTGTCGCTTTGGGCAAGCGCTGGGCAAAAACAAAATAGGCCTGCGTATAAGCATCAAGGTAGACATCAAGTGATGCCGGAGCAATGTCTTTAACACCTGTTTTGAACATAAGGGTACTTCTCTCCTCACTCATTCTCTTGCTTACAACTTAATCATCTTATTGATAATGATCACACGGGGGCAGCATGGGTGTTTTTTTGTTTAACTAAACGCAACAAAAGTCGGAAAATACGTAAAAAAGCGTTATCAAACGTAAAAAAACACCTAAAAGTATAAAAACGAAGGAACTTTTTCACATAACAGCCATCCCATGCTTTGAAGGTAAAAAAGAGAATGATATACTATCTCCTTGGCTCAAAATTCACCCTTGAATTTATTATTTATTAAAGGTCGATTTTGAGTTTCTCACTCATACCAAAGCCTTAGCTTGGTGAATAATGAGTGAGCAAATTCGATTGTATGTCAACAACGAAGGTCGGCTGAAAAATTAGTGTAAATATTCAGCTAGAATCTTGAGTAAGTCTAAATTTTATCCAAATTGTTTTTACTTGTTAACATTTAGATATACTCCTATAATCGCAAGTATTCGGAAAGTTCCTATTTTCCGTCTTTATGTAAATATTTTATTCCGAAAAGGTTAATAAACAATGCAAACGCCAGTCATTCTGATCGTTGAGGATGAAGATGTTACTCGTCTAAACCTCGTTAGCTTATTTGAAGCTGAAGGCTACAAAGTGATTGAAGCCATTGATGGTGATGATATGCATGACAAACTCACCACCAATGACGATATTAACCTGGTTGTTATGGATATCAACTTACCAGGTAAAAACGGCCTGATCCTCGCGCGCGAGTTACGCCAGAAGCGTAATGTTGGCCTTATTTTCTTGACCGGTCGTGACAACGATGTCGACCGTATTCTAGGCTTAGAAATTGGCGCTGATGACTATATTACCAAGCCATTCAATCCTCGCGAGTTAACCATTCGCGCCCGTAACCTTATTTCTCGCACCGCGGCGAGCAAGGACGATCCGGCGCTAGATTCAGATGGCGTTGTAAACTTTAACGGTTGGGAGCTGGACGAAAACAGTCGCTGCCTTACTTCACCTGCAGGCGAATCTAAGCGCCTACCTAAGGGTGAATACCGTGCCCTACGTCTGATGCTTGATTCACCGGGTCGTATTTTTAGCCGTGAACAGTTAATTAAGCATATGACTGGCCGTGAATTACGTGCCAATGACCGTACCGTGGATGTAACCATTCGCCGAATTCGTAAGCACTTCGAAAGCGACAGCGGCACACCTGAGCTTATCAGCACGATTCATGGTGAAGGCTACCGCTTCATCGGCAAGATTGATAACTAATCATCTGCCAAACTAGATAAGAATGACTGAAGGGCCTCGAGCCCTTCTTTTATTTGCCCGTCTAACTCATCCAGCCAGCTTTGGCGCAACTCCAGCTCAACCTCAAGACACTGGTTTTCCATCTTCTTGGCCTGCAACTGCACCGCCTTTAGACCCACAGAGCCAGCCGCACCCTTAATCTTATGGGCCACGGATTTATACTCTTCAACGTCGTCAGCCACGCTAACAAGCAGTTCTTGCTGATAGCCGGGAGCAAGCTTGGCAAACAGGGCAACACTGCGTGAAAACGCCGTAACTCCCATGGAGTCTATAAACTCACTGATAATTTCCTGGTCGAGCAAACGCTCATCAAGCTTAAGTGTTGGCGCTAGAGTTTGCTGATGCACCAAACGCTCAGCCGCTACCTGTTGCATGCATCCCTCGCCTATCCCAAACAGCTGTGAAAGCATATTGTCGAGCTTGGTGGTGTTGATGGGCTTGGCCAGTGCACCTTGTATATTAATGCCGCGCAGCTCTTCTTCGGCACTGCGCACATTGGCGGTGAGCACCACTATGGGAAGATGGTCGAACTCGCTTTGTTCGCGAATTTCCCTGGCCACCACATCGCCGTTGATATCAGGTAACTGCATATCCAGCAACACCAGGTCGAGATCATCCTCGGTTTCCACAAAGGCCAGCGCATCTTCACCGGTTTCCGCCCAGATCACCTCATGGCCGCGCTGCTCCAGCAGGTTAGTAGCGATTTCGGCGTTGAGCGGCACGTCTTCAACCAGCAGGATATTAAGGCTCTTACACTCATAGCTCTCGACTACCGGAGCAGAAGTCAATTGCAAAGGAATACTCACGGTAAAGCTGCTGCCCTCGCCTGGGCATGAGTTCACCTGAATATCACCACCCATGGCACTCACCAGAGCCTTGGTCACCGCCAGGCCAATCCCCGAACCTATGGCATTAGCGCCGCTGGCATCCGGAGCCTTGTAATACATATCAAAAATATGGCTAAGCTGGTCATCGGGAATGCCAATGCCTGAGTCGCGCACGGTCAGGATCAGGCTATGATTATCGCCCTGTTGCTGATGTTCACAGCTCAAGGCAACCCCGCCCTCGGTGGTAAACTTAACGGCGTTATTAATCAGGTTCCAAAGCACCTGGCGCAAACGCGTCGGGTCAATTTGCGCATATACATGGAGTTCACCCACGCGCTCTATATCGAATGACAGCTCTTTTTGCGCGGCAATTAAGGCACCAAAGTTAACCACATCATTGATAAAGTCGGCGACACTGACCGGCTCGGTCACTATATCCAGTTGCTCCCGGTCGATTTTATCCAGGTCAATAATATCGTTGAAAATATTGCCCAAAGTCTCGGCGCTGGAAAAGACCGTATTACACCAGCTGCGCTGTTGTTTACTGAGCTCGGTATCAAGCAGCATACGGGTTAAACCCACTATGCCATTGAGTGGAGTGCGTAGTTCATGGGACAAGGTAGCAATAAATTTACCCTTGTCCTTAAAGGCTGTTTCAAGGGCCTGCTCGGCTTCTTTACGACTGGTGATATCACGACCGAAAGCCAATAGGCCTATATATTCACCCTTATCATTGATAAACGGCAGCTTGCGCATCTCAAACCACCTCTGTTCGCCATCCACCGGATATTGCACATCCACGGTCACGGCCTCGTGCGAGGACTCGACCTGACGATCGGTTTTAAGCACCGCCGGTAATAATTGTGCTGGATAGATATCTTCGGCCTTCATGCCGATAAGCTGATCAGAACTACGGTCCATCACCTTTTCAAACATCTTGTTGCAGCCAGCAAACACACCTTGGCGGTCACGGTAATAGAAAAGGTCGGGAGAGGAGTCGACTATGGAGCGTAGCAACATGCCCTGCTGCGCCAACTCGACCTGGGTTTTCTTGCGCTCGGCAATTTCCCGACGCAGTTCATCAATTGCACGATATTTGGCATTAAGGGCCATTTTCCGCTCATCGATCTCTGTGTTCAGGAGGCGAATATTGTCTTTTAATGATTGGTTGAGCAGCTTTTCTTGCTTGGTCGCCGTCTCTAAGTATTTTTGCGAGTCTTGTAATTGCGTGATGGATTGCAGCACCACCATGATCACTAAGGGTGCTGCCACGGCGGTAAAAAATACCACGGCCAAAACATCCAGCAACATGATTTCGCCGGTAGCGACATAATAATACATGGCGCTGAAGATCAGTGCGGCAACAATGAACACGCCATAGACTATGGCGCCGGCATACCAAGTCCCGAAGCGTATAAGGAGATTTGTTAAAACACGAACCCAGGGGCTCAGGGAAGAGTCAATCATAAAAAAAGGGGTTTTGCTACAAACCCCTCTATTGTAATCAACTTAGAGTGCCTTTGGCAGTATCTGCGTTGAGATTCTTGCGAATGAGCACACGCCCATGCGTTTTCCGCCTTTAACCAACACCCCTTTACGCATATTGCTGGCGCCGCTGGCGTTTAAGATCAGCTCATAACTTTGGCTGTCTATATCACTGCTACCGCCGGCGGTGGCCGCCCCGGTATTACACTGCATTTGCCCCAGTTTATGATAGTTGGCACGGCTAAAGGGTGTCGATGTATTCACTAGCGGACCGGCACTGGTGGTGTTCACCGCTTGTTTCCAAGAGGCCAGTTCAACATTAACCACGCCACCACGCATGCTGATCTTGTCCTCATGGGTTAGGAAATAACTGTCAAAAGGACCATATTGCATAGCCCCGGACATTGAGTCCTGACTTTGACGCAAGTCGCCTAACCAAAGGCCACCTTCACCAAATACCTGCACCTCAATATCGTCCGTATCGCCGTCGACAACACGCTCAACAGTGGCGTAACTATTACTATCAAGACCAAAGATCATTGAGCTTGAGTTTTGCACGCCAGCCTTAATTAAACGTGGCTGTTTACCGTGACGGGCCACTTGCGTATCCAGGGTGCCCCATGGGAAAAGATCTAACACCCCAGACTGAAGATAGCTAAGCTCACGGTTATTGGTTACGGAAATACAGTCAACGCCTAAGCGACAGGCTTCAAAACCATTGCCATAAATAATTGGCTGTTCCGTTAAGACCTGTACGCCTTCACCAGAAAGAATAGTGGCATTATTGCTACCACCCACCATGGCGTTAACCGACTCGCCTTGCGCAGCTACCAGCAACTGGCCTTTCGCCGTCATTTCTTGGATCTTCTTCAGCAGCTCGCTGGGCTGGTTGGCATTTTTATAAAACGCGTGGTACAGCAGCAAGGGACTGGAGTCGGCGATAAATAACGCATCGGAACGACGCAGCAGATCATAAAGTTGCTCTGGGTCGCGACATAGCTTTTGCTGCTTTTGATATAGCTGCGGGTACAAAACATCACGACGGAAACTTGCCAATCGCGACACCTGATACTCGGCCAGGTTAGCGCATTGCGCCGAATCATTAGTATTATTCAGGGCTTGCATTGCGCCGTCTATGGCCAGCCAGTGCGCTTCAAAACCCAGTTGTTCAAACAGGGTCTGATAATACTCAACATCGCGATACGGGTCGCGGCTACCGCCTGTTACAAAGGCGATACGCGGCTTACGTTTGGCTTCGGCAATACTTTGTGCCGCACTAAAGAGTGTCGCAAAAGCGTCCTTGGTGACCCAATCGCGAGTACCGTTAATATCAACCTGAGGCTTTAAGCGGCGCTTACTATTCCCCTGTTTTTGCTCTAGCAGGTCAAAAAAGTTTTGCTGCTCAAAACCAAACAAGTTAAACCAAAACTCTCGTGCCGTTGTCTCGCTGTTGCTCAACTTAAAGTCGCTGCGACGCAGGTAACGTTCGAATTCTTGTTGGCTAAAGACGTCATCGGCAAAATGTTGTCGTGCCTTGGTTAAGATTTCCACAGCCTGATTACGAATATTCGACTGTTCGGTCCAGGCCATATTAACAATACGCTCCAGGCCTTCATCGGTGATCTTGAAAACCGGCTGTTGTTTATAGCTGTTCTTATTCAAGCGCTCGCGAGATTCGCTATTACAATATTGCAATCGCTCACTGGAGCACACTTGTAGATCATCGGCCATTAGCAATAACTGGGGTGCCGCTTGAGCGCTAACGCTAGAGCTACCTAGTATTGCCATTGAGGCAACTCTTAATAGAAATGATTTCATGGGACTGGTCATTATTATTATTTTGCAAGTTACGGGTTAAAAGCAGGTGTACAGCAATACAGAATATTAACAATGTTTGCAGTGTATGGGAATAGTTACACCTTTAATATTAACAAGAGATACGCTTTTGCATCTGCTGCTAGTTATGGCGCCAGTAAACTCCACATTTGCTAATTTTCAGGTAGAATATCGGGCTTTTCAGTATTACCTATGAGGAAGGCCATGCACAACGCCATGCCAGATATTGCTAACACGAGTTCAGCTCCCGTTCAAGAAACACTAGAATGGGTGGGGATGAGTGATATTGAGCTGCCGCTGCTGGTCGAATCCGACGGCCTTGCGCCCGTGGTCGTAAACGCCAAAGCCCAGGCTTTTGTTAACCTGATCGACAAAAATGCCAAAGGCATTCATATGTCGCGCTTGTTTTTAGCACTTGATGAACTCTCCAGCGCCCCAGCGGTAACGCCGCTAAATATTAAGGCTACACTGGATAAGTTTATCAGCTCGCACTGTGATATCAGTTCACAGGCGCGTATCAGCCTAGCCTTTGACTTACCACTTCGTCGCCCGGCCCTGTTAAGCGATAACAGCGGCTGGAAGTTTTACCCTATCGCCATAGATGCACGCATCAATGAAGGCAAACTGGAGTTTGAAGTCGGCATTAAGGTGACCTATTCGTCAACCTGCCCCTGCTCAGCAGCCCTGGCGCGACAGCTGATTCAGGCCAACTTTGTGCGCGATTTCGATGCCAAAGAACTAAGCTTCGCCGATGTGCATGCCTGGCTTGGCAGCAGTGAAGGGATCAGTGCTACTCCGCATTCTCAGCGCTCGGTCGCCGAGGTGAAGGTGCGCTTGGCTAGCCAGGTTTCAGCATTCAACTTCCTGGCCCTGATCGACGCCATAGAAAACACCCTGAAAACTCCAGTGCAAACCGCGGTAAAACGTGAAGACGAGCAGGAATTTGCTCGCCTTAACGGTGAAAACCTGATGTTCTGTGAGGATGCGGCGCGCAAGATCAAATCGACCCTGAATCAAGACGCCGATGTACAAGACTTCTGGTTGCGTATTAACCACTATGAGTCGCTGCACGCCCATGATGCCGTAGCCATTGCTACTAAAGGCATTGCCGGTGGTTATCAGCCTTAGAGGCTGGATAACAAATCACTCAGCAAGGCTCAAGCTCCTAGCAGTTCGAGCAGGCTTATTGCTCCCAGAGCGTATATGTCAATATTCGCTCTGGAGTAACTCATGAAATTCACTCCCTTCTCAATTCTCGACTTAAGTCCCTGTGCAGCGCTATTTTACTTAAGCTCAGCATAAGCTGAACCAGCCATAAATCGGCCTCCTGCTGTGCTGTCATCGCCACAAGCCAAGGCAAAAATGCAAGGCCCTGTCATTATCACCTCGACCCAGGTGGCGGAGATTTAATGCCATATCGATACAGCCTTTGATATACTAAGGGCTGTTTTTGCCAATAAATTAGAGATGCTATGAAAGTAGGTATTATCGGCGCTATGGAGCCGGAAATTGCAATTTTACGTGAGCAAATGAGTAACGTTGAGGTTCTCGAGCAAGGTGGCTTCACCTTCTATCACGGGCAATTAAACGACCAGGAAGTGACCTTGGTGCAATCGGGTATCGGTAAGGTTGCCTCGGCCGTTGCTACCACTATTTTAGTTGAACAATTCCACCCGGATTGTGTAATCAACACGGGCTCTGCCGGTGGCTTTGATCAACGTCTGGCGGTAGGCGATGTCGCCATTGCCAATGAGTTGCGCCACCATGACGTGGATGTAACCGCTTTTGGTTATGAATTCGGCCAAGTGCCACAAATGCCAGCCGCTTATACTTCTCATCCTGAGCTGGTAAAGGTAGCGGAGCAATCTATTGCCGAGCTGGCGCAGTGTCAGTCTTTGGTTGGTCTGGTTTGTACCGGTGATTCTTTTATGTGTGATCCGGCCCGTATCGAGCAAACCCGAGCGCAATTCCCCACCATGCTGGCGGTAGAAATGGAAGGTGCGGCCATTGCTCAGGCCTGTCACCTACTTAACACTCCTTTTGTAGTGATCCGCTCGCTGTCAGATATTGCCGGTAAAGAATCTCCAGACTCATTTGAGGCCTACCTTGAGGTAGCATCAAAGAACTCATCGGCCATGGTAATGGCCATGCTAACCAAGCTTTCCAACGTTAGCCTATAAATGCCGTTGGCGGCGTTTAGCAATCACCTGAGTAATTGCAGTTATTGGCAGCTGTCGCCTTGCGCGATGGCCGCCACTGCCCCCGCACCACACATTTACCCTGCAGCGGCTCGCTTTTAGTCAATTAATTGCTCGCCTAAAACATGGCATAAAAAAAGCCACCCTGAAGGTGGCTTAGTTATTTTTAGCACTACGGCTTTTTATTAGGCCAGAGTAACCTTGGCAAAGCGACGTTTACCAACCTGGTATACCGCGGTTGTACCTTTGGCTATCATCAGCTTGCTGTCATCAACCTTGGTTTCACCGTCGATTTTTACCGCACCTTGTTTGATCATGCGGATGGCTTCAGATGTACTGGCAACCAAATTCGCATCTTTAAGCAAGGCCGTGATCATCATTTCGGCATCAGCACAGTCCAACGTCTGCTCTTCGATATCATCAGGCAAAGCATTTTTAGAAAAACGCTGGGTGAAATCATCATGAGCCTGCTGCGCCGCCTGCTCATCGTGGAAACGAGTGATAATTTCCTTGGCCAGGGCAATCTTGATATCACGAGGGTTGGTGCCATTGGCAACATCCACCTTTAATGCCTCGACTTGCTCCAGGCTCAAAGCACTTAATAACTCGTAATAACGCCACATTAGATCATCGGAGATAGACATTATTTTGCCGAACATATCCTCAGGCGAGTCTGTGATACCTATATAGTTACCCAAAGATTTCGACATTTTTTGGACGCCATCTGTACCTTCCAGCAATGGCATCATTAGCACGGTTTGCGGCTTTTGACCTTCGTCTTTTTGTAGCTCGCGGCCCATCAGCAGGTTAAAGCGCTGATCGGTACCACCTAGCTCAACATCGGCTTCAAGTGCTACCGAATCCCATCCTTGCACCAAAGGATATAAAAACTCATGAATAGCAATCGCCTGACCATTAGCATAGCGTTTTTTAAAGTCATCACGCTCAAGCATACGTGCTACGGTCTGTTTGGCCGCGAGTTTGATCATTCCCGCTGTACCTAAGTTTTCCATCCACTGTGAGTTAAAGGCAATGGTGGTTTTCTCAGGGTCCAGGATTTTAAAGACTTGCTCTTTATAGGTTTCGGCGTTAGCTAACACATCTTCACGGGTTAAAGGTTTACGGGTCACATTTTTACCCGTTGGATCACCTATCATGCCGGTAAAATCACCGATCAAAAAGATTACTTCATGGCCTAAGTCCTGGAAGGTTTTCATCTTGTTGATAAGCACCGTATGGCCAAGATGAAGATCCGGCGCCGTAGGATCAAAACCAGCCTTAATTCTTAGTTTTTTCCCTGACTTAAGTCGTTCTGCCAACTCGTCTTCGAGTAAAATTTCCTCAGCACCGCGTTTAATTTCTGCCAGTGCCGTCTGCAAGTCTGTCATTTATTTCTCCGATAAAATATGTGCTAACCGCGCGATTCTAGCGCACTTTGGCGCCGGTTTAAATGCACAAAACCCTGGTATTTTGCCAATATTAGATATATGCTCAGCCATTGGTTAGTTTTATTTCCTTTATGGCAAAAAAGGTAGGTTATGGTAAGCGTGGTACACAAGCTCCCCAATAAACACAAAATGCTCATTGTGGGCTTCTTGGTGACTATTGTTACCTTGATGCTTATACCTACGGAACGAGCTACGGCTTCAAAGGATAACGATGCTAAACCACTAGAGGTAGGCAAACGCTACGAGCTACAAGTTAAGCTGGAAGATGAAGAAAAAATTGCCGAGCTTAATTCCGCCGAAGAAGCCCTTACCCTGCCTAGCTACGAACACCAAGACTTTGAAGTAAAAAATGGTGACAGCCTGGCTGTTATCTTTAAGCGCGCCGGCTTTTCCGCACAAACTCTGCACAAACTCGTTAATACCAACGAAGAAACCAAAAAACTAACCAAGATTCATCCCGGTGAAGTGCTTAGCTTTGCAAAAAATGAGCAAGGCGAATTGCAGCAGTTAAAATACGTGCTTAGCAAAACAGATACCCTGTTCGTAACATTAAACAACGAAGGCAGTTACGATACCGCCATCGACTCCAAAGAAATTGAGACCCTGACCAAATCGGCCTCGGGCTCGATTAACGGTAGCTTTTGGACCGCGGGGATCAGCGCCGGTCTAAGCGAAAAACAAATTATGAATTTTGCTACCATTTTTGGTTGGGATGTGGACTTTGCCAACGACCTGCGCAAAGACGATCAATTCAGTTTGATTTATGAAACTCACCATGTGGATGGTGAATATATTGGCACAGGCAAGATCCTTGCAGCCGAATTTATTAACCAAGGCGAGCGTTATGCCGCCGTGCTGCACAGCGATGGTAACTTCTATACACCGCAAGGCCGCAGTATGAAAAAGGCCTTCTTACGTGCCCCGGTTAACTTTAAATATATCAGCTCAAGCTTTAACCCTCGTCGCCTTCACCCGGTAACGAAAACGGTTAAACCGCACCGCGGCATAGATTACGCAGCTAAGACCGGCACGCCTGTGGTTGCCGCGGGTAATGGTCGCGTACTCAAGGCTGGCTATAACCGCTTTAACGGTAACTATGTCTTTATCCAGCACGGTAATACCTATGTTACTAAGTACCTGCACCTGCATAAGCGTAAGGTTAAGCAAGGTGAAAAGGTTAAACAGGGTCAATTAATTGGTACGGTTGGGGCTACAGGTCGCGTTACCGGCGCACACCTGCACTATGAGTTCCTGGTTAACGGTGTTCACCGTAATCCGAAAACCGTTAAGCTGCCTAAGTCAGAGCCGCTACCGGCTAGTGAGCTAGCCAAGTTCAAACCAATTGCCGATACCTTGTTGGCGCAATTGGAGCGTGAGCGCGAAATTCAGCTGGCCATGAACAGCAAATAAGTATTGTGATACGAATAAAAAAAGCACCTCAGGGTGCTTTTTTTATGCCTGCGAACTAGCTAGCGATTAAACACCAAGTACAACAGCTGCAGGATCAGGCTAATTGCTACCAAGGGGATGATGTATTTACGAAACCGCACCATTTTATTGAGCCCCATTTGCTGCTGATAGCGCTCCAATAAAGGCACGGCGATGGCCAAGGCTACAAACAAAGCGAGGATAATCAAAATCGCATTCATGCTTATCTACTCCTTAATTCAATACTTCCCTTATAACATACCAAGCATATTAGCGTCTTGATTGTCTGAGGTTAGTGTTGTGGGTGAGGCTTTACCTGTAGGTCGATGCTTTACGTCGACAATGAGGCAGGGTTTTATCTTTTGTCGGGCTGCTAGGTAACTGCTCCTGCGTTACTCTAGTACCGCCATCCATGGCGGCAAAGCCCACCTACAAGATGGCAAAGGCCGCTCCAGGGTTAATGCTTTACCTGTAGGTCGATGCTTTGCGTCGACAATGAGGCTGGGGGTTATCTTTTGTCGGGCTGAAAGCCCGACCTACAACCATGGCTGAAAGCCCGACCTACAAGGCATAAAAAAGCGCACCTTAGTGAGTTCACAACCAAGGTGCGCAATGGCTAGGAAGAGCCAATTAACCGATTTTAGCCTACCAGGGCAAGCAAGATACCCGCGGCCACCGCACTACCAAGCACCCCGGCGACATTGGGACCCATGGCGTGCATCAATAAGAAGTTATGTGGGTTATTTTCAAGCCCCACCTTGTTAACCACCCGCGCTGCCATGGGCACAGCAGACACTCCCGCAGCGCCAACCAAGGGGTTAATAGGCGTTTTCGAAAAGCGATTTAATGCCTTGGCCATATACACCCCAGAGGCGGTGCCGATGGAAAATGCCAAGGCTCCGAGCGCCAATATGCCCAGGGTTTCCACGGTTAAAAACTTATCCGCCGCCAGTTTAGAGCCCACGCCCAGACCCAAAAAGATGGTAGTGATATTGATCAGCTCGTTTTGCGCCGTGCCGCTGAGACGGTCCACCACTCCACTTTCACGCATCAGGTTGCCCAAACAAAACATCCCGACCAAGGGCGCCGCTGCCGGCAGGAACATGGCGGTAAGCGCCAGCACCATAAGCGGGAAGATGATTTTTTCCTTCTTCGACACAGCCCGCAGTTGCGGCATTTCAATTTTTCGCTCCTGCTCCGATGTTAGCGCCCGCATAATAGGCGGCTGAATAATGGGCACCAGGGCCATATAGGAATAGGCTGCAACGGCAATGGCGCCGAGTAAATCCGGGGCCAATTTTGAAGCCAGGAATATCGCCGTAGGGCCATCTGCACCACCTATAATGGCGATAGCCGAGGCATCTTTAAGAGTAAATTCAAAGCCGGGCACATAGTTCAGGGCTATGGCGCCAAACAAGGTGGCGAAGATACCAAATTGTGCCGCCGCCCCCAGGAGCAACATGCGCGGGTTGGCTATCAGGGCACTAAAATCGGTCAGTGCCCCCACACCCATAAAGATCAACAAGGGAAATATCCCGGTATCTATACCTACATGATAAACGTAATAGAGAATACCGTTAGGGTCGGCCATACCGGCCACAGGGATGTTGGTCAGTAACGCACCAAAGCCTATGGGCACCAAAAGCAAGGGCTCAAAGTTGCGGGCTATCGCCAAATACAAGAGTAAACAGCCCACAGCTATCATGATCAACTGGCCGGCGGAAAAGTTGGCTATGCCCGTGGCCTGCCAAAGATTAACGACTGCTTCCATAGCTCCTCCTAGGCCAGCGCGATAAGCGCATCGCCTGTGCTTACCGAGTCGCCTTCGCGCACCAGTACTTCTGCCACTTTACCGCCATGTAAAGCGCGCACTTCGGTTTCCATCTTCATCGCTTCCATGATGATAACCACATCACCTTCATTAACCTGTTGTCCCGGCTTAACCAGCACCTTGAAGATATTGCCTGTCAGTGGTGCATTTAGGGTTTCGCCACTGCTTATTACCGCACTTTGTGGCGGATTTTCACCCTCACCTGCGATGG
Organism: Pseudoalteromonas sp. T1lg10; assembly: GCF_002964545.1. Classification (NCBI taxonomy): domain Bacteria; kingdom Pseudomonadati; phylum Pseudomonadota; class Gammaproteobacteria; order Alteromonadales; family Pseudoalteromonadaceae; genus Pseudoalteromonas; species Pseudoalteromonas sp. T1lg10. The sequence goes on from NZ_PQBV01000037.1 coordinate 448,578, forward strand.
CGCGAACACTTTCCAGCTCACCGCCCGGGGCCACAACAACATCATAAACCTTGCCATCAACACTAATGCTGTAGCGCTCAGGCCCGCCTTGTGCAGGCGCTTTAGCATGGGGAGAAACCGCAGGCGCGACCACGTCTTGGTTTATCTCACCGGTAGGTACTGGCTCAAATGCATCAGGATTATTACGGTTCGCCAAGAACTTCAGACCAATTTGCGGGAATAAGGCGTAGGTCAGCACATCGTCTATAACTTCATCGGCAAGCTGCAACTGCTGCGTTTTCGCATGTTCGTCCAGCTCAGCGGTCAGTTTATCCAGCTCCGCATCGATTAAGTCGGCGGGGCGACAGCTAATAGCCTCAGCACCGTTAAGTACCTGCTGTTGCAGCAGGCTATCCACCGGTGCCGGCGTAGCGCCGTATTCACCTTTCAATACCCCGGCGGTTTCCTTGGTGATGGACTTATAACGCTCACCTGTGAGTACATTTAACACCGCCTGCGTACCGACAATTTGCGAAGTTGGCGTAACAAGCGGTAAGTAGCCAAGATCTTTACGTACCTGAGGGATCTCTTTGAGTACCTCATCGAGGCGATCCGCGGCGCCCTGCTCTTTGAGCTGGTTTTCCATATTGGTCAGCATGCCACCAGGTACCTGAGCCAAAAGAATGCGGCCATCCACGCCCTTTAGGCTGCCCTCAAACTGGGCGTATTTTTTACGCACATCGCGAAAATAGGCTGCAATTTCTTCTAACAGCCCCAAGTCTAAGCCCGTATCTCTTGGCGTATCTTCAACTATCGCAACCATGGTTTCGGTGGCACTGTGGCCATAGGTTTGGCTCATACTGGAAACTGCGGTATCGAGCATATCAATACCCGCATCTATGGCCTTTTGATAGGTGGCAGTGCTTAAGCCCGTAGTGGCATGACATTGCATGGCGATAGGCAAGGACACGGTTTGTTTTAATCCGGTGATCAACTCATGGGCATCATAGGGCTTTAATAATCCCGCCATATCCTTAATGCAGATGGAATGACAACCCATGTCTTCAAGTTGTTTGGCCTGGGTTAACCACATATCCAAGGTATGTACCGGCGATACCGTATAGGAAATCGTGCCCTGGGCATGAGCGCCCACATTAACCGCGGCCTTAATGGCCGTTTCCAGGTTGCGCACATCATTCATGGCATCAAAAATACGAAACACATCGACGCCATTGGCGTGTGCACGCTCTACAAACTTGGTCACTACATCATCGCCATAGTGGCGATAACCCAGCAAGTTTTGTCCGCGCAGCAGCATTTGCTGCTTAGTATTTGGCATCGCCTTTTTAAGCTCGCGAATGCGCAGCCAAGGATCTTCACCCAAATAACGAATACATGCATCAAAGGTGGCGCCGCCCCATGATTCAACGGACCAGTATCCTACCTGATCCAGCTTGGCGGCTATGGGCAACATATCGTCCAAGCGCATACGCGTTGCCAGTAAAGACTGGTGCGCATCTCGTAATACCAGCTCTGTTAAATGTAATTTTGACATTCTGTGCCCCTATTATTATTGCTTTCTATACTGGTGAACCGCTGCGGCAATGGCTGCGATATGGGCTTTAGGTATGCCCTCTGTGACTGGCCCTCTGCTTGTCGATAACTGCGCCCCAGTCGACTCATCTTCTTGCAGAAAGTGCGACATCAGCTTTAAGGCGCCAATCAGCAGCAGCAAAAACATAAAAACCACCAGCATCCCAGTGGCCATTAATCCCGCTGCTTCAAGCATCAGTGCTGCAATCTTCATCCTCACTCCAGTGCATTTCTGTTAATTTTGGTAAACGTACAATCAACACCATATCAAATAAAAGTAAATTGTCTACACAATGTAAATTGGTATTACCAATATTTGAGTTTACTCTAAGGCTATTAATTAGCTTTAAAACTAGCCACTTAGAGAGATAACTCAGGTTAAATCCGAATATATGCGATTAAAATATTGGATATAACCATTATTAATAGTGGTTACTGGGAAGAGCTGATTTGGCAGGGCAAGATACCCTACCAGAAAAAGAAATTGGTAAGACCAAAATAATTTGAAACAAGTATTTTGCACCAATATGGCTAAAGCCCTTGGCATTATTGACTTTCAGCGTCTAAGCTTTATTGCGCTAATAGGAACAACCGCAGTTTGATTGTCCCTGATGTATTAGAACTATCTAATAACTAGGGAGAAAGACAATGTTAAAATCCAGACTTGCGCTGGCGCTTCAACTCGCGCTCGGCGTTAGCATTTCCTCTATGGCCTTTATTGCCCCTCAGGCACAAGCCGCGGGCGAAGAAGAGGCCGACAAAGATATCGAAGTGATTGCCGTAACCGGTAGTCGTATCCGTCAACCTGGTGCCGTATCCGCCAGCCCCATTACCTCTATCGGCGAGCAAGAACTTGCTTTTCAACAAGAGCCTGAAGTAGAGCAGGTACTACGTACCTTGCCGTCCACCATTCCCGGTGACGGCAGTAACGTGAACAATGGTTCAGCCGGTGCTGCCACGGTTAACCTGCGTGGTCTTGGCGCGGAACGTTCACTTATCCTGGTCAATGGCCGTCGGATGATCCCCTTTAACTACGATGGCGAGGTAGATACCTCGGTAATCCCTGCAGCTCTGGTAGAGCGTATCGATGTGGTAACTGGTGGTGCCTCGGCTGTATATGGCTCTGATGCTATCGCCGGTGCGGTTAACTTTATCCTTAAAGAGAATTTTGAAGGGATAGCCCTCAATACCTCGCACCAGGAGACCGGTGACAATGATGGCGATAAAGACAATATCTCGCTAACCATAGGTTCTAACCTGGCCGATGATCGCGGTAACGTGGTGTTGTCATTAGATTGGACCAAACGTAAGGAAATCCGCCTGGGTGATCGCCCGCTCGGCCTCTTAGGTATAGAAACCAAAAGCGGTGCCAACTATGAGCAATTCTTAAATGGCGAGCCCCCAATCCCGGCTCCACCTGAGTGTGAGGCACCTAACTCGGTAGAAAGCGGCGGTTCAACAACGGCTATCCCGACACGCTTTGCCATTGTTGGTGGTGGCGCCAGTTCATCGGGACAATTTAGAAACGATGGCACGCTGGCAGCGGATAGCTGTAGTGTATTTAACTTCAACCCTTATAACTTCTATCAAACCCCTTCTGAGCGTTACTCGGGTACCGCGCTGGCGCGCTATAACCTGACCGAAGAACATGAAGTCTATTCATCACTAACCTACAGCTCTATCTCGGTTGATACCCAGGTAGCGCCATCGGGTACCTTTGGTTCGGCATTTCAACTCCCCCTGTTTAACCCTCTGATTGGCGACCAAGCCCGTCAATTTATGATAGATGCAGGGAATGGTGCCTTGGCCAACGGACTACTTGATGGCAGCAATTGGAATGACGTTAACGACAACGGTATGGTGGATGAAGAAGATTATCTTACCGTGCAGCTGCGCCGTCGTACCTTAGAGTTAGGCGCGCGTACCGAGCGTTACGATACATCCTTGTTCCAATTCGTTACCGGTGTGAATGGCTACGTCTTTGACGATTGGCAATATGATGTAAGCTTCCAATACGGCGAGTCAAACCGTACCACGGTGCGTGGCGGTTATACTAACCTGACTAACATCCAGAACGCCTTGGATACCGCTGATGGTGTAACCTGTTTGAATGGCGATGCCACCTGTGTGCCCATCAACCTGTTTGGTGGTTTCGGTACCATTACCGATGAAATGGCCGGCTATGCTACCGCTATTGCCCTACAACAACAGAAATACAGTCAACGTATTGCCACTGCCACCATCAATGGTCCGGTGGAGTTCATCGAAATCCCAGGTGCCGGTGCGCCTTTAGCCATGAGTTTCGGTTATGAGTACCGTAAGGAAAAAGGCCTGTTTGAGCCAGATGAGTGTTTGAAGCTCGCCCCAGCCAGCTGTCAAGGCGGTGCCGGTGGTAACCGACTCCCCATAGAAGGCGGCTTTAGCGTTGATGAGTTCTTCCTTGAGGGTTATCTACCCATACTCGACGGTATGGCCTTTGCTGAAACATTGGATGTTGAGTTTGGTTTCCGCTGGGCCGATTACGATACCGTGGGCTCAAACGAAACCTGGAAACTAGGTGTTAACTGGCGTCCGGTCAGCTCTGTACTGGTACGGGTAATGCAACAACAAGCAACGCGGGCACCAAACGTGGGTGAAATCGCCGCTCCCGTGGTGACAGGTCTGGACAACGCAGGTAGCGATCCATGTTCGGTGACCAATGCAGAAAGATTGGCAACGGATTCAACTTTGCGAGCGCTCTGTGAGTCTACTGGCATGACAGCTGCTCAAGTAGGTAACGTTCAAGATTTTATCTCAGGCCAGGTGCAAGTTATTTCCGGAAGCGATCCAGCTAACCCACCGGGTGCGGAAGATGCTAGCACCTTTACCGCGGGTATTGTCTGGACACCCGAGTTCGATACCTTGGAAAATTTCACCATCAGTCTGGACTACTACGATATAGATATCGACGACATCATAGGTGAGTTCACTGTTGATGAAATTCTTGCTGCCTGTTACACATTAGGCGATGCCGAACAATGTGCCAAGATTCAACGTGTTGGCGGTGGCCTAACCGTTGCCGGTGCAGGTATTGAACAATATACCACTAACCTTAAAAACCTTCGCGCCGAAGGCATAGAGCTTGGTTTTAACTTTGCCTGGCCTATGGATAACTGGGGTGAACTACAGTTCTCAGGTACAGTTAACAAGTACCTGACTCAGGAATCGCAAAGTGCGGAGACGGCCCGTGTTATCGACTGTAAGGGTTACTACAGCACCAACTGCGATCCTCTATCCGAACTGCGTGCGGTACAGCGTACCACCTGGGCCATGGATGACTTTACGGTATCACTACAATGGCGCTATATGGATGGTATAGATGTTGAGCCTTATCGTACCGTCGTACCAAACTATGATCCTAGGTTCAGAAGTATCGGTTCCTACAGCTACTTCGATCTCTATGCCAACTACCATATCACCGACAATATTACCGCCAGCCTAGGCGTGGATAACCTCTTTGAGAAAGAGCCACCGGTTGTAGGTGGTGAGGCAGGTGGCACCAGCTTTAACTCGGGTAACACCTTCCCAAGTAGCTATGACGTACTGGGTCGTAAGTTTAAATTGGGCGTTCGCTTCCAATTCTAAACTCCCGATTTTTACATCCCAAGGCCGCGCTTAAGCGCGGCTTTTTTATTACTCACACTTTGGAATAGCCTGACCAGGCTGAATCAGTGTACTGACCACAAAAGGTTTCGTCTGCGCGTCCTGCACCTGAACCTTGGCAACATCCAATACGCGAAAATCGCCAGGGGCATTGAGATGCCATAACCCGGACTTGCGCTGCGAGAAACAAAACTCAGAGGTATCGCCATGCACCAGCAAAATGGGAAATGCCACTTGCTCGGCCAGGGTATCCAGGTGCTGACGGTATAGCGCTAACGCATCACAGTTTTGCTGTAACTCTTGTGTGCAAGGTGCGCCATAGTTATTGGCGGCATAGATATCCGCCTGCATAAAGATCACCGCAGCGTTAACATCGCCTTCCAGCTCAGATGCGAGCCACTGCATATTGTATTTATCGCGGCGCTCGGCGGCGGCAATAGCGCTTTGTGGCGAGCTTTTTAATATTTGCGAGCGACCATTATTGGTGCCCACCACATGCAGGGTCAGGTACTGTACGCCATCAAAGCGCCAGGCCTGATTTTCCACCTGCTCCTGCTGTCTTTGATAATCAGGCAGCGAAAGCTGGGATTGAGCAAAGTGTTTACGAATATAGGCAAGGCGCTCTAGCTCATCGAAACCGGGCTCCAGAGCCGGCCTGTCACAATCTGTCCAATCATTGTCGCCGGGCGTATAAACAAAGGGCGCACGGGTTAATTGCGCCACCAGGTTATAATTTTTTTGCAGCAAGTCATTGGTGCAAGGCAGGGAGCCGGATTTTAAATCCCCCACATGGGCCACAAATAGGTGTGGGGTTTGCTGTATCGCTTGGTATAATCGCCCATCAGGGGCACTGAGCAGAGCCTCGTCGATGGGTGTATAAGGCATATCACCCAAGACTAAAAATTGCTGCGCTGCGGCGTGAGCCGAGCCGGCCAAGCTTATAAACAGTGCCGCCATAAAAAATAAAATACGCATAACATCCCTTACTTTGCAGTGGCTTAAGCGAGCGAATATGAACTACACCACCACTTACATCTTAGACAAAGACTACTTCCTCGAAAGCTACGAGCAATCGTTACCATTGAGCAATCGCAAACAGCCCAAATATGGTTTAATCCTGCTTTTGGTTGCCCTCGCCCTGTTTAGCATACTAAAGCTGCAAAACAACTATGTAGGCTATTTTTTATTTGCCTTGGCCTTGCTGGAGATGGTGGCGTATCGCTATCAAAAGGCCTGGTGGGTAGCCCGTCAACGCCTTTCTCGCGCCGCCGGTCATGAGGTTGAACTAAAAATCGATGAGCAAGGGATCAGCACCACGGCAAACGGTAAAACCCGCACCTTGGCTTGGACCAATATCAGCGAGACTGTGAGCACAGAGAAAGGCCTAGTCTTGGTGACCAATAAGGGCTACCGCCATTATCTGAGCAACGCCATATTAAATGACCAAGTAAAGGAATTTATACTGGCTCAGAAAAAACAAAAGCCACTTTAAAAGTGGCTTAGTAATCAGCGGTATTATTCATTACCCGGATTCGATGAACCCGATTTTTCCGCTTGTATTCGCATATAAATTTCTTCACGGTGTACAGATACATCTTTAGGCGCATTCACACCAATACGTACCTGGTTACCCTTCACACCTAATACGGTAACCGTGACTTCGTCACCTATCATCAGGGTTTCGCCAACGCGACGAGTAAGAATTAGCATTCTCTTGCTCCCATTATTCCAAATTAGTCAAAAATTCCGTCAACGGCATTTTAATGAATAATTACTATAAAAGTAAGTAAAACTTTGCTTAATTATTCATCTGCCATGCCAAATTTTGCATGCAGTGCCCTTACTGCAAGCTCTAAATATTGCCGTTCGATCAGTACCGAAAGCTTTATCTCTCCAGAGCTTGCAATAAATACCTCGATATTCTCGTCAGCAAAAACTCGAAAGAACTGACTGCTTATCGATGCATTTGTTTTTATACCCACACCCACCAAAGAAAGCATGGCTAAATCGTCCCGAGTGGTGATATTTACGCCAGCTAATTGGTCGCTATTTGATAACGCAACTAGCGCTTCTCGCAACTCTAAGCTGGGTATACTTATAGCATAGTCTACTTTGCCAACTTTTTGATTAACTTGATTAATAACATCGACTTCTATGCCTTTATGGGCCAACAACTCTAGTATATTCGCCAAAGTTGCTGGATTTGCGTCACAATTATTTAGAAAAATGAGCGCTTGTTCCCTTTTAAAGGCAATACCCGACACATTTTGCTGTGGCATTGGCTCGTCCTCATCGCTTAAAACTAAAGTGCCCTGGTCGGGGTCAAAACTGGATAATACCCGTAACGGCACCCGATACTGAGCCGCTGCCTCAACGGCACGGATATGCAGCACCTTGGCCCCTAAGCTGGCCATCTCCAACATAGCTGGTACGCCAATGCTGGTGAGGCGTCGCGCTTTGGGTTCAACACGGGGATCGGTACTGTAGACACCATTAACGTCTGTGTAGATTTGGCATTCTTCGGCGTTAAGCGCCCCGGCAATGGCCACCGCCGAGGTATCGCTGCCGCCACGGCCTAGAGTGGTAATATTACCTTCGCTATCACGACCTTGAAAACCGGCGGCAATAACGATGCGACCATGCTGCAGCTCCTGGCGCAGACGGCGAGTGTCGATATCCAGTATGCGAGCCTTGGTAAAGAGGTTGTCGGTATTCATACCCAGCTGATCGCCGAGCAGGCTTACCGCCGGATAACCGCGGCGGATCAGCGCCATGGACAAGAGCGAGGCAGTTACCTGCTCGCCGGTGCTGACCAGCACATCGAGTTCTCGCGTACTGGGCCTGTCATCCACTTGACCGGCTAATGCCAACAAGCGGTTGGTTTCCCCGGACATGGCCGATACCACGGCCACCACCTGATGACCGAGTTGCCGTTGGCGAATAATAATATCGGCGACCGCCTCAATCCGCTCAATAGAGCCAACCGAGGTGCCGCCGAATTTTTGGACTAAAAGCGCCACTGTGTTTAATACAGCCCGCTATTAACCGCGTTCGCTCACCCAGCCCTCAACACTGGCTAGGGCAGCGTCAAGGTGTTCTGGTTGTGTACCGCCGGCCTGAGCCATATCGGGACGACCACCACCTTTACCACCAACCTGAGCAGCCATATGGTTAACCAGTTCTCCAGCCTTAAATTGACCTGTCAGATCCTTGGTTACACCGGCGATCAAACTAACCTTATCGCCATCGGCAACACCCAGGGCGATAATGCCTGAACCCATTTTGTTTTTCAGATCATCAACCATGCCACGCAGGGCTTTGCTTTCTGTACCGGCCACATTGGCAATCAATACCTTAACGCCATTGATGTCTTTAGCGCCGTCTAGCAGCGAGGCACCAGCAGCGCTAGCAAGCTTGTCGTTGAGCTGAGCTACCTGCTTTTCCAAGCCTTTAGAGCGCTCTAACAGGCCTTGAACCTTATCCAGTACATTGCCGCTATCCGCTTTCAACAGCGCCGCGATTTGCGTTAGCTTCTCTTCTTGCGCCGCAATATGGTTTAGGGCGTCGGCACCGGTCACCGCTTCAATACGACGTACGCCCGCAGCGATACCCGCTTCGGAAACTATCTTGAATAAGCCGATATCACCGGTACGCTCCACGTGAGTACCGCCACACAGCTCAATTGAGTAGTCGCCGATACTAACAACACGCACTTCGTCATCATACTTTTCGCCAAACAGCGCCATGGCACCTTTTTCCTTGGCGGCATCTATGGCCATCAACTCGGTTTGCAGCGCAAAGTTATGACGAATTTCGTCATTCACTTTCTTTTCAACGCGCTGTAATTGCTCTGGCGTCACACCTTCAAAGTGCGAGAAGTCAAAGCGCAGGCGATCCGCTTGCACCAATGAACCTTTCTGGTTTACGTGCTCACCCAACTCCTGACGCAAAGCTTCATGGATAAGGTGAGTCGCAGTGTGGTTTTTCTTAATGCGGTCGCGACGCTCGGCATCGATGCGCGCATCCACCTTGTCGTTCACACCAATCTGCCCTACCACCTTACCGTGGTGAGCAAAGGCATTACCCAGTTTTTGCGTATCGGTAACGATAAACTGACCGTTGGCAGTAGCCAGCACACCTGTGTCGCCCACCTGACCACCAGACTCGGCATAGAAAGGGGTGCGGTTAAGGATCACTATCCCTTCTTCGCCATCGTTAAGCAGGCTGACCTTCTCACCGGCGGCAAACATTTCCACTACCGTGGCGCTGTGCTGCTGAGCATCATAGCCTTTAAATTCGGTCGACTTATCCGAGCGTAATTGATTGTTGTAGTCGGCGCCAAACTTGCCCGCTTGTTGGGCTTTTTTGCGCTGCACATCCATACATTCCTGGAAGCCCTTCTCGTCTATGGTCAAAAAGCGCTCACGCGCCACATCCGCGGTTAAGTCCGCCGGGAAACCATAGGTATCGTAAAGCTTAAAGACCACATCACCCGGGATCACATCCCCTTCTAAGCTGCTCAAGTGCTCCTCAAGAATCGCCAGGCCACGCTCAAGCGTCTTACCAAACTGCTCTTCTTCGATGCGTAATACTTTCTCGATAATGCCCTGCTTCTGGGCCAGCTCAGGGTAAGCATCACCCATTTGTGCCACCAGCTCGGCCACTATCTTGTGGAAGAAGGTGCCCTTGGCGCCCAGCTTATTACCGTGGCGCACGGCGCGACGAATAATACGGCGTAATACATAACCACGACCTTCATTCGAAGGCATAACACCATCGAGTACCAAGAAGGCACATGAACGAATATGGTCGGCGATTACGCGCAGCGACTTGTCTCCATATCCTGAGCATTAGTCACCTTAGCAGCTGAGCTGATCAGGGCCTGGAAAAGGTCGATTTCATAGTTTGAGTGCACGCCCTGTAAGATAGCGGCAATACGCTCAAGGCCCATGCCGGTATCGATAGATGGGTTCGGCAATGGCTCCATGGTACCGTCGGCGTGACGGTTAAATTGCATAAATACCAGGTTCCAGATCTCGATATAACGGTCGCCATCTTCTTCTGGCGTGCCCGGAGGACCACCCCAGACTTCCTCACCGTGATCATAGAAAATTTCTGAACAAGGACCACAAGGACCCGTATCGCCCATAGACCAGAAGTTATCTTTTGCACCTATGCGTGACACGCGCTCTTTAGGCACACCAATTTGGTTAATCCAAATATCGGCGGCTTCGTCATCTTCGGTGAAAACGGTCACCCACAGCTTTTCTTTCGGTAGTTGCAGCTCTTCGGTCAAAAACTTCCAGGCAAAGGCAATGGCCTGCTCTTTAAAGTAATCGCCAAAGCTGAAGTTACCCAGCATTTCAAAAAAGGTATGGTGACGGGCGGTATAACCTACGTTTTCCAGGTCATTGTGCTTACCACCGGCACGAACACAACGCTGAGCACTGGCGGCACGGGTATAAGGACGCTTTTCTGCGCCCAGGAACACGTCTTTAAAAGGCACCATACCGGCGTTGTTGAATAACAAGGTGGGGTCATTGCCCGGCACCAAAGAGGCCGAAGGCACCACCTGATGTTGGTGTTTGGCGAAATAATCTAAGAACTTCTGTCTTAGCTGTGCGGTCGTCAAATGCTGCATTGCGTTTTTCTCACTCGTCTGTCGCTTCACTTGCAAGTGCAAATTCTATTTGTTGGTAGTCAAAACCACGCGCCGTTAAGTAACGAATACGCTTGGCTTTTTCCTTATAATCTAGTTGTTTTCCCAGCGCCTTAAATTTACGCTGGTAGGCCTCTTGAGCCAGTTCGAACCAATCGACGTCCATTTCTGCCAAGGCTCCAGCCACCTGGTCTTTATCCAGACCCTTTTGCTGAGCATCGGCACAAATACGGCGCGGCCCGTGACGCTTATCTATTGCCCGGCGAATAAAGCTGGCGCAATAGCGGTTATCGTCCAAAAATCCCTGTTGCTCGCACCAATCTAACAGCTTGGTGGCAAACTCCTCTGGTACCTGACGTTGCTGCAATTTGCGCTGCAAATCCCTGCGGCTGTATTCCTGCCGCCCCAGTAACCAGAGCACATAATTCTTTTGTTTTTGCTGTTCGCGCTCATCCATTAAGCGTCAAACCGGCCATCGGAAGAATGTGACTCCTGTGGCTTCGCCGGCTCATTTTGAGCCCTATCCACTGCGCCCTTATCACCTTCATGCTGCTGTAATTGCGGCATAAATATCGCCTGAAAGGCGATGAATAAGCTAATGTAGCAAATCGGCATAACAACAAGAAGAGGAATAAGAGACAAAATCGCACAGACCAGCATCAGACCGGCGCCGATCAGGCCATAAACCGTCATCGCCGCCATATTACGGTAAAACGCCAGCAGGCTGGCCTTCATTACCGCCCACATTGACGTATGACCGCCAAAATAAACCAAGGGCACGGCAAAGGCAAAAGCACACAAATAAACGCTAAAGAGGACTAAAATCAGGGCTACCGCAGGGAAGGAGAAGCTTTGCGCTAACTCTTGCAACGCCACTTGCGGGTCGATATCCGGCTGGCTAAGCACAGCCACCGCATCGGCAAACAGCAAGCTGCTCACCATGCCTAACAGCAAGGCCGCGCCCATTTGGTAGAGACCAACACGAAACAGCAACATGCGTCTGCCCTGTTGGGAAAAAACATTCAGGATATCGGCAAAGGCAACCTTATGACCCTTTTGGCGGCGCAAGGCTGCCTGATAAAAACCCGCCAATAAAAATGGCGTGGCCAAGGCCGCCGGAATTTTTAGCAGCGGCAGGACAAAGCCCAGCATGCCCACAGCGGCAATAAACATATACATAAACATAAAAATAAACGGCTGGCGTTGGAAAATATCCAAACCTGCTTTATACCAGCGGGCTCCCGAGCTGGCCTTGTGCACGCGTATTTCTATCGACATGATGACTAATCTTCCTTTTGCGTATTGCGCTTATGATTTCTTAATTTTTTTAATATCCAGCATGTGTGCACCATGGGCTATTTTGGTTTCCAGGTACGCCTGATTACCGGTTTGCCCCACCTTGATATGCGCATGGGTACCAACGACGGCCTTAACCTCTATGCCATTGTTACGCAGGGCATCGAGCTTCTTCGGATTATTGGTCATCAGCTTGACCTGGCTAATGCCAAGCGCCTTAAGCATTAAAACAGCATCGGAGAAATCCCGCAGATCGTCGGCAAAGCCAAGATGATTGTTGGCTTCATAGGTGTTCATGCCCTGAGACTGCAACACATAGGCATCGAGCTTATTGTACAAACCAATGCCGCGACCCTCTTGGCGAAGATAAAGAAGCACCCCACCTTGCTCATGCATAAGCTCGATGCTTTCATTAAGTTGCTCACCGCAATCGCAGCGGCTGGAGTGAAATACATCGCCGGTCAGGCACTCTGAGTGCATACGGATCAGGGGCGTTTGTTGCTCATCCGCTTGGTTAAAAATTAAGGCAACATGTTCCTGACCATCTTTTAATCCACTAAAAGATACGATTTCCGCAGGAATATCACTTTTTTTGCCCACATTTAAATGGACCCTAGCTCTGACTTCGGCCACGACGACTCACTCTGTACAATAAACAATTGTAATAATATAACAAAGCCAACCTCAAAGATCAGCCTGCTTTACTTAGTAAATGGCGGCAATGATAGCACGAAACAAGTGGCCCTCGCGACGTGCAAACACACAATTCAGACCGACAAAAAGTTATGCTATGGTTATTGGCAGCCACAATGTTAAAACATGAAGCTGATGGTAATAGCAGTTGGTTGGGATAAACGGCGCTCAGGCGTTTTAGTAACAAGGGGAAGATCTATGATGAAAAACACCGGCGCGGCGCTTATCGCCGCAATCGCACTTTTTTGCTCGCCCTTAAGTATGGCACAAGGCGAAGCAACAGATATAGCCGCGCAGCAACTCTTGGTTGACCGCTTTAATGCCGAGCCAATGCAGTTATTGGACGTGCGTACCAGTGAAGAATATCAACAAGGGCATATCAAGGGGGCCGTTAACATCAGCCACAATGTGTTGGCGGAGCATGCCGCCGAGCTCGATAAAGAACGCCCCATAGTGGTTTATTGCCGCAGCGGCCGCCGCGCAGCCATGGCCATCAGTACCTTGCAAGAGCTTGGTTTTAAGCAAGTGTACCACCTTGAAGGCGATTGGCTGGGCTGGCAAAAGCAGCAATTGCCAGAGATTACCCAGCCGTGATCAAGGCGCTTAAAGGCACAGGTTCACGCTTACTGATCTGGTTGGCCTGAGCCAAAAACAGCTCAGCGGTAGCCAAGGCATCGCTGAGCGCATCATGGGACGTGTGCGCCATTAAGCCATAACGCGCTCGACAGGCTTCCAAGGACAAGGCATCAAAGGCAATATCCGAGCCCTGGCGTGCCAAGCGCCTTTGCTCAATTTTCAGGGTGTCTAAGGTGATTCGAGGTAACTGCACCTTGTGCTCTTTGCAGACCCGCTGCAAGAAACGGGTATCAAGCAAACTGTTGTGAAACACCAAAATACTGTCGGCACATACGGCACCAAAGCGCTCAAGTATTTGTGCCATGGGTAACCCCTCAAGCTGCAAGCGCTCGGCGGTAATACCGTGGTAAATAGGCGACTGCGCCAGCTCCAATACTCCCTGATGCAACAAATGACCACTTTGACTGAGCTTAATGCTTTGCTGCTCTATCACCACCCAGGCCAGCGACACCACCTCATGCTCCCTGGGGTTTAAACCGGTTAACTCCAGATCCACCACCACATACCTATGACTAGTCCAAGGCCGTGACAAGCCATGGGGATCGAACCCCAACTGCGACTTCACTTGCTGCCACCAGGAATAGGTCATGGTTACAGACTCCCGCGGGCAAATTTAAAGGTTGCCGCTTGCTGTGCCTGGCGCACCAGATAAAAGGCCTCTTTTAATTGATGCCGCTCCAGGGAAGTCAGGCCATCGGGGTTGATACAGTTGCTGGGCAGCGGCTCATTATCAAGCTGAGCGCGCAGGCGCAACTGGGTGAGGTAGCGCCAGCAATCCTTAAGATCAAAAATATCCTTTTTCGACAACCACTGGGTTTTGCTAAGCGCATCGAGGCGCTCCAAGGTACTGGCATGGCGAATATTGGCCTGCAGCGCATAGAGGCGAACAATATCATTGATGATCACTATGCCACGGCGTTTTAAATCTATGTATTTATGGCGCTCGGCATCTGCCTCGGTTTTAAGTTGATTAAACAGACCTATGGGCACCGAGTTTAGATTTAACTCACTGGCCAGGGCGCGGTAGAAGAACTGATCGGGTTTAAGCGCCGATAAGGCCTCGCTAAAGGTGGCGAACAAATCACTCGAGCCGCTGATAAAACGAATATCGAAGAAGATTTTGCAATTCAGCATGGCCTCCGGCGTCGGACTGGACAGCCAGCGGTCAAACTTATCAAGCCAGCCATCCAGACTCAGGCGGCAGGCTTCATTGCTGGCCATAATATTGCCTGGGCAACGCCTGATACCGCACACATCCAACTGCTGGCAAACAAACTCCCCCATGGCCTTAAAATACTCGCGCTGCTCTTCATCCAGACCATTGGGCAAGAGCAGGCCATTATCCTGGTCCGAGTGCAGGGTTTGCTCTTCGCGGGCCTGAGAGCCAAAGCAAATCCAGCTAAAGCGGGCCGGGGCATCGCCGTGGCGCTGCTGAAACAGCTGAATTAAACGTGTGGTCAAGGCATCGCTGATACCACTGAGTAACTTGCCAATCAAACTGATGTCATCAATATGATAGGCAAAACCCTCAAGTAGCTCGGGGACTTCCTGAGCATAACGTTTTAAGTCGGCAACCCCGCTGGCCTTGTAGATGCGACCAATCAATTGCACCGGGTCGCTTTTTTGCTGGCGTAGCAAGTCGGTAGAGGTGACCATGCCGAGCGGCTGATGCAGCTCGTTAAGCACCGGCAAGTGGTGAATATTGTGTTTGAGCATCAAGTGCATGGCCGAAAACACCCGGTTGTTTTCAAAAATAAACTTGGGTTCCACACTCATGATTTCGGCAATGCTGCTCTCTGGGTCCACGCCTTCGGCCAATACCCGCGAGCGTAAATCCCGGTCGGTAACCACACCAATTAAGCGAGCCTCCTGGCCCTCCCCCTGAGTCACCATAACGGAAGACACCCTATGCTCGCTCATGGTCTGCGCGCATTGACGAATACTGGCATCCGGGGTCAGAGTGATGGCCTGACGCGTCATCAACTGGGCAATTTTGCGCTCCGACCAACTATCACCATGGTGCTGATACTTAGACGACAAGAGTCGGTTTGAATGAGCACGCACAAAATATTGTTCAAACGCCTTATATTCGTGGCGCAGATAATCGAAGTCCGCTTGCGAGAGCATATAGACCAGGGCTTCACGCTTCACCTCAATGCGGTTTTTTATACTCTCGCCGCTAAGCAAGGAGGGATAACCAAAATAGTCGCCCCCGGTGAGGCGCGCAATAGGCTCGCCGTCGGCGGCCACCAGCTCAATAACACCGCTGCGAAGTAAAAATAACTTGGGATGGGCAGAATCCAGCCATTGATGCTGATTTTCCCGGGTGACATAAATTACTTCTAAATGATGGGTAAAATAATCGCAGGCAGAGTCTGGCAAGGCGTTAAATGGCGCCTGCTGGCTGACAAAGTCAAAAATATCCTGATGCTGGGCACTCATAGTCCACGTCCTAAACATGTGGTAACAAGACTAAATCTAGGACCTATTCAACAACAAAAAAAGCCCGACCTTGGTCTAAGGTCGGGCTTGTTATCTGCAAGTTAGGTTACTACACCTTAGTGCGAATGGGCCGTTGCAGAACCTTTAGGATTACGAATGCCCTCAACCATTTCTTTGATCTCATCCGGAGTTTCCGCAGTCATGCGTTGCACCACGGCAGCAACAAAGAAGTTGACCAGCATACCCACAAGGCCGATACCTTCAGGTGAGATACCAAATAGCCAATGCTCGACACTGTTTAGCTCTGGGCTAACAAACTTGAAGTAGATGATGTATGCGGCGGTGAAACCTATACCCGTTACCATACCGGCAATGGCACCTTCTTTGTTCATGCGTTTTGAGAAAATCCCCATAATAATGGCTGGGAAGAAACTCGCCGCCGCCAGACCGAAGGCAAAGGCCACCACAGAGGCCACAAAGCCAGGCGGGTTGATACCAAAGTAGGCTGAGATACCAATGGCTACCATGGCCGCCAAACGCGCCGCCAACAGCTCTTGCTTATCGTTGATATCCGGTTTCAAGGTACGTTTTAACAAATCGTGAGAAACCGAGGTAGAAATAACCAGTAACAGGCCTGCGGTTGTCGATAGCGCTGCGGCAATACCACCGGCGGCTACCAAAGCAATAACCCAGGCTGGCAGGTCGGCAATTTCAGGGTTCGCAAGTACCATGATATCGCGGTCAACCTTCACTTCATTGGCGCTGGCTGGATCATTAATGTCACCCGCCGAATAGTTCATACGACCATCTTCATTCTTGTCGTTGAAGGTGATAAGGCCGGTTCTTTCCCAGTTTTTAATCCACTGCGGTGCTTCTTCATACAAGGTACCGCTGCCGTCTTTACCATTGATGGTGTCGATCATGTTCACGCGAGCGAATGATGCAACCGCCGGAGCCGTGGTATAGACGATGGCAATAAAGACCAGGGTCCAAGCCGCCGAGATACGGGTATCACGAACGCGAGGTACAGTGAAGAAGCGTACGATTACATGAGGCAGACCTGCGGTACCCACCATTAGCGCGCCGGTAATGGCAAAGACATCAACCATACTCTTGGAGCCTTCGGTGTATTGGGCAAATCCGAGCTCGGTACTGAGACCGTCAAGCTTATCGAGCAAGTAGAGTCCGGAGCCGTCGGATAAGGTGCCGCCGAAACCGGTTTGTGGCAACAGGTGACCCGTCATCATCAAGGAAATAAAGATAGCAGGTACCAGGTAGGCAAATACCAGCACGCAGTACTGAGCAACCTGGGTGTAGGTAATGCCCTTCATGCCGCCAAGTACGGCGTAGAAGAATACGATCACCATGCCGATATATACACCGGTTTCAATGTCTACTTCCAGGAAGCGCGAGAATACTACGCCCACACCACGCATCTGACCGGCGATGTAGGTAAAGCAGATAAAGATGGCACAGAAAATAGCGACCACACGGGCTGCCTGTGAGTAGTAACGGTCACCGATAAAATCCGGCACCGTAAACTTGCCAAATTTACGCAAATAAGGTGCTAGGCACAGCGCCAGCAGTACATAACCACCGGTCCAACCCATAAGATATACACCGCCATCATAACCGGCAAAGGAGATGATCCCCGCCATGGAAATAAACGAGGCTGCACTCATCCAGTCTGCGGCCGTAGCCATACCATTGGCTAAGGGTGGTACGCCACCACCGGCAACATAGAATTCATTGGTTGAGCCGGCACGCGCCCAAATGGCGATACCTATATAGAGCGCAAAGCTCAGGCCAACAATTAAAAAGGTAAGTCCTTGAACATCCATCATTTTGCTCCTTATTCGTCTACGCCGTATTTCTTATCTAACGCATTCATTTTGTATGCGTAGACAAAAATAAGAGCTACAAAGGTGTAAATTGCGCCTTGTTGTGAAAACCAAAAGCCCAGTTTAAACCCAAAGAATCGTACTTCGTTGAGTACGTCGACTAACAAAATGCCAAAGCCAAAAGAAACGACAAACCACACCACCAGTAATTTAAATACCAGGCTGAGGTTTTCACTCCAATAGGCCTTCGCATGTTCTGCATCTTTAAAAGCCATTTTGTATCCCCTTTACATCACACCCAAAGGCATGAACGGTTGTTATCATCACTTTTGAATCTAGCAATGCTTGGCCAAGAGGAAATTCAGACCTTAGTCGTAACAAAAAGTTAACCTTTAATGGGAGAGAAGAACAAAATAAAAAATAACTAATAAAAACATATGGATAATGAATTTTTTAGCTATTAAGGAAATGGTTGGCACGGCATTTTTTGGCATTTATACATTAGTCTAATAACCCTTAGTCGCATGCCAGTGCGCGACAAAAGCACTGCTATTCGCCATGGGCTTTTGCTATGGTAGAGGTACTTATAAAAATAACCCTTACACCATGACCTTAGCTTTAATTCTTGTATCTCTGGCCTATATCTCCGTGTTGTTTTGGTTAGCCAACTGGGGCGACAAAACCACACCCTGGGCCAAGTACATCAGCCATCACCCCTTTGTGTATGCCTTGGCGATCGGGATCTACTGTACCTCCTGGACCTACTACGGCTCGGTGGGCACAGCCGCCAGTGATGGTTGGCACTACTTGCCAATTTTGCTCGGGCCCATTTTATTGTTTGTCTTCTTTCAGGGCTTCCTGCGCAAACTCGTCTTGGTAAGTAAAAAGCAAAATATCACCACCATTGCCGACTTTATCTCGGCGCGCTACGGCAAACGGCAACTGACGGCGATTTTAGTGACCTTTATCGCCCTGATGGCCACCATTCCCTATATCGCCCTACAGCTTAAGGCGCTCTCCAGCAGCTTTATCTTATTATCGGGAGATTCCAAGATCTCAGGCCCTGTGCTGGCTCTGGGCGGAGCCCTGATCATGGCGGTGTTCGCCATCTTCTTCGGAACCCGCAAGGTGGATGTGACCGAGTACCGCTCCGGTTTGATGCTGGCGGTGGCTTTTGAATCCCTGGTAAAGCTTATTGCCCTGGTCTTTGTCGCCGGTCTCGCTTTATATACCTTTTACAGCCTCCCCCAGAGCGTTTCACTCGATAGCGTATGGCAACACTGGCGGAACTCCCAGGTACTGAGTTTTGGCTTTATCGGCCAGACCCTGATGGCGGCGGCGGCCATCATTTGCTTGCCACGCCAGTTTCATGTCACCGTGGTTGATAACCAGGATATCCGCCATCTGCGCACGGCACGCTGGGCCTTCCCCCTGTATTTACTACTTATTGCGCTGATGATTATTCCCATCGCCAGCGCCGCCATAATGCCGGAAATTGGCCATGGCCATAGCGCCGACAGCTTTGTATTGGCACTGCCGCTGAGCAGCGGTCACAGTGTTTTGACTACCTTTGTTTTTATCGGCGGCCTGTCAGCGGCCACCGCCATGATAGTGGTAGCGACCCTGACCCTGAGCACCATGATCTCCAATGACGTGGTACTGCCGCTGTTACTGAAACGTAAGTTCCGCCGCAGCCATATCAACACCAGCTATCGCTCGCGTATCTTACTGGTGCGACGCTTTACCATAGGCGCCATATTGCTGCTGTCTTATCTCTATCAGCAGTTTTTTGGTCATGGTGAAACCCTGGCCTCCATGGGCTTGGTGGCATTTTCTTTAGTCACCCAGTTACTGCCGGCAATAGTCGGCGGCCTGTATTGGCGTAAGGGCCATGCCTATGGCGTGTATGCGGGCCTGACCGCCGGTGTAGTCTGTTGGACCCTGTTCCTGCTCATCCCTATTCTGAGCGCCACCACGGCACTCGACAGCGGTGCCCAGCAAAATCTAATTACCCAGGGCACCCTCATCGCCCTGTTTGCCAATATCTGCTGCTATATCAGCTTCTCTTTAGGGGCTCAGGAGCGCCTTATCGACCGCATTCAGGCCGCCGCCTTTGTTAATCCCATGGAGCAACTGAACTTTGCCAAGCGTCTGAATAAGAACGTTGATGCCACTGTGTATGACTTTAAAGTGCTGCTGCAAACCTTCCTCGGCGCCCAGCGTAGTACCCAGGTGCTGGCTCATTACAGCCTGAGCGAAGATATAGACGACAACAATGCCCAACCAAGCAATGAATTTATCGCCTATTGCGAGCGCGCCCTGACCGGGGTGCTTGGCGCCTCCTCGGCACAAGCCTTGATACAAACCGTGGCCAGTGGCAAACGCCTGGCCTTTGAAGAAGTGGTCAACTTTTTCGACGAAACCACGCAGGCGCTGCGTTTTAACCAGAACCTCTTGTTTACCTCGTTAGAAAATCTGAGCCAAGGTATTTCCGTCGTCGATAAGGACCTTAATCTGGTGGCCTGGAACAAGCGCTACGCGCAGATGTTTGGCTACCCCGACGGCTTCTTACAGCAAGGTCAGCCCATAGAAGAGGTGATCCGCTATAACGCCATGCGCGGTGAATGCGGCCCCGGCGAAATTGAACAGCATGTGGAAAAACGGGTGCGACACCTGCGTAACGGCACCCCCCATCACTTTATTCGTCATCGCCGCAACGCCCAGGTGTTTGAAATGATTGGTAACCCGCTGCCGGACGGCGGCTTTGTGACCAGTTTTTCCGATATTACCGCACACATGGAGACGCAAAACGCCCTGGAAGAGATCAACATGGATCTGGAAAACCGCATCGAGGCACGGACCCAGGAAGTACGCGCTATGAACCAGGATCTTAAGGCGCAAATCGCCAGCAGGGAGCAAATCGAGCAGGCATTGAAGGCGGCAAAACTAGAAGCGGAACATGCCAACGACAGTAAAACCCGCTTCCTCGCCCTGGCCAGCCACGATATTCTCCAGCCCCTCAATGCCGCGCGCCTGTATCTGGCGTCCATGGACGAGCAGGAGCTAAGCGCCCACAACGCCAATAGCCTGGCCAAGCTCGGTGACAGTCTGGACAGTACAGTGCACCTGATGTCGGCCCTGCTCGATATTGCCAAGCTCGACCAAGGCGCCATGTCGCCCACGCCACGCCACTTTCATATCGACGATATTCTTACGCCCCTGGTCAATGAATACGCCATTTTATGTGCCGACAAGGGTCTGAAACTGACCCTGCGTTCGAGCAATGAGGTGGTCCACAGCGATACCACCTATCTGCGCCGCATCATTCAGAATCTGGTTTCCAACGCGGTGAAATATACCCCAAGCGGCAAGGTGCTGGTTGCCTGTCGCCGCCGTAAACACCATCTCAGTATAGAGGTGTGGGATACGGGTCTGGGCATTTCAGATCATGAACAGAAAAAAATATTCGATGATTTCTATCGCGTTGAGTCCGGCGACAACAAGGGTGTCGGCCTTGGGCTTGGGGTGGTAAAACGCATGGCCGAGCTGCTTTCCCATCCCCTGACCATGCGCTCACAATTCGGTAAGGGCAGTTGCTTTAAGGTAGAAGTGCCCTACGGCTCGCTGGCTCGGATTCAAGGTTCAAGTCTTCCGGCAACCACAGCTGCGGCTCAATCTCATTATGATGTACTGGTGGTCGATGATGAGGCCGCCAATATAGAAGCCATGCGTCATCTACTGAACAAATGGGGCGCCCGCTGTCATGGTTGCCAAGGGGCTGAGCAAGCGCTGGCTGTGGTCGAGAGCGACACCAATATCGATATTATCTTTATGGATTACCAGCTTGGTGAGGGCGATGATGGCCTGGCTCTGATAGCCAAGATCCGGGCCCTGAGAGGCAAAGAGATACCCGCTATTTTGATCACTGCGGTGCGCGACGACCAGTTAAAACTGGCGGCAAAAAATGCCGGTGTGCATTATCTCTCCAAACCGGTTAAGCCCGCTAAACTAAAGGCCCTGCTAAATCATTCCTTATAAAAAAGCACAATTGCCATTATCGCGAAACCCTGAGCATAATGGCAATTCGTGTAACACAAACAGGAATGAGGAATGAAAAAGGTTTTACTGGCGCAGTGCCCGGACCAAGAAGGTCTAATCGCCAAGATCACCGGCCTGTGCTTTGAGCATGGTCTCAATATCACCCGCAACAATGAGTTTGTCGACAAGGCCCATGGCCGCTTTTTTATGCGCACCGAACTCGATGGCGATTTTAGCAATATCGACCTGGAGGCTCAGCTACAAGCAATTTTACCGAGTAACTCCACACTGTCGCTCCATGGCGACGAGCCGGTTAAGGTGGTCTTGTTGGCGACCAAGGAAGCCCATTGCCTTGGCGGGGTATTATTAAAGTGTTTTGAGCAGGCCTTGAATATTCAGGTGCTGGCGGTGATCGCCAATTACCCGGACTTACAACCCCTGGCACAGGGCTTTCATATGCCCTTTCACTGCATCAGCCATGAAGGCTTAAGTCGCAGTGAGCATGACCGCCTGGTGGCAGATAAAATTGCCGAATACAATCCGGATTTGATTGGCCTGGCCAAGTATATGCGCATTTTAAGCCCGGAATTTGTTGCCCGTTTTGCCGGGCGCATTATTAATATTCACCACTCCTTCCTGCCCGCCTTTATTGGTGCCAGGCCCTATCACCAGGCCTTTGAGCGCGGTGTTAAGATCATCGGCGCGACCGCCCACTTTGTAAATAATGAGCTCGACGAAGGACCGATTATTTTGCAGCAGGTAACGAATGTCACCCATGCGGACAGCGCCGAAAGCATGGCGAAAAAAGGACGGGATGTGGAAAAGCTGGTGTTTTGTAAAGCCCTGGAGCTGGCCGCCGAGCATAAGCTCTTTGTTAATGACAACCGCACCGTGGTTTTTGACTAGAGCGGTTTTTGATTAGAGCTGCACTTGCTGGCAAGGCACTCCTGGCCTTGCCTGTTAGCCTTATTCTTCTTTATTGTTGGCTTTCCATGGCCTCAAGCTGCAACTTGGAGGCAATAAGTACCGCCTGAGTGCGGTTATACACCCCGAGTTTACGGAAGATGGCGGTAATATGCGCCTTCACCGTGGCTTCGGAAATATTCAGCTCATAGGCGATTTGCTTATTGAGCAAACCTTCGTGTAAATAACTTAAAACTCTATACTGCTGTGGCGTTAATGATGCAACCTGGGCCGCAAGCTGCTTGTCTTCACCACTGATGGCTTCCACCTTGTCTTTGATATCAGCAGGCAACCACACCTCACCTTCGAGGATTTCATTGATGGCGTCGGCGATTTCCTGAGCCGATGACGACTTGGGAATAAAGCCCATGGCGCCATAACCCATGACCTTAGAAACTACCTGCAAGTCCTCACTGCCAGAGACCACGGCTATGGGTAAATCGGGATAATCTTCACGAATACGGATAAGGCCGTACAAGTCGCCATTGCCCGGCATATGCAAATCCAGCAGCAAGATATCCAGGTCGTCATGCTTATCAAGCACCGCCAAGGTGGTGTCGAAGGTATCCGACTCTAACACTTCCAAGGGCTCAAATTGCTTGGTCAGCGCGCCTTTCAGGGCTTCTCTAAATAATGGGTGATCGTCCGCTATTAAAAACTGACTCATGCTGCGCTCCTAAAAAAATCGGCCATTACCTAAGGTAATAGCCGATAGTCTACGTTTAGAATCATTCTTTAATCAAGCTCTTAACGATTAATTAACGATTCAAGCGGTTTTCAATAAGCTCATCAACCACACTTGGATCGGCCAGAGTTGAGGTATCTCCCAGCTGCTGGTGCTCATTTGCGGCGATCTTACGTAAAATACGGCGCATAATCTTACCCGAGCGCGTTTTCGGCAGACCCGGTGACCATTGGATCATATCCGGCGAGGCAATAGGGCTAAGCTCTTTACGAACCCAATTACGCACCTCTTTGGTCAGCTCGTCGCTCACCACCACCCCCTCGTTAGGGGTGATATACACATAAATACCCTGGCCCTTGATATCGTGCGGATAACCCACCACAGCCGCTTCGGCCACGGCCTCATGGGCAACCAGTGCACTTTCAATTTCCGCCGTACCTAGGCGGTGGCCGGACACGTTCAGTACATCGTCAACACGACCTGTGATCCAGTAATAACCGTCTTCATCGCGGCGACAACCGTCACCGGTAAAGTACACTCCCGGATAAGTAGAGAAATAAGTTTGCTCAAAGCGCTCATGGTCGCCATATACGGTACGTGCCTGCGACGGCCAGCTATCAAGAATAACCAGGTTGCCATCCACGGCTCCCTCAAGGGTATTACCTTCGGCGTCAAATAGCGCCGGGGCGATACCAAAGAAAGGTCTGGTTGCCGATCCCGGCTTCATATCGGTAGCGCCAGGCAATGGCGTGATCATGATGCCGCCGGTTTCCGTTTGCCACCAGGTATCGACGATAGGACACTGGTTGTTACCAATACGCTCATAATACCAGGCCCAGGCTTCCGGGTTGATTGGCTCACCCACAGAGCCCAATACACGCAAACTGGTGCGCGTTGAGCTGGCGGTAGGCTCGTCGCCCTTAGCCATAAGCGCACGAATGGCAGTCGGTGCGGTATATAAAATAGTAACCTGATGTTTATCGACGATTTCACCCATGCGGCCAGCACTTGGGTAAGTAGGCACGCCTTCAAAAATAACCTGAGTACAACCATTCACCATAGGGCCGTAGGCTATATAGCTGTGACCTGTGATCCAACCCACATCGGCGCTGCACCAGTAGATATCGTCCTCATGCAGGTCGAACACATATTCGTGCGTCATGGAGCTGTAAACCAGGTAACCACCTGTGCTGTGTACAACACCTTTAGGTTGACCCGTCGAGCCCGAGGTATAAAGGATAAAGAGCGGGTCTTCGGCATTCATCACTTCCGGCTCGCATGTGCTTGGTAAGTCTGCAACCAGGTCATGCCACCAGATATCAACATCATTCCACTGCACCTCACCACCGGTCAGCTGATGCACAATCACATGCTCTACCGTAGTGACGCCGGCTTGACTCACCGCTTCATCAACATTGGCTTTAAGCGGAACACAATTGCCGCCGCGGCGACCTTCGTCGGAAGTGATTACTACCTTGGCGCCACTGTCTTTAATACGATCGGCAATGGCCGAAGGTGAGAAGCCACCAAACACCACGGAATGCACCGCACCAATGCGGGCACAGGCCTGCATGGCGTAGACTGCTTGTGGTGTCATCGGCATATAGATGGCAACGCGGTCGCCCTTTTGTACGCCGAGCTTGCGCAGGCCATTAGCCAGTTTACACACCTCGTCATGAACTTGTTGATAGCTGATGTGCTCGCTTTGGCTAGGGTCATCCCCTTCCCAAATCAGCGCGGTTTTATCGGCTTTATCTTTTAGATGGCGGTCAATACAGTTGTAAGAAGCGTTTAGTTGCCCGTCTTCAAACCATTTGATGCTGATATGGCCTTTATCGAAAGAGGTATTTTTAACTTTTGAGTAAGGGGTGATCCAATCTAGACGCTGGCCGTGCTCGGCCCAAAATGCTTCTGGGTCGTCGATGGATTGCTGATACATAGCTTGGTATTTTTCGTTATCGACTAATGCGTTGTTTTTGATGTTTTCAAAAACCGGATAAATGCTCTGTGACATAACCGTCTCCATATTTTTTGTTGCCTTTAGGCCTGCCCACAGCATTACCCAGGGCCACGTCTTGCAGTATTAGACCTTAGTATAAAATCTTTATAAACAGCACTGTTTTCGCCAAAACGCCTGCTAAAAATGGTGCGAAATACTTAGCCAAATTAGCCCGCAGAGGCGTTCTTAGTCTCCGCTTCTCTTAGGAAAAACTTCACCTTTTTCGCTCGCTATACCTTAGTCGTACGACCAATAGATAATTGCCTAAAAAGCCATCAAGGACCATTTTTTCTGAGCTAGCTTGCAACAGGATAAGATGATGACAACACAAAAATTAATGATGAAAACACTGACTGCACTTGCGGTATGTACGGCAATTGGCAGTGCCCAGGCTGCCACCATAGGCAATACAGAAGTCAGCTACGGCGGCTATATTAAGCTTGATGCCATGTGGAGCGACTACTCGGCTGGAACCATTTCCGGCGACAGCATTGGCCGCGACTTTTATGTGCCCAGCACCACGCCGGTTGGCGATGATGATGGCAGCGATGCGGTATTTGATATGCATGCGCGCCAATCCCGTTTTAACTTTGGTACCAGCACCAAACTAGACAACGGCAAGAACATAAATACCAAAATAGAGCTGGATTTTATTGCCTCTATTGGCGGTAACGAACGCGTTACCAACTCTTACTCTCCGCGTATTCGTCAGGCTTATATCACTTATGATGGCTGGCTCTTTGGTCAGGCTTGGTCAAACTTCCAAAACGTTTCTGCCCTACCGGAAACCCTAGATTTTGTTGGCCCGGCAGAAGGTACCGTGTTCGTACGTCAGGCGCAGGCACGCTACAGTATCGGTAACTGGGCCTTTTCCGTTGAAAACCCGGAAAGCACCATTACGGTTAACGGCGCCCGTGTCGAAACCGACGATGCCAGCCTACCGGATTTCACCGCCCGTTATAACCATAACGCCGATTGGGGCCAAATCGTGGTTACCGGCTTGGCTCGCCAGCTCACTTACAAGCAAGGCGGCGCCGACGAAGATGAAACCTCTTATGGTGTCAGTGTTTCCGGGCGTTATAACCTGGGTCAAGACAGCATTAAATTTATGCTGACCCATGGTAAGGGTCTGGGTCGCTATATTGGCTTAAACGTGGCCCATGGCGCCGTTTACGATGGTGATGGCTTGGATGCCATAGACTCTACCTCAGGCTTTATCGGCTATCAACACCACTGGAACGAGCAACTGCGCTCTACCTTCCTGTATTCTTTCTTTAGCGCCGACAACAATACTCACCTACTTGCGTATAGCGGCGACCCCACCGAAAGCAGCGTAAGTTACAGTGCTAACCTGCTGTACTCACCGGTGAAAAAACTCACCTTCGGGGTCGAGTTTAAGCATGCCGAGCGCGAAACCGAAAGTGGTGCAGATGGCGACTTAGACCGTCTGCAGTTTTCCGCCAAGTACGCATTTTAACTGCGTTCAGCATAGAGAAGCCGCCATTCCTTTATAAGGGAGGCGGCTTTTTATTTTTTTCTAACATCATAGAACAGGCATAAAAAAACCAGCCCTGGGGCTGGTTTTACTTACTCTTATTCTTTATGCCTTACTCGGCATCCACCTCTTCGGCAAGCGAGTTTACTTCACCCTCTTCCGGCTTAATGGTGGCCTTTAGCAACAGCATTTCACGTAGCTTGCCTTCGATCTCATTGGCAATCTCAACATTCTCTTTTAAGAACTTAATCGAGTTCGACTTACCCTGGCCTACTTTCGAGCCATTGTAGCTATACCAGGCACCTGATTTTTCAATCAACTTATGCTTCACGCCCAGGTCGATAAGCTCACCTTCTTTAGAGATACCCTCACCATACATGATGATAAATTCGGCTTGCTTAAACGGCGGTGCTACCTTGTTCTTCACTACCTTAACGCGGGTTTCGTTACCTACTACTTCGTCACCGTCTTTTACCGAGCCGATGCGACGAATATCAAGGCGAACCGATGAATAAAACTTCAGCGCATTACCACCTGTGGTGGTTTCCGGGTTGCCGAACATCACACCTATCTTCATACGGATTTGGTTGATGAAGATACACAAGGTGTTTGAACGCTTGATATTACCGGTGAGCTTACGCAATGCCTGCGACATCAAACGGGCCTGCAAACCAACGTGGCTGTCACCCATTTCACCTTCAATTTCTGCTTTTGGTGTTAGTGCGGCTACCGAGTCGACGATCACTACATCAACGGCGCCCGAACGTACCAGCATGTCACAAATTTCCAGCGCCTGCTCACCCGTGTCTGGCTGAGAAACAAGCAGCTCATCAACATTTACGCCTAGCTTCTCGGCATAAACCGGGTCAAGGGCGTGCTCGGCGTCAACGAAGGCACAGGTTTTACCCTGGCGCTGGGCTTGAGCAACAACCTGCAAGGTCAATGTGGTTTTACCCGATGATTCCGGACCATAAATTTCCACTACACGGCCGGTAGGCAGACCGCCAATACCCAAGGCAATATCAATACCCAGTGAACCGGTAGAAATGGCTTCAACATCCAAAGCCTGGCTGTCGCCTAGCTTCATGATTGAGCCTTTACCAAATTGGCGCTCAATTTGTGAAAGCGCAGCGCTTAAGGCTTTTTGCTTGTTATCGTTCATTATTTTCTCCAAAATCATTGACCGCCAAGCTCATAATGCTTGGTATTAACGCTTGACTTAATGAACCTTAGTATACTGTATGAAATTACAGTATCAAGCAGATTCTAAAATTTTTACCACCATGCTCAGGGCATGACTGATAGCCTGCTCGCGTACATAGGCGCGGTCCCCCATAAAATAGCGCTCTTCGGTATAGACCTGCTGATCAAAGTACACGGCAAACCATACTAACCCCACCGGCTTATCATCGCTGCCGCCATCCGGACCGGCAATGCCCGATGTCACCACGGCGACATCCGCCTGTGCCGCATGGGCTGCGCCGCGGGCCATTTCCACCACAGTTTGTTCGCTGACGGCGCCAAATTGGGCCAGGGTTTGCGCTGATACACCCAGGCGTTCTTGCTTAGCCTCATTGCTGTAGGTCACCGCGGCTTCGGCAAAATAACGCGAGCTTCCCGGGGTGTCGGTAATGGCATAAGCAATACCGCCGCCGGTACAGGACTCAGCGGTAGTGATCATCATCTGCTTATCCGTTAAAATAACGCCCAGTTGCGCGGCAAGGGTTTGTGTATTGGCAGTAAACCTTTGTTGTAAGTTCATAACCATCCTTATTCGAGTGAGTGCATGTCGGCAAATCTCTATAGTGAAGATAATATAAAACAACAAACCCCCATGATGCAGCAATACTTGCGCATTAAGGCACAACATGCCGATATTTTACTTTTTTATCGCATGGGGGACTTCTATGAAGTGTTTTTCGATGATGCCATTCGCGCAGCAGAATTATTAGATATTTCGCAGACTTACCGAGGAAAAGCCGGTGGCGATCCAATCCCTATGGCGGGTGTACCCTATCATGCGGTAGAAAACTATCTGGCACGCCTGGTACAGCTTGGCGAATCCGTGGCCATTTGCGAGCAGGTTGGCGATCCGGCCACCAGCAAGGGCCCGGTTGAACGCAAGGTAGTGCGTATCGTCACCCCGGGCACGGTAACCGACGAAGCCCTGCTTAACGAGCGTCAGGACAACTTGCTGGTCAGTGTGTGCCAAGGCACTGGCGACTATTTTGGTGTGGCCTATCTGGATATTAATTCCGGGCGTTTTAATATCGTCGAGTGTGCCGACGCCGACGCCTTTAAATCGACCCTGCAACGCCTTAACCCAGCTGAGCTGCTGTATTCGGAAGGCTTCAGCGATATCAGGCTTATTGAGCATATCAAGGGCATGCGCCGTCGCCCGGAATGGGAGTTCGACCTAGACACCGCCATCACTTCCCTGTGCCAGCAGTTTGGCACCCAAGACCTGATTGGTTTTGGCGTTAATGATGCCAAGCTGGGATTAGTGGCGGCCGGTTGCTTGCTGCAATACGTAAAAGACACCCAGCGCACCGCATTGCCCCATATCAATGCCATCAGTCTGGAGCAAGACAGTCAAGCCGTGGTGCTCGACAGCGCCACCCGAAAAAACCTCGAGCTCACCCAAAACCTTGGCGGTGGCATTGAAAACACCCTGGCGGCCGTTTTGGATAAAACCGCCACGCCCATGGGCTCGCGCCTGCTTAAGCGCCGTATTCATAACCCGATACGCTGCCGCGACGAGTTGAGCCAACGCCTTGATGCCATCGAAACCCTGATCGACCAGGGCTGGCACCTTGAGCTGCATCCCTTGCTGCGCAATGTCGGCGATATCGAGCGTATCGTAGCTCGCTTAGCATTGGGCAACGCCAGACCCAGAGATCTGTCCCGTTTACGCTCGGCGCTGCAACAATTGCCGGAATTAAAGGGTCTGCTCGGCACCGCCTCGCAACGACGTCTGGCACAAATCGCCAACGCCTGTGAGCCCAACGATGAACTTTTGCACTTGCTTGAGCGCGCCATTATCGATAACCCGCCGGTGCTTATTCGCGACGGCGGCGTGATTGCCGAAGGCTATAACCAAGAGCTCGACCATTGGCGCAACCTCTCCCAAGGTGCCACCGATGTACTCGAAGCCATGGAAGAGCGTGAGCGCGAAGTCACTGGGATCAGCACCTTAAAAATCGGCTACAACAAGGTGCATGGCTTTTATATCGATATTAGCCGCGCCAACTCGCACCTGGTGCCGGCGCATTATATTCGCCGTCAAACCCTGAAAAACAACGAGCGCTATATTATTCCCGAGCTTAAAGAGCATGAGGACAAGGTGTTAGGCAGTCAGTCTCAGGCCCTGGCGCTGGAAAAGCAGCTTTATGAAGAGTTATTCACACTAATCGCCCCACACTTGGAGCGCTTACAGCGTTTAGCGGCATCCCTAAGTGAGCTCGATGTACTCAATAACTTTGCCGAGCGGGCGCTGACCCTGAACTATTGCAAGCCGGCGCTTGATGAAGGCGATGCCATCAGCATTAGCGAAGGTCGCCACCCTGTGGTCGAGCAGGTGATGCGCGACCCCTTTATCGCCAACCCCATAGAACTTAATAATCAGCGTCGCATGTTGATGATAACTGGCCCAAACATGGGTGGTAAATCAACCTATATGCGCCAAACTGCTTTGATCGTGCTGATGGCTCATATCGGCTGTTATGTGCCAGCGGCGAGCGCTAATATAGGCACAGTAGACCGTATATTTACCCGTATCGGCGCCAGTGATGATCTGGCCTCCGGACGCTCAACCTTTATGGTGGAGATGACGGAAACCGCCACCATTTTAAATAATGCCAGTCAGCATTCTCTGGTATTAATGGATGAAATTGGCCGCGGTACCAGCACCTATGACGGACTCTCCCTGGCCTATGCCACGGCGGATTACCTGGCGCATAAGATCAATGCCAAAACCTTGTTCGCAACCCATTATTTTGAGCTCACCGAACTGGCGGAGCAGGAGTCGGGACTGGTCAATGTGCACCTAGATGCCATTGAGCACAACGACACCATAGCCTTTATGCACAAGGTATTGGAAGGGCCGGCCAGTAAGAGCTTCGGCCTGCAGGTGGCGGCTTTAGCCGGTGTGCCTAAGGCGGTGATCACCAACGCCAAACGCAAGCTTAAACAGCTGGAGCAGCAGCCGGCCTTAAACGCTAATGGCAATGGCCAAGCAAACGGCAATGGTGCAAATCAACTTGAGCTCTTACCCTCTGAGCCCGAGCCCAGCGCCCTCGAAGTGGCGCTTGGTGAGATCAATCCCGATGAGCTTACTCCTCGTCAGGCGTTAGATGCCCTGTATCATTTAAAGTCGCTGTAAAGTGACCATCTAAAAACACAAAAACGCCGCTAATTTAGCGGCGTTTTTTCTTATCTTAATAACTTAGGGAAGTTATATCTGTTCGAACAAGCTTTCGGTATTCAGCCCTTCATGTTGCAGCATGTCTTTAAGACGGCGCAGCGCTTCTACCTGAATTTGCCGTACCCGCTCACGGGTTAGGCCAATTTCACGGCCTACATCTTCTAATGTAGAAGGCTCATAGCCCAGTAAACCGAAGCGACGTGCTAACACTTCCCTTTGCTTCGGGTTTAGCTCATCGAGCCAGTGCACAATATGGCTGTTAATGTCGTTATTCTGTACTTCCCCTTCTGGGCCGCGACCCTTTTCATCGGCAATAATATCGAGCAATGCCTTGTCATTATCGCCCCCGATCGGGGTGTCGACGGAAGAAATTTTTTCATTCAAACGCAACATCTTAGTTACGTCTTCCACCGGTTTATCCAAACGCTCGGCTATTTCTTCGGCGGTCGGCTCGTGGTCCAATTGCTGCGTTAACTCGCGTGCGGTGCGTAAGTAGACGTTAAGTTCTTTAACTACGTGAATAGGTAGGCGTATGGTGCGGGTTTGGTTCATGATCGCCCGCTCTATGGTTTGGCGTATCCACCAGGTGGCATAGGTTGAAAAGCGAAAACCCCGTTCTGGGTCAAACTTTTCCACCGCTCGGATCAGACCTAAATTCCCCTCTTCAATCAGATCCAGTAATGCCAGGCCGCGATTGTTGTAACGGCGGGCGATTTTTACTACCAGCCTCAAGTTACTTTCGATCATGCGTTTGCGTGATGCTTCACAACCGCGCAGCGCCTTGCGGGCAAAATAGACTTCTTCTTCGGCGCTTAGCAGCGGCGAGAAACCAATTTCACCTAAATATAATTGCGTGGCGTCGAGGTTTTTGACATTGTCGTCTTTGGCAAACAATTCATCGTCACTATCGTCCTCAACCTCCTCAAGAAGCTCCTCTTTTGGCTCATCAAGAACGTCCGAATCATTGCTATTGTCATGCGTACTTTCTAGTTTTACAGTTTGACCCATCAGAATACCCTCCCGTGTAATTCAGATATATCCTTACACTAAATTACTCTTATTGCCCGTCGCGCTAGGGTAAAAAATTTGCCGGATTGACCGCCTTACCTCTATACCGTATTTCAAACCTAAGTGCAGTGATAGAAGATTCAGTACTGCCCATTTCCGCTATTTTTTGCCCAGCTTTGACATCCTGTTTTTCTTTTACTAGTAAACGCGAGTTGTGCGCATAGGCGCTAAGATAATCATCATTATGTTTCACTATGATTAAATTACCGTATCCCCTGAGCGCGTCCCCAGCGTAAACAACCACACCGTCTGCCGCTGCCGAGATAGCCGTTCCTGTTTTGTTCGCTATTTGCAATCCCTTGAAGCCATTCTCACGGTTGGAGAAACCTTGCGTTACTTTCCCCTGGGTGGGCCATTTCCACTTTAGTTTGTTAGCAACTCCTGATGATTTGCTAACATTTTTTTTACTAGTTGCATTTTGAACATACTCCCGTTGCACTGGCTTAGAAACCTCTTTCTTGAAATTTCCGCCTGTTTTTTGTCTTGTTTCTCTAGGCTTTTTACTCGAATTAAGGTATCTTTCCCGCTTTTTCTTTTTTAGCCACTGTGATTCTAGGTAAATGAGTTGATTGGGATAAATGGTATAGGGAGGTTTAATGCCGTTTATTTGCGCGACTTCGCGAACGTCCTTTTTTGCACTAAACGCAATAGAGTAGAGGGTATCGCCTTTTTGCACCCGGTAATGCTCACCGGTTATATGAATTTTACGTGTCACTTTGGCCTGACCAGTTTCCAGGGAGGAAACTGGTGCCGGCCCAGTACGGGAGGTGCAGGCGCTGATAACAAAAGAAACCAGCAGTAATAAACTGGTGTTTTTGAAACTCATGCAGCGCCCTTCCATTAGCTAGCGGAGCACTAAATATAAAACGATTGCCAGGCCCACGACAAGCCAGCCTAGAACTTCCACATACTGGCGCAACTTTTCTTCCATGCGTGCGCCGCCCCATTTCATCAGCGCTGCCACCAGGAAGAAACGCGCTCCACGACCTATGGCCGAGGCCAGTAAAAAAGGCAAAAATGCCATCTGCAACAGGCCTGCGCCTATGGTAAAGACCTTATAGGGAATGGGCGAGAAACCGGCGATAAACACCACCCAGATGCCGTATTCCTTAAACCAGGCCAGGGCATGATCAAACTTATCCTGCCAACCCATGGAAGCAATCAAGGGCTCAACCACAGGCTCAAAAAGCCAATATCCCAGGGCATACCCTAGGATGCCACCGATCACTGACGCCAAGGTAGTCAACAGGGCAAATCGCCAGGCCGTTGTCGGCTTGGCTAAACACATGGGGGCCAGCATAACATCCGGGGGCACGGGAAAGAATACCGATTCGGCAAAACTCATTCCAGCAAGATAACGCTCAGCATGGCGATGTCTTGCCCAACGCAGCGCGGCGTCGTACAAAGCAGTAAAGAGGCGCAAAGAATATCCTTAAATTATATCGCCAGGCACCAAGGGTACGAAACGTACATGGGCTATGACTTGTTGTTTAAACTCATTTTCGCAGCGAGTATACAGCATCAATTTTTGCTCTGCATCGCCAATGGGAATTATCATGACCCCGCCTTCATCGAGCTGCTCCAGCAACTGCT
This sequence comes from Pseudoalteromonas sp. T1lg10, assembly GCF_002964545.1. Taxonomy (NCBI): domain Bacteria; kingdom Pseudomonadati; phylum Pseudomonadota; class Gammaproteobacteria; order Alteromonadales; family Pseudoalteromonadaceae; genus Pseudoalteromonas; species Pseudoalteromonas sp. T1lg10. The sequence goes on from NZ_PQBV01000037.1 coordinate 482,623, forward strand.
GCGGCACGCTTTTCGCCGCGGCGGTGACGATAATACCCTGAAACGGCGCTTGCGAGGCCCAGCCTTTCCAGCCATCGCCATGTTTCATGGTCACATTATACAAGTCGAGCTGATGTAAGCGTCGTTTCGCCTGCCATTGCAGGGCCTTGATGCGCTCCACCGAGTACACCTTATCGAACAACTGCGCCAATATGGCACTTTGATAGCCCGAGCCGGTGCCAATTTCCAGTACCTTATCGCGCACCCCGTGCTGGCGTAATACCTGAGTCATCAGCGCCACAATATAAGGCTGAGAAATGGTTTGCCCCTGGCCGATAGGTAGGGCGGTATTTTGATAGGCCTTATGTTGCAATACATCATCGATAAACAAATGGCGCGGCGTTTTTGCCATCGCCTCTAACACTTGCTCATCGCTAATGCCTTCCTGAGCCAGCAGCTTGACCAAAGAGCCGGCGCTACGCTGATAATTAGTGATCATTTTCCAGCTCCGCTAACCAATGCTGTAAAGGGGCAATGCTTTCTTTAGCTGTCATGTCTACGCTCAAGGGCGTAACCGAGGCATAGCCTTGGCGAATGGCCGCAAAATCAGTGCCCTCACCGGCGTCAAGCTCAGGCCCAAGAGAACCATACCAATACACTACACGACCCCAAGGGTCACGCTGTACTGTCATGGTTTCGGCCTTATGTCTGGCACCCAAGCGGGTGACCTTAACGCCCTTGAGTTCGTCGTAAGGGACATCGGGAACATTGATGTTGATGATTTGATCATTGGGTAAGGGGTGACTTCTCAACTTGGTGATTATATCCACCGTCACCTTGGCGGCAGTTTCAAAGTGTTTGCAATCATGGCCGACCAGGGACACGGCGATGGCGGGCAGACCCATATGGCGCCCTTCGGTAGCGGCGGCTACCGTGCCCGAATACAGGGTGTCATCCCCTAAATTGGCACCATGATTAATGCCGGCCACCACTAGATCCGGCTGCTCAGGCAAGAGCGCATTGAGGGCCACATGAACGCAATCAGTGGGGGTACCATTGACACTGATAAAGCCATTCTCTAATTTTTGCGCCCGCAATGGATTCATTAATGTGAGCGAGTTACTGGCGCCGCTGCAATTGCGATCCGGGGCGACCACATCGACGCTGGCAATCTCCTTTAAGGCCCGATGCAGGGCCGCTATGCCCTTGGCATGTACGCCATCATCATTGCTCAGCAATATCTTCATCATGACTCCTTGCAATACTGTTTTCGCACTGGCGGTAATCCACCAATTCTCGTAACAACGCAGTGGCAAAACACCCTTTTTTCAGTGAAAAGCTCAATTCAATCGAATCGCTCGTGGGCATTTTTACCTGTAAGTTTTCCGGATATAAGCGCAACATGCGGCGCTCGGTTTTTAAACCTATCTCCGCCAAACCCTGACACCAGTCATGATAAGGCTGCAACCAATGTTGCTCTTCTTCAACCAAGCCCTTATCGCCCTTACCCACCAGGGGCGCCGACAACTCGATGTCACCTTCCACCAATCGGGTAATGTTATCCGGGGTGATGGCATCGGTAAAAAATGCGTTGCTGCCACTGAGCATAAAGACTTCATGTTGCAGGGTTTTGGCAAGACCATGCTCAGCCACACGCAGGCTGACTATCTGGTTAAAAATATAAGAGCGGGCGGCAGAGATCACCATAGACCTTAGTTTACGATCGCGGATTTGCTCGCCGGCAAACATACGCTCGGCCATCACCAGGTTATGGCCATCGTGACCAAAGCGTTGCTCGCCAAAGTAATTAGGCACTCCTTGGCGCACCGCATTGATACGACTGAGCACAGCCAGTGGCTCGCTCACCTCACGCAGCACTATGGTAAAACGGTTGCCCTTATGGCATCCGGTACGCAGCTTGCGACCATGGCGCACTTGCTTGGCAACAAAAATTTGCTCGTCGTTGAGGGCGCTAAAGTCGAGCTCCTGTTTAATGGGCACGGGCACGCTAAACCATTGTGAACACACACCTTGGCGGTCTTTTTGTCCGGCGTAGCTGACCTCACGCGGCGCTACCTTGGCAAATTTCGCGATTTTCTTGGCTACATTGACGGTATTGATACCGCGCTTGATCACATGCAAACACACGTGCTCGCCACTGCCATCAAGCTCAAAGCCCAGCTCTTCATCAACCATAAAGTCTTCCGGCAGGCGCTTAAATACCGCCTTGGCGGTAGGCTTGCCGTATAAATACTGCAGCGAGGCTAATGGCTCTTTTTGCCTAGGTGCTGAAGGCTCTTGCTTCATGGTTGCTGCACCAAAAGCGCTACCGCGTGGGCGGCAATACCCTCTTTGCGTCCGGTAAACCCGAGCTTTTCAGTGGTGGTGGCTTTGACATTTACCTGATCTAAACTGACCGCCAGATCCGCCGCCAGGCAAGCGCGCATGGCATCAATATGCGGGCGCATTTTTGGCGCTTGCGCCACTATGGTAAGGTCGACATTCGCCACTACAAAGGCGCGATCATGCACCTCGGCCATGACTCGGCGCAGCAGAATACGGCTGTCGATGCCGGCAAATTCTTCGCTCGTATCGGGAAAATGCTTGCCTATATCGCCCATTGCCATGGCGCCAAGCAAGGCATCACACAAGGCATGAATAGCCACATCACCATCTGAGTGGGCGATAAAGCCTTGTTCATAATCGACCTTTACGCCGCCGATAGTAAGCGGCCCATGACCGCCAAAACTATGTACGTCAAAACCATGGCCTATTCGAATCATAAAATCTCCGTCATTTGTTGCCCTAACAGGAAGTCGGCAAGTTGCAGATCTTCTGGGGTGGTCAACTTAAAATTGTCGCTGCGACCGGCGATCAAACGCACCGGGTGCCCAGCCCATTCCATCGCCGATGCTTCATCGGTAATGGTAGCGCCACAGGCTAAGGCATCACGTAATGCCTGGCGTAATTGGGCATAAGGGAAAAACTGAGGGGTCAGCGCCTGATAAAGATGCTCGCGCTCTATGGTTTGCTGCACATGACTGTCACCGCGCTTTATGGTGTCGCGCACCTTGGCGGCCAGTATGCCGCCCTCGCCATGCTGCTGGCACTCATTTATTAAACGTTCGATATCGGCGGGGCTCACCAAGGGCCTAGCGGCGTCATGCACTAGCACCCACTGGGGTGGATTTGCTTCAAGGGCATCAAGGGCGGCAAGCACGGAATCGGCGCGCTCTTTGCCACCAATTACGGTATGCACAAATTGGAAGTCTATAGGCAGCTCGGCGAAATACTCGTCATTGCCGCCTATGGCCACGGTAATACTCTTTACCGCCGCCACCTGGGCGAGCTTATTCAGGCTGTGCTCCAGCACGGTTTTGCCCTGTAATTGCAAGTACTGCTTAGGGCGTTGAGATTGCATCCGCGCGCCAACTCCGGCGGCGGGCACTATGGCAATAATGCCGTGATTTTCACTCATATAACTACTTTGCGTTATTATTTTGACTCAGATTGTTTACTCGGTAACACCCGATAAAACACTTCTCCGGGCTTGATCATACCCAGCTCATGACGGGCACGCTCTTCCACCCCTTCCAAGTCCAGTTTTAAATCTTGTATATCGGCTTCGAGTAACTTGTTACGCTTATTTAATTGCTGATTCGTTTGCTCATGATTGGCCACCGCCTTGGTTAAACGGCTATAGTCTTCGATGCCGTTGTGACCAAACCACAACAAGTATTGCAGATACAGCAACAATGCCAACAAACCTAATTGGAATAATCGCATTAGCTTTCCTTCATCGGCAGTGGTTGCTTAAAGTTTTTCCAGTTAATTCGTGTTGTTAATAGCATTTCTCTTAGACTCAAAGTCCGTGGTGAGGTCACCTTAAATTGTTGCCAACGATGACCACAACAAGCCGGGGTAAAATGTTTTTTACTGGGTACCAGTAACTGCACGTCCTGGGCCGAGCTTAATCGCGTGTCGCGATATTGGCCGTCGAGATCAAACCAGCCCGCCTGATTACAATGCAAGCGGTTGCTGCTAACTTGATCTAGGGTGTCGAGCATCACAAATTGCAATCGCCCCTGCGTAACCAGTAATGGTACTAAAATACCGACTTCGGCATAAGCGCTAAAGAAGGCTAAATTAGCCGATTTATCGCTTTGTGGCGGTTTACTCGCCTGTTTGGCTATCCAACTGCCATTTTGCCCATCCAAGGTTAACGGGCAATGACCATGAACTATATGAAAGGCGGCGCGTTCCACGTAATAAGGCAGGCTGTCGAGCAAACGGGCCAAGCGTGTGCCATCGCCTTGATGCGATAATTGCTGACTTATGCGGTGCAACTCGCGAGCGTAGAAGGCATTGCACAATTCGGCATACAGCACTCGCTGTTGATCGAGTGCAAATAAATCTGCTTGCTGCGATGGTTGTTGCCGCACATTGCCTCCCACTGGTTGTGCTTAAGTTTATACCATAGTTGCGCAAAATTTGAGAAGCGCAATGGGGAGGCTCTATAAATTACCCTGGCTGTTGGCCCAGGCGGGCAAAACCCGACTCTAAAAACTGCACCACCTGCGGGCGTTTTTTACCAATTAAGAAGCTGCCATCGGCTAAGAACATAAAGTTCTGCCAGTGTTGCTTAAACACATCGAAACGAGTTTCGATGACCTCGTCACGACTAATACAGAAATACACGGTAGTGTTATCCTGCCAGTCCAGGTGAGCCAGGATCCCCTCGGGAATAGCGTCACCGGCTTCAAACGCCCGTTCCCAAAACACGTCTTCATGGGGCCAGTGCTGCGCCTGTTTGACCCAATCGGCGTCGGTGAAAAAGTCCGGGTGATCTTTGTCTCGGCTGATAAAAGTGGTCCACAACACCGCCGCACGGGTGGCGGTCATGGGTTTGATCTGCGCCAATAGTGGCGCCGGAATTAAAAGTTCTTGGTGTCGAAACACCCACGCCTTGGCGTAGTCATCCAAAGGAAGATAGTTCATTCGTGCTTATGCCTGCTGCACTCGTTTAATGGGAGCATTATACGCATCTGTGGCGGCGCTGTCACAAGCCGACTTGGTAGTAAATGCCAACTATGGCAGACTAGGCTAATTCGATGTCTGACCAGTGTTAGGAATTTCCACGTGCATTTTGATTCAACCGACCATTATATTGCCAGTAGCGCCCTGAAACAGGCGGTCAATGCCGCCATCGCCTTAGAAAAACCGCTTTTGATAAAAGGTGAGCCGGGCACGGGGAAAACCCTGTTGGCCGAAGAGCTGGCGAAAAGTATCGGCAGCGAACTGATCCAATGGCATATTAAGTCCACCACCAAAGCCCAGCAAGGTCTGTATGAGTACGATGCGGTGTCGCGCCTGCGCGACTCACAACTGGGCGACGAGCGCGTGCATGATATCGGCAATTACATAGTTAAAGGCAAGCTGTGGCAGGCCTTTGGCGCCAAGGAGAATGAGCCGCGTCCGGTGCTGCTGATAGACGAAATAGACAAGGCCGATATCGAATTCCCCAATGACCTCTTGTTAGAGCTCGATAAAATGGAGTTCTTCGTTTATGAAACAGGTGAGCGCGTCCGTGCCGAGCAACGCCCCATAGTGATCATCACCTCAAACAACGAAAAAGAACTGCCGGACGCCTTTTTACGCCGCTGTTTCTTCCATTACATCGATTTTCCCAGCGCCGAGGAAATGCACAAAATCGTCGCCGTACACTACCCGGATATCAAACAAAAGCTCTTGCGTGAAGCCCTAGAGGTCTTCTTTGGTTTGCGTCAGGTCGACGGACTGAAGAAAAAGCCCTCCACCAGCGAGCTGTTGGACTGGCTTAAGCTCTTGATGGCCGAAGACATAGCGCCCGAGGTTTTACATGGCAGCGCCACTAAAGGCGGACTTATGCCGCTCTTTGGTGCTCTATTGAAAAACGAGCAAGACGTTTCCTTGATTGAAAAACTGGCCTTTATGAGTCGCCGCTAATGCTCATCGAGTTTTTCTTCACCTTAAGAAAATACCGCCTGCCGGTAAGCCTGCGAGAGTTGCTCGACCTCATTGGTGCATTACAGGCCGGGGTGGTGTTTGCCGACAGCGAAGCCTTTTATCATCTCGCCCGTACCATAATGGTGAAGGATGAAACTCATTTTGACCGCTTCGACAAGGCCTTCGCCGATTACTTTTGTGGCATTGAGGATATCGACCTGCTTGACGCTTTGAAGGCACAATACCAGATCCCCGAGGACTGGATGCGCAAGGAGTTTGAAAAACAGCTGAGCGCCGAAGAGAAACGCCAACTCGAGGCCATGGGCGGCCTCGAAAAGCTGATGGAAGAACTTAGAAAGCGCTTCGAAGAGCAACAAAAACGCCATGCCGGCGGCAATAAATGGATAGGCACAGGCGGCACCTCGCCCTTTGGCGCCTATGGCTTTAACCCGGAGGGAGTGCGCATCGGTCAACCCGGCTCGCGCCAGCGCCGCGCCGTTAAGGTGTGGGATAAGCGCCAGTACCGTAACCTCGACAGCGAGGCCGATATCAGCTCGCGGACCATGAAACTGGCACTGAAAAAACTGCGCCGCTTTGCCCGCACCGGAGCCAGCGATACCCTGGACTTAGGCGCCACCATTGCCGCCACCGCCAAACAAGGCGGTATGCTGGATGTGAAAATGGCACCGGAGCGCCATAATGCCGTCAATGTGATCATGTTGTTCGATATCGGTGGCTCCATGGACGACCATATTCAACTGTGCGAGCAGTTATTTAGCGCCGCCCATGGCGAGTTTAAACACCTGGAGTTTTTCTATTTCCATAACTGTGTTTACGAGCAGGTGTGGCAGGACAATGCCCGACGTTATGACCAGAAGATTGACACCCACAGCCTGATGCAGCGTTTTGGCCGCGATTACAAGGTTATTTTTGTCGGCGATGCCACCATGGGGCCTTACGAAATCGCCTACCCCGGTGGCAGTGTGGAGCATTGGAATGAGGAGCCCGGCGCCGCCTGGCTGCAGCGCATCACCCAGCATTTCGATAAGGTGGTGTGGCTGAATCCACAGCCGCAAACCCATTGGCGCTACTATCATTCCATCGAGATGATCGACCAGTTAATGGCCAAGGGCGAACAAAGCCGTATGTTTCCCCTGACCCTGGATGGCATCAGCGCAGCAATAAAAATGCTGACCTAGATTTATCCCCAGCGCTGCCAAATCTGCAGGCCGATAAACCCAAGGCTAAAGCCGACTAGGTATATCAATCCCAACCAGGTTAACAGCCGCAACCACAGCGGCTGTTTAATCTTGGTTTGGTGCACCAGGCGCATATTCAACCAGGCAAATACCGGCGTGGTTAAAAACGCCAGGGTCATGGCAAAGGTCAGCATCTCCTTTAAATTGCTTTTGAAAAACAGGATCACCGCCATCCCCGCCACCGCCTGCATGATCAGCCAGGTATTTAAATGCTTTGGCAACGACCAGTTTGGCATCAGCTTGGTGCCGGTATACAAGGTCCGCGCATAGCCATCGAGTACCGTTAACGAAGTCCCCAGCATACATAAAAAGGCCACGGTCGCGATAAGCCAACGCGACCACTCGCCCATGGTATTGGTGTACATATCGATCAGCTGCTGGGCAAAGGCTACCCCGGCCAGGGCTATTTGCGTATTGCCGCCATACTGGATGAGCACTCCTAGGGAGCAAAACACCAGTGCCAGTAATGCGGTGACGATAAAGCCAAAGTTAAAATCAAACAGCCCCGCCTTGAGTGGCACCTCGGTTTGTTGTCGTTTTGCCTGTAACCACAAAGAGCTGGCCACGGAAATTTCAATCGGTGCCGGCATCCAGCCCATCAAGACCACAATAAAACTTAAGGCCGTCAGCGACAGCAGGTCGGGCGGGGTGAAATCAGCGGCCGCATTCATGGGCACACCACCGCTTTTCAGCAAGGCTATCACCAGTGCGGCTATGGTACTGATGGCGAGCACCGCCATAATCCACTTAGCAGCACTGTCGAGGGCCTGATAATGCCCAAGCACCAAGAGGGTCAGGCAAAACAGCAGAATAATGATGCACAGCACCGTCATGCTAAGGGCACCACCGACCACATAATGTAACAGCGCCGCCGTCAGCAGCAGCACCCCGGCGGTATTAACTATGGCGGCGATAATATTGAGGGCAAAAAAGCAGTAAAAATACCAGGGACCCTGGCTTTTATAGCCGGACACCAGGTTATTGCCTGTGACTAATGTGTATTCAACACCGAAACGGAAAAACGGATACTTCAACAGGTTTACGGCCAGGATAAGCCCTATCATTTGCCAGCCGAATAAGGCTCCGGCCTGAGTTGAAGCCACCAGATGCGAACCGCCGATTGCTGCGGTCGCCATTAAAATGCCTGGCCCTAAGGCCTTGAGATACTGCCAATACTGCACTGGAACACTCTTTATAATTGTTATATTGAGTCCCAGACTAGGGGAGATGGCGGGTGTTTTCAACCGCCTTATTGCGCGCCTTAGGCAAGGCGCCCGTCTGTACAGGCGCACTCTACCCTTACATGTGGATTACAGCTGTTTAAGGTACTCGCTCTGATAACGGCTGGCGTCGGCTTCGACATTGTAACGCTCGGCCAGGGTATCGAGCTGAGCCTGGGAGATGGCCAATTCATCCATGGTGATGGTGTTATCATCAAGCTGCCATAACTGCCTTGAACCGGCGTAATTAAATTGCAGCGCATGCATGGCCTGCACATCGCCCTGCTCCGCCGCCGCCTTAATCTTGCGCAGCTTGCGAGTATCTGATTAAGCGCCTGCTTCAAGCGCCATACATACACCACCTCGGTCATAAAGGGATGATGCTCGACACGTTTAAGAGCAAAACCTATGGCGATACAGCTGACCACAACACCCAGCAGGTTCCAATGGAAATGGCTGCCGCTGTCGCTTGGCAGGGCAAGGATCAACAACCGGGCGATACCCAAACTCCCCACTACTAAGGCTGCGATACAGGCGACTATCACTATATTAAGATGTTTGCGGTAGCGGGTTTTATCTATCTGTTCCAAGGTCATGCTGGGCACCCTAATGAAAATAAAAAACGGGGGCATTATACCCCCGCCTGTTGGCAATAAATAGCGCTATGTCAACGCCGACTTAGCCTGTCTCTTAAAGTATTGCCAGGCTCACCAGGAAGTAGGCAACCAGGGTTAAAGCACCGCCCACCAGGGCATAAGGCATCTGGGTTTTAACATGGGTAAGCAAGTCACAGCCGGAGGCAATGGCCGACACAGCACTGGTATCTGAGATTGGCGAGCAGTGATCACCGAATACACCGCCACCCAAAATAGCACCGAGCACCAGCGCAGGAGGTAACCCCAGGGCCTGAATTAAGGGCACACCAATGGGGATCAAAATAGCAAAGGTGCCCCAGGAGGTACCCGTGGTAAAGGAGATCACCGCACCGGTTAAAAACAGCATGGGCACCACCAAGGTGATAGGTAAGTAATCACCCACCAGGGAGGCCACAAAAACGCCGGTTCCCAGCTCTTTCAGGCTGGCGCCCAAGGTCATGGATAACAAGACTATGGCCACCAGAGGCAATAACTCCCCCATGCCCTTAAAGCCCATTTCAACCAATTTATGGTGGCTGAAAAGCTTGCTGGCACTCAGCAGGAAATAGGCCACAACACAGGATAAGATGGTGGCGTAAAGTACCGACTTAGAGCCACTGCCGGAGGCGATATCACCATTGCCGGTCCAGAACATAAAGCCGACCATGGACACCACCAGGGTCAATAAAGGCACCAACATAAAGCGGGCCTTGGTGCCCTTGTCGGCCTCGGTGGGCACATTCACTTCCAAACGTTCCAGCTTTTGCTCCGCTTCCTTCATAGGACCATGCACCTTATCAAAGGCGATGGTGTAGGCGACGATCAGCAAGGCGATAATCGCATAAAAGTTATAGGCAACACTGCCCCATAAAATACTGACCGCCGATTGCTCCAATTCATAGTTGCTCAACAGCCCGAGCACATAGGCGCCCCAACCATTAAGCAGAATCAGGATACATACGGGGGCACTGGTACTGTCGATAATATAGGCCAAACGGGCACGGCTCATTTTAAACTTATCGAAAAGACCGCGCGAAAGAATACCCGCGGTCAACACACTTAGGTTGGACTCGATAAACACGGCTATGCCGGAAAACATGGTTAAAAAACCCACCTGGCGCTTTGACTTGGCCACGCCCTTGCCGATTAACATGTTCACGGTTGCGGCCACGCCGCCGGACTCGCGAATATAGGCGAGCAGCGCACCAATAAGCACGCTAAAGAGAATGACGCGGCTGTTACCCGGCGAAGATGCAGTCGCGACCACACGCTCTATGGTATTGATAAAGGTATAGAATAAGGTATTACCCTCGCCACTTATCGCCAGTAAGAACTCGGATGTTGCCACGGCCAACAACAGAGCCATGATCACTTCTTTACGCCAAAAGACGATTGCAATTGCTACCAGCGGCGGCAAAATGGAATACCAAGACATGGTGTTATCCTTGTTATTATAAAGCTTGAATAGTCTTGCAAATGAGCATAGATTATTCAATTAGTTTTCATTCAACTGTAATTTTTTAGTTATGCAGCCACTTCCCTACTTTCCTTATGTGGATCAGCACATGCAGGTTGAAGATGTTACCATCGGCGAGCTTGCCAAACACATCCCCACCCCATTTTACTGTTACTCGGCTGCGGCTATTGCCAGTAATTATCAGCGCTACAGCGATGCGTTTGCAGGACTGGATAGCTTAATTTGTTATGCCGTAAAAGCCAACTCCAATCAGGCAATTTTAGCCACCTTGGCGCAATTGGGTGCCGGTGCCGATACTGTTTCCGAAGGTGAGATCCGCCGCGCGCTGGCCGCCGGCATTAAGGCGGAGAAAATCGTCTTCGCCGGTGTGGGTAAAAGCGAGCAGGAAATCCGCTATGCCCTAGCCCAGGGCATTTTGCAGTTTAATGTTGAGTCCGAGCCGGAATTAGAGCGCATCAGTGCTCTGGCGGTGGAAATGAATACCACAGCACGCATCTCCATTCGCGTGAATCCGGACGTTGAGGCCAAAACCCATGCCAAGATCACCACGGGTCTGGCGGAGAATAAGTTCGGCATTAATATCGATTTGGCGCCCGAGCTTTACCTTAAAGCGGCGTCTTTACCGGGTATAGAAGTGACAGGTGTGGATGTGCATATTGGTTCCCAGCTGATTAACCTGGAGCCCTTTGCCGCCGCCTTTGCCAAGGTTGCGGAGCTAGTAAGCGCCCTAAAAGCACAAGGTATCATCATTAAAATCATAGATATAGGTGGTGGTTTAGGCATTAATTATGGCGAGCACAGCGATGAGCCGGATATCCGCACCTATGCCGAGCATGCCAAACAACACTTGGGCCACCTTGGTTGCAAAATCATAGTCGAGCCTGGGCGTTCCATGGTCGGCAATGCCGGCGTCCTGGTCTCTCGGGTGGAATACGTGAAAACCGGACAAGAGCGCACCTTCTTGATCCTCGATGCGGCCATGAATGACTTGATCCGCCCGAGCATGTACGACGCCTACCACCATATTGCTACCGTAGAGCAAAAGCCCAGCCAAGCGGTTTATGACATAGTCGGCCCGGTATGCGAAACCGGCGACACCTTCGCCAAAAACCGCTCCCTCGGCGAATGTGAACAAGGCGATCTGGTCGCCATTATGGGCGCCGGAGCCTACGGCGCCGTGATGGCGTCACATTACAACTCTCGCCTTAATGCCCCCGAGGTACTGGTGAAAGGCAGCCAATACAGTATTATTCGCGAGCGCATCGACTTTGATGCCCTGCTTGCCATGGACACCCTGCCAGCCTGGCTTTGATAGGTTGGCCAAGTCCTCTTGGCCAACCTTTACTATTCCTTTCATATAGATACTTAGCCTTACCCCATACCTGCAAGCAAGAATTCGCCCGCTGTATGGTGCTCATTTCGCGTCGTTATATTCATATTTTATTTTCAATAGTAAGAATAACATGAAAAAAATATTCTTGATTAATCCTGGTAACACTTGTTTAATATATATGCAACAAAAGGATGGTTAGCACTAATAAAACAGGGGAAATCACAGGGTTAAGGTCCAACCGATAAATAAATTATTATAAGGATGGGGATATAATGAAACCAACTCACTTCAACCTCAGCGCATTGGCGCAGGCTAGCTGCCGCGCGATGCGGGCACCTAAAACAGCGATCACTTCCACCCTGATTGCCGCGGCCTTTATCAGTGCTCCGGCACTGGCGGCCTTGACCGGCGGCATTAAGGGCACGGTTATCGCCGAGCAAACCGAACAGTCCATGGCCGGGGTAACGGTCACCGCACGCTCCAGCGTTATGCCTAAGGCCCGTACCGTGGTCACCGGAGCCGATGGGAGCTTCGATCTGCCACAGTTAAAGCCTGGTACCTACGAGCTCACCTTCACCAATAAAGACGGCGCCAGTCAAACTCTGACGGTGCAGGTATTGTTAGAACAGACCTCTAAGGTTGATGTGGAACTGAGCCTGACCGGCAACAAGACCGAGGTGATCACTATTACCGGCAGTCGCTTATATCGCCAGGGTAATTCCTCACTCACCAACTCCTTAGGAGAAAAAGCCATCGAAGGGGTACCCATAGGCCAAGACTATCGCGACCTACTTAAACTGGTGCCCGGCGTCGAGCTGTCTGAAAACTCAGTCCTCGGCCCGTCGGCCGGTGGCTCTGGGGTGGATAACTCCTATGGCTTTGATGGTGTTAATGTTTCCTTGCCCATGTTTGGTAACCTGGCATCCGAGCCTTCCACCCACGATGTTGCCTATGTCACCATGGACAGAGGCGGTGCTAAAGCCGTTGACTTTAACCGCTCCGGCGGCTTTGCCATCAACACAGTATCCAAGTCTGGCACAGACGAGTTTACCGGCTCGGTGGAATACAAGGTTCAGCCCAAAAGCCTGGTTGCCTCTCCCGTTGGTCAGGAAAGTTATGAAACGGATAAGAGTTGGATAACAGCTAACCTGGGCGGCCCGCTGATTGAGGATACCCTGTATTTCTACACCTCCTATTACCGTCCCGAGGAAAAACGCAGCAACAAGGATACGGCCTACGGCGATGTGAAAAACTATAAGAGCGAGCGCGATGAGTTCTTCGGCAAGCTCACCTGGGCGCCCCGTGACGACCTGTTATTCAATATTTCTCAGCGTATTTCCGATAAAACCGAGGAAGGTGCCTCCATTGGTGAATACGAAACCGACAGTGTGTCCGTTGGCGGCGAGACGGATCAGGATATTTTCACCCTGGACGGCTCCTGGCTGATAGATTCCAACACCACCTTATCGTTTCAGTACAGCACCTTTGATCTACAAAGCAGCTCGCGCCCGGATACAGAGCTTAATTTCCAGCCGTCGCTGAGCGGCACCCTGGATGTCGATAACCTAGATCAAATGGGTTACTTTAATGTGCCCGAACTACGCGGCCCAAGTGACAACTATACCCCAGAGCAAATCGCCGCCTACAATGCCGGTGCGGCGGCGCTGATCGAGCAGTTCGGTTACACGGAAAATGGCATGAAAATGGGCGGTGGTGGCGTTGGCGCTTACTTGCAGTACGACGACCAGGATTTTTACCGCGATTCATTTGAGCTCGAACTCGATCATGAATTTAGCTGGGGCGATACTTATCACACCTTGCACTTTGGCGGGCAATGGTCAGAGGGTAAGGAGGTACTTACACGCTTTTCCAATGGCTGGGGACGGATTAACTATGTCGGCGGCTTGGATCTGAGCCAGCAAGCAGGCAATGACACCCCGGTTATTTATCGCGCCCTAGTGCAACAAATGAGCCTAGTAGGCAGCGGCGATTTGGCACCGGCCATCACCTCCGAAACCAAGACTCTGAACTTCGAGATTAACGACACCATAGAATATGGCGATTGGACTTACAATATAGGTGTGTTAGTCAGTCGCGATACCTATTATGGTCAGGGCCTGCGCCCTAAATCCGGCACCATCTCCGGCTATGAATTGGCCCCGGGACATAAGTACAAGATGTATGAAACCGACTGGAGCGATATGATACAGCCGCGCCTGGGCGTGAAATGGAATTATGCCGACGAAGATGACGTCTTTGCCAACTTCGCCATCTACAACCCGGAAACCAGCTCCCTGGCTCGTGCCGCCTCCTGGGACAGGAACAACCGCAGTGCCATTGACGTCGAATTCGATGCCGACGGTAATGTTATCTATGCCGAGCCTCGTGCCTCCTCTTCAGGTAAGCTGTTTCAGGAAGGCATGAAGCCGCGTCGCATTAATGAAATCACCCTGGGAACCACCAAATACGTGGGTGAAGATCTGGTGCTGCGGGCGCATGTACGTCACCGCAAGGGCCTGCACTTTTGGGAAGATATGCCCAATAACGCCCGCCTCACCAACTATGATGGCATCGATGCCCCGGGTGTACCGGCAGACATTGCCGCCCAAGGCTTATACATAGAGAACCTGCAGGATATTCGTAATGAAATCGGCGGCTCATCCTATGTCATAGCCGAGGTGGATGGTGGCGAGACCAAGTATTGGGAAGCCAGCCTTGAGGCCGAGTACATGGGCGATAACACCTATGTCAATGCCTCCTATGTATGGAGCCACTACTATGGCAACTTCGACCAGGACAACACCACGGCCGATAACGATGCCAACACCTTTGTTGGCTCCTCTTGGTATGGTGACGGCATAGGCCGCTATCCTTGGGATTACCGCTATGGCACCCTCTCTGGCGATAAGCCACATAAGCTCAAGGTATACGGCTACTACACCACTCCCTGGGAAGCCAATATCGGCGCCTATTTTGTATTCCAGTCTGGTCGCCCTTGGGAGAAATGGGATGGTAATCTCTATGGCAGCAGCTCCAGCCACACCAGCCGCTATGCGGAGCCGGCGGGTAGCCGCCGCAGCGCAAGCCACTGGCAATTGGATCTAAACTATACCCAGGACTTCACCGTCTATGGCGATTATGCGCTGCAATTCCGCGCCGATATCTTTAACCTGTTCGACCGTCAAACCGGTTATAACAACGACCCTTATTTTGTTAACAGTACCTTTGGCGAGCCCCGTGACTATTACAGTCCGCGCCGAGTGCAACTGTCATTGAAATTTGCGTTCTAAGCTAAGATAACAACCTAAGATAGACCAGCGCCCTTCGGGGCGCTTTTTATTTTCTGCGCACTTCCTAACCCTGTAACAAACATCAAAACCATGTCCCCGGCACCCTTTGCCTACGCACTTCTGTTAGCCATAAAAAAACGGCATCAAAAGATGCCGTTTTGGGCGATACCCGGGCAGGGGTATCCTGTGTTAGTCGTTACTTGCCATGAGCCAAAATGGCTTCATAGACACGGGTGATCACCGAACCGTATTTCCCCGTTTCAAATTCTTTGCCTTTAAATCTATAGTCGCTTTGCGAGCCGGTCACTTCGCTATGGCGGGCATTGGTAAACAGCACTATGGCCAGATCATATTCCGGGTCTATTACAGTTACCGTGCCGGTCCAGCCCGTGTGTCCGTATGCCCTTGGGCTGGCGTAGGGACCAAAATGCCATATGCGCGCGCCATTGCCGGCGCGACGCCAGCCCAGGCCATAGCTTTCATCCGTTGCCGTGGGCTTAATAAACTGATCGACCACCTCGGGCCTGATTAACTGCACTTCACCATAACTACCCCGGTTTAGCAACAATTGTGTGAGTTTTGCCACACTTTGCACATCGGCAAACAGGCCCGCATGTCCGGCCACCCCGGCCAGGGAGTAAAACGCCTTTTCATCATGCACCTCGCCTTGGAGCACATAATCCCGCACGCCCTCGAAATTCACCCGGCCACCTCGGGTATTGCCTTCAATCTCGGTAGCCGCTATCTGCGAAGGCATAAAGCCCTTTTGCAGCGGATTAAATACCAGGGTATTGAGCCCCAAGGGGGCAAACAAGCGGCTTTCCACATAGGCATCAAGGGGCATGTTGGTAATACGTTCAATCAAAACACCGAGCAGCATATAGTCAACATCACTGTAGAGGTGACGCTGAGCCCGCATCATCTCAAAGGGCACGCCACGGATTAACAGCTGTTTGGTGCGCTCGCTATTAAGGGAATAAAATGGCTTGCCTAGGTGATTATCGACGCGATGAAAGTCCACCACCGCCGGGTAACCTGCGCTGTGAGTAAGCAGGTCTTTTACCAGCCGTACCTCGCGTCCCTGCCCGGTATATTCCGCCAGGTAATGGCTAATGGGCTTATTAACATCCAGGCGTCCCTGCGACACCAAATGCATCAATGCCAGATTGGTGGCAAACATCTTGGTATTAGAGGCAAGATCAAACAGGGTATCGACAGCCATGGGCTGTGCGGCTACAGATTCTTTGCCGTGGTGCGCACGGGCATAACCATAGGCGCTGAGCTTAACCAGCTCGCCCTTGTGTACCACGCCAAGCACGGCGCCGGGAAAGCCCTGCTCCACTTCTTGTTCAATTAAGGTATCCACAGCGGCAAAGTTGAGCGCCCCCGGGTTGGGTTTTAGCTCGGGTGCGGGAATACGGATGCGCAGCTCGGCATCCTCGGGAAAGACCGACTTTATATGCAATGTATTTATCCCATCGCGGGTGCGCCTTGCCAGCGAATAGCGGTAGCTGTGCCCGGCCTTTAAGGGCCGAGCGATATTAATGGTTTCGCCATTAATAATGATTTCGGCGCGTTCGGCGCTGATGTTGTCTATGATGATCTCACCACGGCGGCGATAGGACTTAAACTGGTATTTGTTGTTTACATCGACCCGCGAGCTGACATCCGGCTGTGGGTACTGGATATAAAGCTGCTCATGACCCAAGGCGGCAAACTCCTGTGGTTGCTCGACCAACTCCTGGTAAAGTGCAAAGTTTTTATCCGCCTTTTTCGACTTATAACGTTTGAGCAGAGCGAACAATACCGCCGCCGTTTTCGCATCCGCCTGGGCATTTACCTGCCAGGGCAAAAAGTGTGTTTGAAATGCCTTAAGTACATCCAGTGTTTGCTGATCGAGCCGGGCGGTCACCGCAATCCCATAGCCATAATCCGCCAGCGCTTGCTGTATCACGGCCACAGAAGGCGGCGCGGCGCTAAAATGGCGCCAGTAATATTCCACATCCTGCTGTTGATACCAGGCACCTATGCCCGCCTTATAAAGCTGATACCAAGGGAAACGTGGACCCGGGTCGAGTTTGCGTCCCGGTGCTATGTCCGCATGCCCGACAACCTGGGTCGGGCCAATATCCGGATTACGAGCGAGAATATCCTGACTAAGGGCGATTAATAATTCGATTTGTTTGGGATCATAATCGGGGAACACACAAAACGGCTCAGCACCATATTCAATGGTGGAAATCTCCGGCTCCATACTCGGCGCCCTGTCGCTGCAACTGGGAACATTCACCACCTCAATGCCGATGGAGTGGTCATTAAGATCGGTGCGCCCCTGCCAATAACTATTCCCCGCATGCCAGGCTCTGTCCTGCTCTTTCACCAGCTGCAGAACTTGCAGATCGCGCTCACCATAGCTGGGATCCTGACTTTCGGGCACCAGGTAATGGGCGCTTAAACCGCCTTTTTCCACCAACACGCGCTCAGACTTTTCATAATCAATCGCTGTGTAGTGCATCACCAAAAATTTAATGCGCTTGGAATAATTATGTGACTGCTTGAAATCGTAGCCTGAACTGCAACTGCTCAGTAAAAATAACAAGGGCAACGACAGCAGACTCTTACAGCGCATCTGCAAAGATTCTTTATCCATACCAACCTATAGCGAAAAAACTATGCTTAAGCACAGTGTCTTGAACTTATAAACGCAACAACAACCCTCTAACCGTATAATAATATTTTATTTCTTTCAATTTAAAATGAATGGAATATATATTCTTAAACTTAACTTCCCCTGTGCTTAAAAGGTAATAAAAATAGCCTAGAAAATATGAACCAAGGCTTAGAACAAGGCTTTTTTACTCGACCTCGTTGGGCCTTCTTATAAAAATTTTTTATTCCTTTCATTTGGAATATTGAGTTACACTTTGCCATTACGTCGTTGTTAACATGTGTACCAAGCGTTCAAAGGTATCCATAAGACAGAGAAACCTGACAATACTAAGTAACTTCTTATGTCGACATTTGTAAAAATTAAAGCACTGCGTAAGTCTTTTTCCAGTAGCGAAGCCAAACTGGCCGATTTTACGCTGAACAGTGCGAATGCTATTCGTGACCTCTCCTCCATTGAGTTGGCCAAGGTGGTGGGCGTAAGCCAATCGAGCGTGGTTAAGTTTGCCCAAAAGCTCGGGTATAAGGGCTTCCCCGCCTTTAAGCTGGCGGTTATTGACGCCCTCAACTCAGAGTCTCCTGCCCCTAAGCTGCACGGTAAGATCACCCTTAATGATAGCCTAGAGCAGATTGCCGAAAAGCTGTTAAGCAGCAAGATGGCGGTATTAACCGAAACCAAGAACCTCAATGAAGCCCAGTCCGTAGAGCTGGCGGTGGTCTTACTTAAAAATGCCCGTCGCGTCGCCATTTGCGGTCTCGGTGGTTCGGCTTTGGTGGCCAAAGACTTTGCCTATAAGCTGCAAAAGTTAGGCATAGCCGCCATCGCCGAAGCGGACGGTCACGCCCAGTTGGCCTATGTGTCGACCCTGGGCAAGGACGACCTGGTTATCGCCATCAGTGAGTCGGGTAAAACCCGGGAAGTGGCAGAAGCTGCGCATCAGGCTCAACAGAATAATTGCCCCGTGATTGCGGTGACCAAGTTTGGCTCCAGCCCGGTGGCAGATTGCGCTTCGGTGAACCTCTATTCTGTGGCCGAGGAAGAGTCGATTCGTCTGAGTTCCATTCTGGCGCGCACGGCGCAGGACTTTGTGATCGATATTCTCTTTATCGCCCTTACTCAGGCGACGCGTCCGGGGCGTAAGTTGTTGGAGCATTCCAACGATGTGGTAAAAGCATTCCGTGAAGGTTAAAACACAGAAACAAAAAAGGCCCAACAGGGCCTTTTTTGTTATCTCCAACTACTCACTCCGGATACAGCAGGTATTTTTTCCGCGCCGCTTTAAAGGCATCCAGGCCTGCTTGCCAGCTCCTTCTTATCTCGGCCTCGCTTTGACCAGACTCAATTGCTAAGCGCAGGGCATCCGTACCGGCAAGCTTATCCATAAACCCGGCACTACTAAAGAACACCTCGCCCTGCTCCGCAAAACCCTTATGGGCGGCAATCAGCCAACCCAAATCCAGGCCCCTGACCTGGCTTTGGCGTAGATCTAAGCCCTTGGCCTCCAGACCCTCCAGTTTAGGGGAGCTGGCAGCACCAACAATGGAACGTGGGGAAAAAGTAAATTCGCCTAGAACCACCTTATCATGGCCTAACACCTGAAACGGGAAATCCGTACCGCGGCCGATGCTGACCGGCGTCGCCTCAAAGAAACACAGCGACGGATATAAACCTATGGCCTGATCGTTGGGCAGGTTGGGGCTGGGTTTTATCGGCAAAGAATAACCCCTATCACGAGCGTAATTCGCCACGGGGATCACTTTGAGCTCGGGATTCACTCCCTTCTCCAGCCAGTTTTCACCCACTATCATTTGCGCCAGCTCACCCACCGTCATGCCATGCAAAACGGGTATCGGGTGCATGCCAACAAAGGAGCGAAACTCCGGCTCCAGTATCGGCCCGTCGATATAGGCGATATTGGGGTTCGGTCTGTCGAGCACGATAAACTCGGCCTTGGCCGCGGCGCTAGCCTGCATCATATAGTGCATGGAGCTGATATAAGTATAAAAGCGCACACCCACGTCTTGAATATCGAACAGCACCACATCCACCTGGCTCATCGCCTCTGCGCTGGGCTGCTTGTTCTTACCATAAATAGAAACTATGGGCAGGCCGGTTTTGGGATCTATGCCCGAATCTATATGAGCGCCGGCATCCTGATCACCGCGGAAGCCGTGCTCTGGAGCAAAAATAGTGGTGATCTTAACCTGCTTGGCCAGCAAGGCATCCACCAGGTGGGTGTCGCCCAAGGTAGAAGTTTGGTTAACCACCAGGCCAACCCGCTTCCCCTTGAGTAAAGGCAGGTAGTGCTCAAAGCGACTGGCGCCAACCTGGATATCTTGCTGGTCGGCCTGAGCACTGGCACTGCTAAGTAAAATCAATAGGGCAAAGGCTGCCAACAGGCGCTTAAGCATCGCCTTCAACCTCTTGCACCGCCGAGCGTAAAAAACCCTTGTTGTTATCCAGCAAGGCCTTGCCCTCACTCGCGGTTTTGCCGGTCAGCAGCATTAAAATCGCTAGCTTGGCACTTTGCTCACTCTGTGCCAGCGCCTCGACCGCCTCCTGCTCAGAGCATTCGGTGGCCTGCATTACGATACGCACGGCACGGGCCTTGAGCTTATCGTTACTGGCATTCACATCCACCATCAGGTTGCGATAGACCTTGCCGGAGCGGATCATACTGGCGGTGCTGAGCATATTAAGCACCAGCTTCTGCGCCGTGCCCGATTTCATGCGCGTTGAGCCGGTCAGCGCTTCTGGGCCGACCACGGCGGCCAGCTGGATATCTGCGGCATTAAGCACAGCGGAATTTGGCGAGCAACTGATGCCGACGGTAACACAGCCCTGTTCACGGGCATAATTGAGCGCCGATACCACATAAGGCGTGCGACCACTGGCTGCAATGCCCACCAGCACATCGTCACTTTTTAGCTGATGGTTTTGTAAGTCTTCAATTGCCATGGCCGCATTGTCTTCTGCTCCTTCCACCGCCTTTTGAATCGCCCGCTCGCCACCGGCGATAATGCCCACCACCTGACCGGGTTCAACACTAAAGGTGGGGGGACATTCGGCGGCATCAAGCACCCCTAAACGACCACTGGTTCCGGCGCCGATATAGATAAGGCGGCCGCCCTTAGCAAAGGCATCAACTATGGCGTCGACCGCCTTGGCGATAGCCGGGATAATTTCCCTGATCGCAGGGGCAACCTTTTGATCTTCATCATTCAGTTTACGAAGAATGGCCTCGCTGGGTAAGAGGTCAATATCCAGGGTTTGCGGGTTCTGTCCCTCAGAAACTATGGTATTTAACTCTCGCAATAACTCAGAGCTATGGTCACTTGGTAAACTCATGTACTTGATCCAGTTATAAATTCTTTAATGCCAGCAAATAGGCGCCATCCAGAGCCGAACCCCGCGCGCGCTGCACCAGGGCCTGACACCAGGGTGCCAATAATGGGGTCGTATTGTCGGCTAAACCGCCCAACAATACCACAGGCAAATCATATTCTCCGCGGGTAGCGCGGATAAGTTGCTCAACCGCCCGGGCATGACGTTGCAGTATTTCTGCGGCCATATCGCAACGCCCTTGATAAGGCCACACCAACTCACTCAGGCCTGCATAGTCCCCTACCTTAGCATCGCTTAGCCACTGACTCAGCGCCTCGCGGCTGTGACCGACTCTTTGCGCCAGCACCTCGAGCAAGGGGGTAAGCGCTTGTTGTTTGTCAAACGCCTGCATCAGGGCCTGCACCAACATGGCTCCCAAACGGGCACCGCTGCCTTCATCGCCCAGGGTAAAGCCCCAGCCTCCGACTAAGTGCGTGCTGCCATCTGCCAGTAAACGGGTGCCGACACTCCCGGTGCCAAGGGCAACACAAGCCACCGGGGCGCCCAAATTGGCGCCATAGGCGGAGGTAATAGCGTCGCTGACCACCTTTACCTCGGCAAAGCAAAATGCCTGTAAGCGGCTGCGCAATTGCGCTTGATTATACGGATTCCCGGCGCCGGCAACACCGGCAACGCAATTGACCTGACTCGGCAATATGGCCGCATCGTGAAGTATGCTTGCCACCTGAGTACACAAGGTATCACAGCCCAATAGCAAGTCATGACCCAGTGACGAGCCCGGCCCTCTATGCTCTTGCACCACCTGACCATCCGAGTCATACAGGCGTAATGCCGTTTTTGTGCCGCCACCATCTATGGCCAGTACCCAGTTAGCCATGACGCACCTCATGATTGATGGGATTATTGCTTGATTGACTAGTCGCCGCGCTCACTGCCTGGCCTGCCGCTTCGGGCTTGCGACCAAAGGCACAGACCAGGGTGGCTAACGCGGTGCCGATACACAGCTGCCAGGTAAAACCTAGATTAAACCGCCACTGGCTC
Source organism: Pseudoalteromonas sp. T1lg10 (assembly GCF_002964545.1). Taxonomy (NCBI): domain Bacteria; kingdom Pseudomonadati; phylum Pseudomonadota; class Gammaproteobacteria; order Alteromonadales; family Pseudoalteromonadaceae; genus Pseudoalteromonas; species Pseudoalteromonas sp. T1lg10. Next base: position 504,855 of record NZ_PQBV01000037.1, read on the forward strand.
GGCAACAGCATCTCTTGCACATAGGGTTGCATCAACAAGGTGCCCACAAAGCCGACTATCAGGGCTGCGAGCACGGACGCTTCGCTGCCGCGTCCGAGGAAAAGACAAGTGAAGTACACGCCCAACAGGCCGGAGTAAGAAAACACCATGACACTCAGGGCAAATTTCAGCAGCGGCATTTGCGAATATTGCTGCCAGAAGTAACAAAGAACGGCCATGGAGCCGAGCGCCAGTGACACTCCCAACATGGCAAAGCGCCCCACCAGCACATAATGATGATCTTCTTTTTGTGCGTCGCCCTGCTGGCGCTGACGCTTTTCATGCCAAGGCCGGTAGATATCCTGCACCACCACGGAGGCCATGGAGCTGAGCCCTGAGTTCAGGGTGGAAATGGCGGCGGCGATAATGCCTATGGTCACCAGGCCCTTTACTCCGGCGGGAATTTCATTAAGAACATAGTGCATAAAGACGGTGATCTTCTCACCCTGGAATTGCCCGACATTGGCTCCATGGACAGCCCGTTCGGTGGCCCCCAGCATGATGTCGGGGCGCTGATAAAACACAAACAACAGCAGGCCAATGACGATAAACAAGAACATCACAGGGATCACCATGGCGATGGACAGCATAATGGCGCGACTGCCGGAGCGCGCGTCTTTACAGGTCAACACCCGCTGCGTCATGTCCTGATCCAGACCGAAGGCGGCAATGTTTAAGAGCACAAAGCCGGTCAGTACCGACGCCATGTTAAACACCCCGGCAGCGGAAAAATCTAGGTCAAACTTAAACAAGGCCAGCTTGGAGCCCTGCTCCGGCCCCGGGTTTTGCAACGCCTCGATAATGGTTGAGAAATCGGCGGGGATCGCCAGCCATAAACTGACAATCACGCACACGGCGGCACTGGTGTACACCAAGCACTGGATCACATCGGAATAGATGACGGTGCGAATACCGCCAAAAATACTGTAGGCAAGACCTATGATCACCAGCACCAGGGTGGCCATAATGACGCTGCTGGCGGCGATATTGCCATAGAGGATCATGGCCACGGCAATGGCGGCCATATACAGGCGCGCACCGCTGGCAAACACCCGCCCGAACAAATACATCAGGCCGGCGCGGCGCTTGGCCTTGGGGCCCACCTGCTGCTCCAGCAGCTCATAAACGGTATAAACACGATATTGATAAAAGCGTGGAATAAGCACCTGAGCCACCACCAGGGCCGCAATAAAGGCGCCTATATTGGTGGCCAAATAGGACAAATCTCCTTGATAGCCTTGATCCGGGCCACCGATAAAGGTGGCCGCCGATTGCGAGGTGGCCAGCACAGACACCGCCACCATCCAGGTCGGCATGGCATTACCACCGAGAAAATACTCCGCCGAGGTGTTAGCCTTTTTGCGGTTAAACCACCAGGCCGTAAGCGCGATGAGCAAGGCATAGGCGCCGAATACCAGCCAGTCGAGCGCTTCATAATGTGCGTTTATCATCAACCCGCCTTGTTATTATTTTTGTGGCCCTAAGGGCGGCAAGCGCCAGAGTGTTTGCTTTAGCGCATATTCCATGCGCGGCAATATCACCATCAGGGGTTGTTTGTCTTTATCCAGCCAGCGCAACAGGGCATCCATATCCGCCTCGGCCATGGCCGTACACCCCGCCGTAGGCTTATCCGCGGCGCGCCATAAATGCATAAAAATACAGCTGCCGGCACCGCTGATATTCTCCGGGTTATGGGCAACGATAATACCCTTTTTGTATAAATCGTCCTGGCTGTGAATATCGCGGCGCATGGCCTCGGATGAGCCTTCTACCGCCTTTTCACCCACCACCTTGGTATTCACCAACTGGTTGTAATAGGGCGAGCCGTTCACATCGATGCAGTAATCCCCCGCGTCCATGGGGTGATAATCCAGGCCGGTGGTAAGCGCATCCATATAACCAAAGGCATTCCCCAAACGAAATACTCCGGCGGGCGCCTTGCCATCTCCCTCAACCTTCTGCTGACCTTGCTGGAGCTCATGTAAGCCAATGCCCCAGGCCAGGCCGGTGCGACCAATCACCACGGCGCCAGGCTCCCCTATGGCGTGCCACTGGTTATCATCGCCGCGCTCAAACAAGGTCATTTCACCTTGGATATCCGTCCAGGAGTCGGTCACCACCACCGCCAGTTGGCGGTTGTCATCTTTAATGGGCTCGGGCTCAGCCTTGGCCCAGGCCGGGCCGCTACAGGCACTGGCGATCAGCATGATCAGACTGGTTAGTGTGTTATTCATTGCCATACTCCATTGGGTAGTTGGATAAGACCCTCGATGCCGGTAATTCCCAGGCCAGGACCAGTATTTAGGGTGATAGCGGGCCCGCAAAAGCGGGTTCCGCCTTGCACTGGGTCGTACTGGCCAAGAGCTGGACCGTCTAAATCTATCAGGCCGATTTGCTTGGCCTTGGCCGCCGCCAGATGTGCCGCCGCGGCAACGGCAATACTGCCTTCCAGCATACAACCGATCATACAAGGGCGCTCATAGGTGGCGGCGATATCGGCAATCCGCAAGGCACGACTGATACCGCCGCTTTTCATCAGCTTAATATTGATAATGTCCACGGCGCCACGCTCCAGCAGGGTGATCACCTGCCTGGGTGAGAAGGCACTTTCATCGGCCATGATCTTAGACTGGACCCGCGCACTAATATACTCAAGGCCGTCAACGTCATTGGCTTTTACCGGCTGCTCCACCAGCTCCAGGACTATGCCTTCGCTTTCTATAGCCCGCAGTGCGCGCACCGCTTGCTTGGCATCCCAGCCCTGATTCACATCCAGGCGCAGCGCCGCCTTGTTGCCCACATGCCGGGCGATAGCGCGCACCCGTTGAATATCCTGCTCAAGGTCATTGCCTATTTTGATTTTCAGCACATCAAAGCCTTTAGCCAAGGCGATATCACAATCGCTCAGCATTTTATCTATGGCATCTACGCTGATGGTGACATCGGTTTTAAGCTCGCCTTGATCACCGCCCAAGGCGCGATACAAGGGCACGCCCAAACCTTGCGCCCACAGATCATACAAGGCAATTTCCAGCGCCGCTTTGGCACTGGAGTTGGCCACTACGGCAGCGGCCAAACGATCGCACAGGGCATTGATATTGCGCACATCCTGATTGATAAGCTGAGGCGCAAGGACTGTGTTGATAATGCTTATTATGGATTGGTGGGTGTCGCCGGTGATCACCGGCGTGCTCGGTGCGCTGCCATAACCCCTTTTGCCACACTGGGTGTCGATTATGACCACCAGGTCTTCTATGCTGGAAACCGTGCGCAGCGCCGTTTTAAACGGGGTGTGCAAGGGCACCGACAAACGAGCAAAGCGTACCGACTTAATGATCATAGTGCACCGCCCGGAGCGATACGCTTAATGGCATAGGTTTTATCTAAATAGGAAGTGTCGGCATTTAAATACAGGGGTAACAAAGGCGTCACGGACACGCCATTGAGCTCGCCATCATAAAAACCGCCATCGCTTTTTAAGTAGCCAAGCCCTTTTACATCATGGATCACATAGGGCTGGCCTTGATAATCGCCGATATACATCATCACATGGCCGGGAATATAGATAAGGTCGCCGACCTGCATCTGTGCCAGCACCTGCTGCTTTTGCTCCAGCGTGGCATCGTCATCAAAGCGCCAGTTATAACCGTACTCTCCCTTGCCCTGCCATGAAGAATTACGCGGCATCATCACGCCAAAGGTTTTATAAATCTCGCCGACAAAACCAGTGCAATCCCGGGCGTTGTAGTCGTGCCCCCAGCCATAACGCTCGCCTAAAAACTTAAACCCCTGAGCAATGAGGTTATGCCGGGTAAGCGGCAAATAACCCAGACTCACATCGCTGGAGCGCGGCAATAACGCCTTTTCAAAGGCCAAAGAGCCATCCTCATTGCGCACCGGCAGCTTGACGATATAGCTGGCAAAGCTGTTTTGGCCGTGAGTGAGGTGCTCAATTTGCTCTTGTGGCATCAGCGCCAGGCGCACCCCCATATCCAGTTGCACCTCGGAAACCCGTGGTTTATTAGGCACAAAGCTGGTGTCCACCTTATCACCGCTGACAATGATGAAATCCTTGGCCCGCATATAATCAACAATGGTGTCTTTATCCCCCACGGCGATGGCCGACTTTTTCACCCAGGCGGTGTAGTTGTAGGTGGCCACCAGATACCAGAGCCCATCCGCGCTTTCATGCAGCACCGCCACCGCCTCACCCGGGAAGGCGCCACTTTCCTGGAAGCGATCCAAATCCGCATCCATTTCCGCGTTTAGCACGCGATCATCGGTGGGAAAGGTGCGTAACGACGTGCGCTCAACCACCATGCCAAAGCGCACCTGATTCTTGTCCTGCACCTGGGTCTTATTGGTGTTACCGTGATAGCGCGCAAAGTCCTCGTCCGTCAGCTGGCGGCCATCGGTATAAAACCTTGGGCTGGAAGGTGTTGAACTGGCTTTTTCCAGGTGTTGGCTCAGCTCGTCACGGGAGAGCTCATCCGCATAGGTGAGCGGATCTGTAACATAGGGATTATTGGCAATCAGCTTGCGGTTAAAGGCCTGAATTTGCCGCTCGCTCATCAGCGGCGCGTTATCCGCCTGCTGTTTTAACCAAAAAGCGGGAGAGAGCATGGCCGGCTGAACCAAGGGCACATCACTGACAAAGGGCGCCGTTTGCTGAGCGTAAGCCAGACCCTGACTGGACAGCAGCAAGGCCGCCGCAATGGCAGCACTGAGAATAGATTGGGCTTTGTTGTTCATTGTTATCTCTCCCCTTCGCCTTCGGCGTTAAGTCGCAGGTTTTAATACATGAGATTACTGTATAGTCGCAGGGGAAACAAATATTTCAAAGGAAATATTTGTTAGGAATATTTTATTAAAAACATGGAGCGCTTAAAGCGCGGTATGTTTTTATTGCGTTTGGAAGTTGAGTTTCTGAAGCGATGATTGTGCTTAAGGTTAGATCTTGTCGCGGTGGCGACGACACTAAAAGGGGGAATGATACGATTCCCCCTTTTAAATCCCCCCGTACCCCAGCATTTGCTTAATGCTTCGCCTGCCGGTGTTGCCAACGCACCGGGCGAAACTCGGCTATCCCTGCCTCGATTCGCCTAACTTGACCGTCCAAGGTCAAGTTGTGCTACCAACCCCGCCCAGCTCAGCGCAAATGCACGGGGCCAAGGCTGATGCATCACAGTTCTAAATCAAGGTGGTCGAAAGCTGTTATTCCGTTAAGAGCGAATAGGGAAGTTTGCCAGTCCGTTACTGGTTTTTAGGCATATTCTGGTTTACCAAATTGTTTATGAAGCTCTTCTGGCGTAGCATCGATGAACTCTTCATATGAAGGCGAGCCTTTGGCCATTGCCCAGCGTTCTAAATGCCTATTAATAGCCTTGATGTTACATTTAGGGCAAACATATGACCTTGCTCTTGGCTTGGTTCCCTCTAAGTGTAATTCTGGGTAGTTACTACACTTGCTACACATAGATTTAAAGTTCATTTGCGTTATGGGCTCTAAGCCTTGTATATAAGGGAGGGCATTTTTGATCGCTGCATAGTCTTCTAACTGATAAAACTTTCTAGCCAAGCTTATCTCATTTAAGCTCTTTATTTCCTTTAAAGGCTCAATACCGTCTTCTAGAGGAGTCACATCTAACACTCTTAGTGTTTTCAGGTTTTTCAAATTCAATAAAGGAGCAAAACTTTTAATCTTTAGAGTTTTCCCTGATCCATCCCAGCCTGGCAAAGTTGAAAGCGATATTTCTGATAAGGATTTGCAATTAACTACAGGGCCTAAATCTAACCCTTCAGCTTTAGGAAAATGGCGTACAAATAATGCTTCAATGTCCTGATGTTCGGACAATATCTCTAATGAAGTGCACTCTTCAATAAATAAGCAAATTCTACCTTTTGAATACTCTCTCTCTACTTTCATACTCTTCCTTGTATCTAACGCCTCATCATGGGGCTTTTACTTTTAATTTTTGGCTAAAATAACGAAATCAGTGAGAATAAGGCCAACGGTTAAAAGTCCCACCCTGTAACTGCTCGTTAAGTGCAATTACCATTCACGCCATTCTGATGCTATGCCATCACCTGAGCCAAACTTACTTGGATCTAAACCTGCTAATTTAGCCACTTCATCATATAAATGACACAAAGATTCTCTTTCACCTGTTTCAATAAAACCAGGGATTAACTTGTTTAAGTTATTCATTGCTTCAACGGAAGTTTTGAAAGCTAATATTTTTATTTCTTCCTCACCGTTTATGCCTAATTTCTCAAGTGTATTTATCAAATTAAGAAAGATTGACTCACCTCTGTTACAGTTTTCTTTACTGTATTGCGTCATCTCAAACTCTTGACCTGATTCATACCAAAATAAAAATGTTTCGTGGATTTCTTGCAAAATTTCCCTATTAAACACCTTTCTCTCCATTAAACATAAGTGTATAAGTTCGAATTCCCGGTTCAGGAAGTTATCCTTAACCTTCTTTCTTCGTACTGATAGATTTTTATTTAATAATAGCAATAAGTTATCAGGTGTTTTTCTTGCGAGCAATTAAGAAAAAGCGTGTTTTCACTTATTCGAGCCTTACTTGGCTCACTATATACGTTTAGTACCAGCAGTCTATCGAACACACCCAAACTAACAGGTATCAATTTCCCCGTTTAGATTCGCGCTGGAGAAATCGGCTTTTGTTGCGGAGCGCACTTGAGACAACGGAGCATGGATGCGCAGTTAGGTTTACCGAGGCAGGACGCCTCGTTAAACCGTGTCGAAAGCTAAGCGCAGCGTTTAACAAAACGCTGAGTTCGTAAGCATTAGCGAATCACGGGCGCCTTGGGGTTCCAAGGGGCGGTTGGCGCAAACCGCCCTTTGGTTGCCGTCGCCAACGCGACAAGATCTCAAATTGAAAACAGGTACCAACCAAATATAAAAACCTGAATTACAACAAAAGATTGCGAGTTGTCAGACTGAAGTCTGATCTACACAAACAACGAGGCTGCGGGAAGCTTTGAGATAAGAGAAGTGTGGCCTAGATTGGAAATCAACGAACCTCGGAGGTTCGCAGCCGCATGCGTTCACTGAAATTTAGGCATAAAAAAACCAACTTTCGTTGGTTTCTTCTCACTTCCCTCTAATGAAGAGAAAGAAGTGGCGGACGCAGGAGGATTCGAACCTCCGACCGCCTGGTTCGTAGCCAGGTACTCTATCCAGCTGAGCTATGCGTCCGTTATGTTCTTGAACCTTAGGTTCTAATTTGTCACTTTAATTATGGCGGACGCAGGAGGATTCGAACCTCCGACCGCCTGGTTCGTAGCCAGGTACTCTATCCAGCTGAGCTATGCGTCCGTTTCATAAAAAAGTGACTTTAGATAATAGACCATCTTGAAGAAAGATGGCGGACGCAGGAGGATTCGAACCTCCGACCGCCTGGTTCGTAGCCAGGTACTCTATCCAGCTGAGCTATGCGTCCATATCTAAATACAAAAACAACACCATTTAAAAATAAATGGCGGAGAAGGAGGGATTCGAACCCTCGATAGGGCTACAAACCCTATACACCCTTAGCAGGGGCGCGCCTTCAGCCACTCGGCCACCTCTCCGTCTTTGTGGGGCGTATAATAAAGGCTTGAGCAAATATGTCAAACACTTTTCTATGAAAATCAGCCTATCTGCTCAGAGATTGCGCAGCTGGCTATTTATGGCATAAAAAATGGCCTTAATGGGCCATTATCTCGCTACTTTTATTCTTTTGCCCGCCCCAAACAGGCTTGGAAGATTAAGCGCCGTTACCCAGTACCAATAAAGGAATGCCCTGTGTTTTTGCCTTGTCGTCCAAGTCGTTGTCCAGCTCGCGTAAAATCTGATCGCAGTAACCCTGACGTTCAAACTCGATAATGCAGGCGCGATAGTAAGCGGCGCGCTTGTCGTCCTTGGGTATTTGGGGCAAAAACTCTTCGTAATCCATTACATTATTCCTATTGTCGTTATTACGCACTTTTTGACCGACTTCTCTTACAGCGCTAAAGGGCTCTAGGTACTAGCAGAAAATTGTAGTGCATTTACTTTAGGCGCACAGTAGGAATAAAAGCTTGTTTTTACCAAGATAAAAATAAAGCTATTGAAAATCAAATAGATAAAACCATTTTGATAGTCTATGACAGTGTTTTTAGGCCTTAACAAGTTGGTTTTTGCGATATATCGCACAAGTAAGATCCAAAAACGCGGCCTTAGCCGCGTTTTTAAGGGTTAGACGTTATTAATTAGTCTTGCTCTGGGCGCATATGCGGGAACAAGATCACGTCTTTAATCGTTGGTGAGTCGGTGAATAGCATCACTAGACGGTCGATACCAATACCCTCACCCGCCGTCGGTGGTAAACCGAATTCAAGGGCGCGGATATAGTCTTCATCGAAGTGCATGGCTTCATCATCACCGGCATCTTTTTCTTCTACCTGACGGGCAAAACGTGCAGCCTGATCTTCGGCATCGTTCAACTCAGAGAAACCATTGGCAAGTTCACGACCACCGACGAAGAACTCGAAACGGTCAGTCACGAATGGGTTGTCGTCGTTGCGACGGGCCAGTGGTGATACTTCCCACGGGTATTCTGTGATGAAGGTAGGTTGAATAAGCATGTGCTCAGCCGTCTCTTCGAAGATTTCACACATGTACTTGCCCGCACCCCATACGCAGTTTTCAGGGATCTTCACGTGTACTTGCTTAGCGTACGCAATCAGCTGTTCCATGTGGTTCTCAGGGTCGGCAAATACCGCCGCATCGAACTCAGGGTTGTACTTCATGATGGCATCGGCCATGCTCAGGCGCGTGAACGGCTGACCGAAATCGTATTCTACGCTATCAACCACTTCGCCATCGGCATTCTTCGTGGTGTTTACAATCGTTGTTGTGCCCAACACATCTTGTGCCACTGTACGTAGCATGTCTTCTGTGATGTTCATCAGGTCATTGTAATCCGCGTACGCTTGGTAGAATTCAATCATGGTGAATTCTGGGTTGTGGCGCGTTGACAGACCTTCGTTACGGAAGTTACGGTTGATCTCGAATACACGGTCAAAACCGCCTACCACTAGACGCTTCAAGTAAAGCTCAGGGGCGATACGCAGGTACATATCGATATCCAGGGCATTATGGTGGGTTACGAATGGACGTGCCGATGCACCGCCAGGAATAACCTGAAGCATAGGCGTTTCCACTTCCATAAAGTCACGATCGGCAAGGAAACGACGAATACCTTCAATTACCTTAGAGCGAATACGGAAGGTCTCACGAGTATCCATGTTGGTGATCAGATCCACATAACGCTGACGGTATTTGGTTTCCTGATCCGACAGGCCGTGGAACTTCTCTGGCAATGGACGCAGTGACTTGGTCAGTAGTTCATACTCCTGCATATCAACGTAAAGGTCGCCTTTACCCGATTTATGCAATGGACCAGACACGCCAATGATGTCGCCGATATCAAGCTGACCGTATTTTTCTTTCAGATCTTTTTGTACGTCTTTTGAAGCATATGCCTGAATGCGGCCTTTCATATCCTGAAGAACAAGGAAAGGACCACGCTTGGCAAGAAGACGACCGGCAACGGCAACTTGATGGTCTAGCTCTACCAGTTCTTCTTTCGATTTATCACCAAATTCTGCTTGAAGATCAGCTGTGTAGTGTTTTCGGCGGAAAGTATTCGGGTGGCCGTTTGCACTACAATTTTCGCGAATAGCGTCGAGCTTGGCGCGACGCTCTGCAATTAATTTGTTTTCGTCTTGGATTTGATCTGTCATTTTCTAGCTCTATTAATTTGGCGTTAAATTACAGCCCTGATTTCAGGCTTGCTTCAATAAACTTGTCGAGATCACCGTCTAATACGGCTTGGGTATTACGGTTCTCAACTCCGGTGCGCAGGTCTTTAATACGCGAATCATCAAGGACATAAGAGCGAATCTGTGAGCCCCAGCCAATGTCTGATTTGGCATCTTCCTGCGCTTGCTTCTCGGCATTTTGCTTTTGCAACTCAAGCTCAAACAGCTTGGCTTTAAGCTGTTTCATCGCCTGGTCTTTGTTTTTGTGCTGCGAGCGGTCATTCTGACACTGCACCACGGTATTGGTCGGCAAGTGAGTAATACGTACCGCAGATTCGGTACGGTTAACGTGCTGACCACCGGCTCCCGATGCACGGTATACATCGATACGCAAATCGGCCGGGTTAATATCGATTTCAATGTTGTCATCGATCTCGGGATAAACGAATGCCGAGGCAAACGAAGTATGACGACGACCACCCGAATCGAACGGACTCTTACGCACTAAACGGTGTACGCCTGTCTCTGTGCGCAGCCAGCCATAGGCATATTCACCACTGATCTTCACCGTGGCGCCCTTGATACCGGCCACATCACCGTCGGTTGCTTCCACTATCTCGGCCTTAAAGCCTTTCGCTTCGGCCCAGCGTAAGTACATACGCAGCAACATGTTGCACCAGTCTTGCGCCTCGGTGCCGCCTGAGCCTGCCTGCAGATCCAGATACGCATCATTGCTGTCCTGGTCACCGCTAAACATGCGGCGGAATTCAAGCTGTTCCAGGTGGGCGTTGAGGTCTTCAAGCTCGCTTTGCGCCTCGGCAAAGGTTTCCTCGTCTTCGGCTTCAACCGCCAGCTCAACAAGACCTTCAACATCGTCGGTACCAGTTTCGAGTTTCTCTATGGTCTCAACAATGGCTTCCAGGCTCGATTTTTCTTTACCTAGGCCCTGAGCGCGCTCTGGCTCATTCCACACCGCTGGATCTTCAAGTTCGGCATTAACTTCTTCTAAACGCTCTTTCTTGTGAGCATAGTCAAAGATACCCCCGAAGAAGCTCAGTACGTTCGCGAATTTCCTTGATTTGGTTAATCACAGGATTCACTTCAAACATGCATGTTACTCCGCAAAAAATAGACTCACGCCCGCTTAAAATTGGCGCGTCGATAAAAGCGCTCGATTTTAACAAATAATTGTCGAATTTATTAGCGCTTTTATACGAATTAGTACAATTTTATTGGCCCTGGTTAGGGCCGTGTGATCAGCCGCGTTTTTGCATTTCCCGCACTATTAATTGCAGCGAGAACTGACCACGAAACTCATTGATATCGAGCTGATAAGCCAGATGTACATAACGCACCTGAGTATCGGGCCAGGCACGCACATCGATATTAAAGGCAATGGCATCGACAACCCGACCACTTTGATGGCGCAACACCAGCTTCAGGTGCTTCTCCCCGACGATCCTTTGTTGCAAGAGCTCAAAGGTGTGCTCAAACACCGGTTCGGGAAAATGCTGGCCGAAAGGGCCGGCCTGGCGCAGCAGTTCGGCAAAATCGAGTGAGAAGCAATCCGCCGGCAATTCACCATCGGTAAGCAAGACGCACTCCTTGGCTTCCTCGGTAAGCTCTTTGGCCACCTCGGCAACAAAAGCCTGCTGGAACTCGCTAAAGCGGGCTTCTTCTATGCTTAAGCCCGCAGCCATAGCATGACCGCCAAACTTGATGATCAAACCCGGATGCTGGGCATCGATATGGGCCAGCACATCGCGCATATGCACGCCGTCAATAGAGCGACATGAGCCCTTAAGCTGACCATTGTCTCCAGCGGCAAAGATGGCGGTAGGTCTGTGGTGCTGCTCTTTTAAGCGCCCGGCAAGAATGCCTATCACCCCTTGGTGCCAGTCCTGTTGATACAAACACAGGGCATCGGGAGCCTGATTCGTGCCCAAAGAAAGTCTGCTCAGCGCTGCCTGCGCTTCTTGCTGCATACCCTGCTCGATTTCCTTACGCTCAGCGTTCAGGGCATCGAGTTCACCGGCAATACGCCGGGCCTGGTTGAGCTCAGGCGCCAATAAACAGGCGATACCCAGGCTCATATCATCTAAGCGCCCGGCGGCATTCAAACGCGGCGCCAGGGCAAAGCCAAAATCGCTGGCGCTTAAACGAGCGCGGTTGCGTCTGGCCACTTCAATCAGGGCATCGATACCCGGGCGAGTGCGGCCACTGCGAATGCGCGCCAACCCCTGATATACCAAGGTGCGGTTATTGGCATCGAGCGCCACCACATCAGCGACCGTGCCCAGCGCTACCAGGTCCAACAAATTACCTAAATTCGGCTCTGCCTGTCCTTGTTGTTCATACCAATTCGCTTCACGCAGGGCATGGCGAAAGGCAATTAAGAGATAAAAGGCGACACCCACGCCGGCAATGGACTTGGATGGAAACTGACAGTCGTGACGATTGGGGTTCACTATGGCATCGGCATTGGGGAGGCGCTCACCCTGCAAGTGGTGGTCGGTAACCAGTACCTTGATACCCGCTTCTTTGACCCGGGCTATGCCGTTGATGCAGGAAATACCGCTGTCGACCGTGATCACCAGATCCGGCGCCAGGGTAATAATATGCTCCGCCAGCTCAACACTCAGACCATAACCAAAGTTAAAGCGGTCGGGCACCAGGTAATCAAGCCGGGTAAAGCCAAACATCTGTAAGCCCTGCATCAGGGTCGCGGTACTGGTGGCGCCATCGGCATCGAAGTCGCCGACAATAAGTACCTTTTCCTGCTTTTGCAGACTTGTAAACAGCAGCTCTGCGGCTTTGTCTATATCGCGAAATAAGCGAAAGTCATGCAAGGTGGTAACGCTGTTATCTATCTGCGCCGGGTCGCTGACTCCCCGTGCCGCATAGAGTTGACGAATAACTGGGTGTAATTGAGCGCTAAGATGAGAATCATCTACGCGCTGACGGGCGGTAATGGTAGTTTGCGCCTGCAAGGCTCGACTCCATATTTTTAATAGCAATTCTGTTACCTAGCTAAGCATTCTAGCGGGCTAAATATCATGCTCACTGCGTTAGAATATTTCCATGCAAAATAGCTACATAAGAAAAATTCCGCCTTGTTAGCACATCATTTATCCAGCGCTATATCTGCTCACATACTTAACTGAATTACTATAAAGACAAAAAAACAGGCCTGCCGCTAAAGCAACTAGTGCGCTCTAGCTAAGCAGACCCAATAATGATCTTATTAAGATTTAGATTTTATCTGGTCAATGGCAACACTGATGGCGGCAGCCGGTTGATAGCCAGGGATCATACTGCCGTCAGACAGGATAATTGCCGGCGTACCACTGATACCAAAGCTTTGTCCTAGCTGGTAGTGCTCCGCCACCGGGGCATTACACTGCTTCACTTCTTCCGGTTTCGCACCGGCTTTAGCCTCGGTCAGGGCTTTTTGCTGATCCTCGGCACACCATACATTCATAAGATCTTTATAGCCTTGTGAACCCATGCCGCCACGAGGGAAGCCCAGATACTGAACCGTAATACCGGCTTCAAGGTAATCCTCTAACTCACGATGCAACTTACGGCAGTAACCACAGGTGATATCGGTAAATACGGTGATCTTGCCTTTTTCTTTGTCGGCCTTGTAGACGATCATCGAATCTTTATATTGCTCCACCCCTTCAAGACGCACACCGCTTAGCGCCGCCTCGGTCAGGTTTTCTTTGTTTTTGACATCAATCAGGGTGCCCTGCAACAGGTAACGGCCGTCGTCACTGGCATAAAATACGCCGCGGTTGGTGATCACTTCAACCACACCGTCCAGAGGCGTGGTATTTACTTTCTTGGCGTTCAGACCCAATTGTGCAAACTGGGCTTTCACTGCACTGTTACCTTCAGCCACCGATTGCGCCGCCGAAACACTGACGCTGGTTGCCGCACTAACACCGGCCAGGGCCAGTGCGATAAATACTTTTTTCATAATATATGTCTCTAAAAACTTCTAGTCATACTACCTAGACCGTGAATCAGCGATAAAATTCACGCCCTACGCGTTATGCCCTCAACCTAAGCCAACTAGCTAAGCCCGTGACCTAAGCCCGAGGGTGATGAGTTTGATGCACTAATTTTAGTCGTTCGTTGGCCACATGCGTATATATCTGTGTGGTCGACAAATCGCTGTGACCCAGCATCATCTGCACTACTCGCAGGTCGGCACCATGATTAAGCAAGTGAGTTGCAAAGGCATGACGCAGGGTGTGCGGCGACAGATCTGATTTAATGTTCGCCAACATAGCATAGTGTTTAATGCGATGCCAAAAGGTTTGCCTTGTCATACCGATACCGCGCTTGGAGACAAAGACAAAATCCGTGGCATGTTTTATCAATGCCGGGCGGGAAAATTTCAAATAGCGCGCCAGCCAATCGAGCGCTTCTTCGCCCATGGGCACTAGGCGCTCTTTACCGCCCTTGCCCTTTACAAAGACCACCGCCTGATTCTGGTTTACATGCTCTAATCTCAGACCGATCAGTTCGCTGACACGCAGTCCTGTGGCATAAAGCAACTCTAACATGGCTCTGTCGCGCAGGCCCATGGCATCCTCGCAATCGGGGGCTGCCAGTAGCGCCTCCACATCTTCCTCGCTCAGGGTTTTTGGTAAGGATTGCATGGCCTTAGGGCGGCTAATGGTTTCCAAAGGCGAGCGCGTCAAACGCTTGTCGGTGATCTGATGTTGATAAAAGCGCTTTAAGGCACTGATACTGCGCGCCGTACTGCGCGGGCTTAAGCCGAGATCAACCCGATAGGCCAGATATTGCTCCACCTCTTGCGTATCTACATCAAGCAAGGCTTGGGGGGCGATAAAGTCGCTGAATTTTTTTAAATCGGTGCGATAGGCGGACAAGGTGTTGTCGCTGGCGCCGCTTTCAAGAAACAAGGCATCCAAAAATTGCTCAATATGCTCTAGGTTATCCGGGTTTGGCGGCTGCTTACTCACATCAATGGCCATGCAGATTTAGGTTAATTGCATCATATCAGATAGATACTCGGGGCACGATACGTTAGACTTCGCCCTATCAATGACAAGCGATGTGAAAACAATGAAGATTGGTTTATTTTACGGTTCGACCACCTGCTACACAGAAATAGCGGCGGAAAAAGTCCGCGACATTATCGGTGCAGACGTTGTTGATCTCTTTAATATTAAAGATGAACCGCTGAAAACAGCCGAAAATTATGATTTTGTCATTTTTGGTATTTCCACCTGGGACTTCGGCGAAATTCAGGAAGACTGGGAGTCGCACTGGGATGATATCAAGGATGTAAACCTGGCGGGCAAGGTGGTAGCCCTGCTCGGTATGGGGGACCAACAAGGCTATGGCCAGTGGTTCCAGGATGCGCTGGGCATGCTCCATGATGAAATCGCGCCACAAGGGGTGCAATTTATCGGTTACTGGCCCAACAGCGATGAATATGAGTTTGAAGCCTCTAAGGCGCTGACAGAAGATGGCTCACACTTTGTCGGTCTGGCCCTGGATGAAGACAGTCAGTACGAAAAAAGCGATGATCGTATTGCCACCTGGGTGGAGCAGATCATGACCGAATACGCCGAGCTGTAAGCTACTTAGGCTTTGTAAACTTTAGAAGCGTAAATAAAATTCACGGCACAGGTGGCGATAGTCCTCACTGTAATAGTCGCCTGCGTGGATCACCAGCAGCTGCTTTTCACACACCCCCGCTTGCCAGCTAAATTGCATTAGCCAACGACTGACTTCTTTGCGCTCGGTGCTTTTTACTTCGCACAGGCGCCGTAAATGCCCGCCCGCCTGCTCAGCTAACTTTACTAACTCTTGTCCTTGCTCACGAGGAAGGATCACCGCCAACTCAGTGTTTACATGGCCTACCCTTTGCCATAGGTCTATCAGCGCCGAAAACGGCAGACTGTCGGTATGACGCGCCAGATTACGCTTATCGTCTTGTGCTTTTAAGGCGTTATCAAAATAAGGCGGATTACTGATCAGCAGATCAAACTTGCTCTCACTGTCAAAATGCTGGGCATCGCCCTGCGTTATTTCTATCTCCGGCCAGGGACTTGCCGCCACATTACTCCTTGCCTGGGCGCAGGCATCCGGCTCTATATCCAGGGCTCGCACATCAGAGTGGGGCGCACGCTGCTTACACATTAATGCCAGCAATCCGGTGCCCGTGCCAACATCCAATATTTGCTGCGCCGAGCCCAGCTCCGCCCAGGCTCCGAGCATAATACCGTCGGTGGAAACCTTCATGGCGGTGCTGCATTGCGCGATAGAAAACTGTTTAAACTGAAAACCTGCCACTTTAGACCTTTGTGTTTGAGCATGTGCCACGTATAATTGCCTTAATTGTCCATCATTTTGACTCCTTTATGCAATTTGCCGATTTTGATCTTGATACCGCGCTACTCAACGCCATTGACAGCCTAGGTTTTACTAAGCCCACCAGCATTCAGCAACTGGCTATTCCAGAAGCGCTGGAAGGCCGTGATGTCCTTGCCTGCGCCCCGACCGGCACCGGCAAAACCGCGGCGTTTTTGATCCCCGCCATTCAGTACCTGTTGGACCATCCGCGTCGTAACCCAGGTTTCGCCCGCGTCTTGATCATGACCCCAACCCGTGAGCTGGCCTACCAGGTACATGAGCAATGCGAAAAGCTGGCGGCAGACACACATTTAAAAATCGGTGTGGTTACCGGCGGTATCAACTACGGCACGCATAAAGAGATCTTTGAAAAGAATAACGATATCCTGATCGCCACACCGGGGCGCCTGATGGAATATCTGGACACAGAAAACTTCCACGCCGAAGATGTAGAGCTGCTGATTTTGGACGAAGCGGACCGCATGCTGGACATGGGTTTTCGTAAGGAAATGCTGCGCATTTGTGAAGAAGCGAAAAACCGCCGTCAATGTATGCTTTTCTCTGCCACCCTTGAAGGTGACAGCGTCGCCAAGTTCTCCGAGCGCATCTTAAACGAGCCGGCACAACTGGAGGCATCGCCTTCACGTTCTGAGCGCGGTAAGATTTTGCAATGGGTGCACCTGGCCGATGATTACGACCATAAACTCAAGCTCTTGGTGAACTTGCTACAGCAAGAGAGTGTTGAAAAAGCCATTGTCTTTGTGAAAACCCGTGAGCGCCTGGAAAAGCTGGTTGGCGAGTTATTCACTCATGATATCAAGACCACCTGGTTGCGCGGTGAAATGCCACAGGATAAACGTATGGCGGCCATGGCCAGCTTCCACAGCGGTCGCACCAAGATCTTGATTGCCACAGATGTTGCCGCCCGTGGTATTGATGTTAACGACATCAGCCATGTGTTCAACTTCGATATGCCACGCAGCGCCGATGTCTATGTACACCGCATTGGCCGTACCGCCCGCGCCGGTAAAAAAGGCACCGCCATCTCCTTGGTTGAAGCCCATGAAGTGGCCATGTTAGGTAAAATCGAACGCTACACGGATCAGGTGCTAAAGCGTCGTAAGATCAAAGGCCTGGAGCCGCAGCACAAAGAAGCCAAGCTGCCGCCAAAGAAGAAAAAAGATCCGGAAAAGATGAAGGCCAAACGCAAAAAAGCCAAGTCCAAGGCAAAAAAGAAATAACCCATTAAAAAAGCCGCTCGATTGAGCGGCTTTTTACTGTCTCGGTTCTACTTACTTAAACACTTCTTCCAAAGGCACAACCTTGATGTTTTTGCTTGGAATAGCCAGCTTGTAGCTTTCGATTTGTTTATCTTCGGCCACTAGTTCCGCTGGTTTTTCGGTGTTGTATTTAAGCGGTGAAACCTGCTCGTTCGCTAAACGCGCCTTCATATCTTCACCATCACCACTGACAAACACATAATGAATATTATCTGTTTGCAGGTTCTCGCGAATAACGCGGTTTACATCCGCTACCGTAAGTGTTTCCAGCTGTGAGCGCACATAGTCGGCGAAGTTATCAGTGCCATAGAACTGGCTGTCTAAGGCGTAACCTAGCTGACGGTTTTGGCTTGCCACCAACTGCGGCAAAAAGTTAGTCAGGAAGTTACGGGTAGCGTTAAAGTCTGCCTCGCTCATACCCTGGCTGATCAGCTTATCCAGCTCGCGCAGTGCGGTACGGGTAGCAAAGTGGGCATCGTTATTTGAGCGCAGCGGACGCAACCAGACCTGGAAGATCTGCTCGGAGCGACCCAGGTTAGCATCCGGCTTGGTTTGGAACATGCCGCGCGGGAAGTACTCGATGTAGGCGTAGTCACCATAGTTCATACCACGCACCTGGCGAATACGCTCATACAGCTTGGCATTTGAGTTACGGTGCTCACCCAGGAAGGAACGAACCAACCACAACGCCGTCCAGTCTTTGCTTGAACGCGTAGTCTCAATTGGGAAACCAAAAGACACGGCGGTCGACTTAGCACTCTTTTCAATAATGGTGGCATGATGGCCGCTCAGTGCAGGCGCATCCGGGATATCTAGGCGGGCTTGATCACCGGCTGGCAACCCCTGCAGGTCACTCATCATCTGCGCTTTCACCTTTTCAGGCACGGCACCAATAAGGCCCAGATGCAGATTACGCTGAGTGAAGTTCTTCGCGTAGAAGGCCTTAACATCATCCAGGGTCAAGGCTTCTAAGTCAGACAAGTCACCGTAGTTGTAGGCGCCATAAGGGTGGCCCTGATACAGCTCGGCGTAGAGTACTTCTTTACCTAGCTCTTCATCGTTAGAAGCTTTAAGGCCCGACTCAATGCCGTCGATCAGCTCTTTCTTTAAACGAGCGAAGTCGTCTTCACGGAAGCCCGGGTCTAGCAGTTGGTCGCTGACCAGCTCATACCACTGCTCGGCGTTATCCTTGTGGATGCGACCATGCAGTGAGATCATTTCCTTATCGATTTGATAAGCAAAGCTGCCGGCAATTGGGTAAAGGGCTTTTTGAATTTCCTTGTAGCTCATAGACTGGCTGCCGCCCTTGGCCAGCATGGCCGCAGTTAAGGCCGCCACACCCTTTTTACCTTCAGGGTCGGCCGCAGCGCCGGTGTAGAATAACCAGTTTACGTCAACCAGTGGCGAGCTATTGGTTTTATCCAGCACGGTAAATAGCTGCTCTGTCGGCTTATTGTTGATATCAGCTACCAAGGTATCAAGCTGCACTTCGGCGTCAAAACCTGCGACTGCATCCTTGGCCGACATGGTGACCGTAGTGCGGTTGTTGTCGGTGAAGTACTGATTAGCAATGGCACGAATATCTTCAGCACTGACACTGTCGGCACTTTGATACAGGGCGTTGATCACCTCAGGGTCGCGCTCGAAGTGCATATAGCTGGCAAGCGTTGATGCGATCGCCTGCGATGAGTCCAGGCTGTTAATAAAGCTGTATTTAGCATTTGATTTCAATGCCGCCAACTTGCCTTCATCTACCAGCTGGTGCGCGCCTGGGCATAGGTTTGATTAATGGCATCACGCACCACTGCCAGGTTCTCTTCGTCATCCACCTTAACGAATACATGCAATAAGCCCGGATCTTTGGTTTCCGGGTTGTAGGTAAACATTTGCGAAGCAATCTGCTTTTCTACCACCAGCTGTTGGTATAGCTCTGAGTTTTCAGAGAAGTAAAGCTGTGACAGCAGATCCAATGCGGCGCGGTCCTTGGTATTGGGGTTCCACTCGGTGCCCTTGTAAGAAACCAACAGCCAGTGACCCGGTAAGCCCTCATACTGCTCATGCACATAACGCGGTGCTGCTTGCTTTGGCTCCACCGGAATATCAGCCTGATAGTCGCCACGCTGCCAGTTACCCCAGTGCTTTTTCACCATGGAAATGGTTTCTTTAGGGTCAACATCGCCGACGATAACCAGAGACACATACTCTGGCTTGTAGAAACGTTTAAAGAAGGTTTGGCCGTATTCACTTTGATCCGGCATGGCTTCGATATCTTCAAAGAAGCCCATGGTGGTGTGCTCATAGGTGTGCTTATCGAAGGCTTCTTTGCGCACCGCCGCCAACAGTTTGCGAATTGGGCTGGCATTGTTCTTAAGGTATTCGCCCTTAACCGTCAGCGCCTCGGTGCGGAACTGCTCTTCGCTGTACCTGAGGTTTTGAAAGACATCGGCCTTGATTTCCAGCACCTTGTCTAAATGCTGCTTAGAGAAATTAAGGTGGTAGTTGGTGTAATCATTGGTGGTGTAAGCGCGGTTATCAACACCTGAGTTTTTCATGATATCGGCGTAGACATCTTCCGGGAATTTTTCCGAGCCCTTAAACATCATGTGCTCGAAGAAGTGAGCAAAACCTGTTTTGCCTTCTTCTACCTCGTTACGCGAGCCTACAGAAACAGGGATCTGCAGCGACACCACATCGGGATAATCGGTTTTTACCACCATCACCCGCAGACCATTGTCTAGCTCTTCTAATACATAGTCCTGGGCAAATACTTTATTGTTCTGTTGCGCCGTTGCCGCAGCGGTACTTGTTTGCGTTGTCTGCGTGCTTTGACATCCGCCTAGCGCAAGCGCCAGGGCAATGCCTGAGGCAATAACCGATAGTTTCATCTTCCTATCCTTTAAGTCTGATTGTTATCTGATTTTTGATCCAATCCATTATGCAATAAATTCACCCAATGCGCGTAACCGACGGCTCATTTTGCTGTAAACAAATGTGTCAAAGGGGCGACGAGTGACCGAAGCCCCGCTTCGCAGGGCTCGGAGGTGGAGGCAGGGATGCCGACAGGAACCCAGCTTCATGGACGAATTATATGCACGATGGTTATGAACTCCCTCTTTGGTTGCCGTCGCCAACGCGACAAGATCTTAATTTGGAGACCGCAGTTGAGAAAGTCATTTGTAGGTCAGTGCTGTGCGCCGACAAGGTGAGAATGGTGCATATTTGTCGGCCTGGAAGGCCGACCTACAAGGCAACATGAATGAAATTCAACATTCATGAGTAAGTTTCACCAGAAAAAGGCTGTTTAGACGTCTAAATGGCTGTTATAGTGATTCCATTAACCGCATATGGGAATGAGGATCATGGCGCTAACACTGCAAGAGAAAATTGAAGACCCCCGCCAAGGGGTATACCTTATCGGCACTACACCACCGAAGACAGGTACGGACGATGGTAAGCTGCAAGCCATTGCCGAGAAGCTATTGGGTCGCTTGCATGAAATCGAATACGACGGTGTTATCGTTTATGACATTCAGGATGAAAGCAGTCGCACCAATGTACCTCGCCCTTTCCCGTTTAAAGAAACCATAGACCCACGTCATTACAGTGGCTTACTACGTCGCTTGTCGCAACTCGATGTGATCACTTATAAGAGCGTTGCCCAGCGCAGCGCCGGTGAGTTTAATCAGTGGTTAGATACCACCTATCAGGAATATAAACTTAATAACCTGGTGTTGGTCGGCAGCCCATCCTCAACCGGTGAAGTTAAACTAAGCCTAAATGATGCTTATACCCATATTGATGCACACGACCATGATTTCTTTTTAGGTGGTGTAACCATAGCCGAGCGCCATGCCAGCAAGGGTAATGAACACGAGCGTCTGCTGACGAAGACAGAGCAAGGTTGTAAGTTCTTTATCTCGCAAGCTGTCTACAATGCGCAAGCGACCATAGATTTGATCACCAGTTATGCCCGCAGTTGTCGCCAGCAAGGTCTGACACCGCAACGTATTATTCTGACCTTTACGCCCTGCGGCGGTGAAACCACCTTGGACTTTATGGAGTGGTTAGGCATTTCCGTGCCCGAAGCGACCAAGTGGCGCATGCTCGATGCAGACAACACCTTAAGTGAATCGGTGCGGATTTGCCGCGAGAACCTGGATTTAATTCTGCGCAGCTGTGCCCATTTAGGCGTGCCTTTAGGCTTGAATATTGAGTCTTTAACCAACCGTAAAGAAGAGATCGATGCGTCGATTAATCTTTACCGTTTGCTTAAAGCGACCATGGAGCTGAGCCTGGCCGAGCGCCTTATCGCTTAAGCCGTAAGCTAACATTAGCGATTTACCCATCATACCAATTCTGTTAAGTATGTGATCAGAGATAGCGCTGGATAAATGATATGATAACAAGGCGGGATTTTTCTTATGTAGTTATTCTACATAGAAAAATTCCAACACAGTTAGCATGATATTTAGCCCGCTAGAATGATTAGCTATTTAAGTGAATTGGTAACCTTCTTTTGCCCATAAAAAAACAGCGCCATGTTCTGCATAGCGCTGTTTTTTTTATTTTTTATTTTTTATAGGTGCTTGGTTGTTACTTTTTACGCCACTGGCCATCGACCTTAACCATGTGTCCGGCGGCAGTCTTTTCAATGGCTTTAGCACCGGCCAGAGCTTCAACCTGACTTAGGCTAATGCCGTTTTTCTTGGCCATGGCCAGGTATTTGGCCTTTCGCTTAGCATTGATCTCGGTGATCAACTGCTGCGCCTCGGCAGAGGTGTGCACCAACTCCAGGTAACCAGTACTGGTTTCACCGACTATGCCCTGATCTTTAGCCTGATCTAAGGTTAGCGCCCAAGCACTAAAGGCCAACATGGTCGCACTGAGTAACATGGTCCATTTAACTAGTTTCATATTCGCCTCCTAAAATAGCTCGCTGTCGTCACCGAAAAGCTCATCGAGCTCTTTGTCTACTTTAACGCGGATTTCATGATCCACTTTAACATTTAGGTTGATGGTGATCGGCTCTTTACTTTCCACCTCGACCTTATGGGTACAGCCCATTAAGGTTAACGCGCCGACCAAGGCCACCAGCATTCGCGTACTCATTGCTTTACTCCTTCGCTTGATACTCTCGCTCTACTCTTTTGGTGATTTCGTCACTTAAGCGCAGCGCTCTGAATAAGGTATAGATATTTTCCTGATGATTATAGTTAAAATTAACTTCTTGTTGATGCTCGGGATTTTCTCCCTTTAGTTGCATCGCCATAGTTAACCAACCATCATGGGTTAAATCAACATCGGCATTAATACTGTTAATATCCAAGTTTTCCAACATGGCCAACATGGGCCCTAACTGTTGCTGCTGCTCCTTGACCGCATTAAAGGCGGCGTTGTTATCTATGGTCAGCTTGCCCGCGGCCTGGGAATAGATACGGCCATTTTCTATGCTCACCCCCTGCTCGTTAAAACGCAGCGGCAACTCTGCGGCCAACAACCCTTTCACACTAATGCCCTGCTGTGGCTCCAGGGCCAAAACATTTTCTGCACGGATCCCATCAAGGCGCAGCAGGGCCGGTTTGCGTTCCTTTTCCAGGCCAGTTAAATAGAGTTTATCCAAGGCAAAACGGCCATCGAAGAGCTTGCCCTGCACCTGGCTGACATAGAAATCCTTATCCATCCCCAGCTCACCAGATACCTCTTTAAGTATCGGACCGGCACGCACTTCACTTAGGGTAAACTTAGTCGTTTCGAGCTGAAGTGCGCCTGAATTCACACTGCCTGTCGGGGCCATGTTAAGAGACTGAGCCAGGTAATTCTGATACAAAATCTCGGCGTTATTAATATCCATTTGCCAGTCAAAGCGCTCTAGCAGCGCATCACCCTCAAGATGCAATGACATGGTGCCGCCGCCGAACACCAGTTCTGGCTCAAGCTGCTGTACCAAGGGCATAAAAGAGCTCATTTCGGTGTCATTAACAACCAGATTCAAGGCATGGGCGTTGTCGCTCCAATTATGTTTAAGTAGCGCCTCAACTCCTTGCCAAGAAGCAAGGTGAGTGCCCTCGATAACTCGGCCGATGGCTAAATTGCTATCGAGCTTAAGGCCGCTTACACGCACACCTTTAACCTCAAAATCCGCTACCTGACTTTGCACCTCCACCTTAGCCTGTCGCTCGCCATTACCGAGCGCATTAGCACCGATTTGATATTGCTGCGTCAGGGTACGCGCCTTCAACTGCGGGCTGTTAAGCACAGCTACCGATGTGGTGAGTTCGGCTTCTACCTGGCCATCAAGATCCAGGGCTGCATCCAGGGTCAGCGCCAGGCTCTTTAACTGATAATCCTGATAGCTTAAGGCGGGGGTTTTTACATCAGCGCGCATCCACCCGGAGCCCAGATAATCGTAACCAAACTGGCCTTGTGCCTGCAGCGGCTGATATTCGAGTTCGGGTTGCGGCGGCAATGCTACTTGACCTAGGAAGTGCCCCTGCACTTGCTTATCGGTCAGGGTGCCCTGGCTTTGCAGCGAGCCGATACTGGCCAATTGCGCCGCCAACAGATACTCACTGCTTAAGGTCAGGGTTTGCCAGTTGCCCTGGCTGTTGTTTGCTTCAATAAGCACGGATTGCCCTCCCGCCCGGTTAGCCATGCTCAGCTCAGGCAAGTTAAACTCACCGTTCATATGCACTGTTAATGGCTGTCGGCTATTAAGCTGCCAGCGAGTTTCGGCCAACTCTCCCAGGTAGGCGCTGTACTTATCAAGTGCCTGACAATGACTCAAAGCTCCGAGCTCGGTACTCAGCTGTTGTGCCGTAATAAGGTATTGCTGCATATCCTCGGATTGAATATGCACCTGGCCCCGACTGGCGAGCTGCCATAAACAATGCGGCTCGCTGCGCAGCTCACCATCAAGATGCAGGGCTAAAGTTGCATCCAGGCTATTACCCCAAAACTCGCCTTTGAGCGCTAATTGGGCCACATCCGCATGCCAGTCCAGGGCATGATTTTGCTGTGTTTTAATATACTCGCCCAACACCTTAGTGAAATCACGAGCAAGGGCTACGTCTACCTCAATGGCATCAGCTTTGAGCAACCATTGGCCCTGGATATCACCCGTGATTTGAAAATGATTGATTTGGGTTTCTTCAATAGCAAAGGTCATGGGGCGACTGAAGTCGACAAAGCTGACCTTGGCTTCGGCTATGCTCAGTAAAGGTCTTTTTAGGGGCAGCAATAAGGCCAAGGGTGCCGGTTGCCAGGGGCTGGCTTGTTTATCCTGGTCATCATCGCTGGCGATGGGACCCGCTTGAACATGGGCTCTCGCTATATGCAGGGCCGTCGGCGTTAGGGTGACGTCTTCCAAGGTCAAAGAATGACCCTGATATTCGAGGCACAGCCGGTCGGCATCTATGGCTAACAACTGGGAGCCCCATTGCCAGCGCGCGCAGGTCAGCGTGGCGCCCTGATGCTGCAAATAATGCTTGGCCAGCATATGGGTGAGTTCGCTGCGAAACCCATAGGCCACCGCAAGCGCGGTGACAAGCACTAAGATTACTCCAAGTAATATTAAAAAAGCCTTCCGCAGCATAGCCTTCCTTTAGCTTAACCTTTGGCTTAATACTAACACGGAGAAACTGAATACGCCGCACACAAAAAAGGCTGCAAATGCAGCCTTTTTGTTATCTTTGGTAATTAACCCAAAAATTAATCCAGGTGTTAGCCAATGTGCTTACGTGCGTTACGGAACATACGCATCCATGGGCTATCTTCTTTCCACTCATCCGGGTGCCATGAGTTGGCCACGGCGCGGAATACACGCTCTGGGTGTGGCATCATTACTGTTGCACGACCATCGGTAGAAGTAATACCCGAGATTGCCTCTGGAGAACCATTCGGGTTCGCCGGATATTGCATGGTTGGGTTACCGTAGTTGTCCACGTATTTAACCGCAACTGTGCCTGAGTTAACCGCTGTTTGGATTGCCGCATCGTTAGCGAACTCGGCACGACCTTCACCGTGAGAAACAGCGATAGGCATACGTGAACCGGCCATGCCATTGAAGAACACAGACGGGCTGTCTTGTACTTCAACTAGGGCAACACGGGCTTCGAAACGCTCACTTTGGTTGGTTACGAAACGTGGCCAGTGCTCTGTGCCTGGGATCAATTCGCGTAGTGTCGACATCATCTGACAGCCGTTACATACACCAAGGCTGAAGGTATCTTGACGCTCAAAGAAGGTTTGGAACTGCTCGCGAGCCATGTCATTGAATAGAATCGACTTAGCCCAACCTTCACCGGCACCTAGTACGTCACCGTATGAGAAGCCACCACAAGCTACCAGGCCTTTGAACTCTTCAAGAGTCAAACGACCTTCAAGGATGTCGCTCATATGTACGTCGATGGCCGCAAAGCCCGCACGGTTAAATGCCGCTGCCATTTCAACGTGAGAGTTAACACCCTGCTCACGCAAGATAGCCATTTTCGGCTTAGCACCGGTAGCAATGTAAGGCGCAGCAACATCTTCATTGATGTCGAAGCTTAGCTTCACATTCAGACCTGGGTCTTTCGCATCCGCTTTTGCGTCATGCTCTTGCTGTGCACAAGCTGGGTTGTCACGTAGAGACTGCATCTGATATGTAGTTTCAGCCCAAGCTAGACGAAGCTCGGTACGGCTGTTATCAACAAGTGCAGCACCACCGCGCTTGATGATTAGCTGGTCGGCATCGTTCAAGGTACCAATCTCGTGGCTCATTGCCGCAAGACCGTGATTAGCAAGTACCGCTTTAACCGCATCCAAGTCGCTATTGCGAACCTGAAGAACCGCACCTAGCTCTTCGTTGAATAGCACTTCTAAATCAGAACCGGCTAGCGCGTCTAGTTCAAGCGTCACACCTGTGTGACCAGCAAACGCCATTTCCGCAACGCTTACGAATAAACCACCGTCTGAACGGTCATGGTAAGCAAGTAGTTTCTCTTCGCTTACAAGCGCCTGCATGGCTTCGAAGAAGCCTTTTAGTAGCTCTGGGCTATCAACGTCAGGGGTCTTGTCGCCAAGTTGCTTGTAAACCTGTGCCAGGCTAGATGCACCCATACGGTTTTGGCCAGCGCCCAGGTCGATAAGTAGCAAGGTTGACTCGCCTTTGTCGGTACGCAGCTGAGGCGTTACCGTTTTACGAATGTCTTCAACACGACCAAACGCAGTGATAACCAGTGATAGTGGCGCAGTTACCGCCTTGTCTTCACCATTATCTTGCCAGGTGGTCTTCATTGACATTGAGTCTTTACCAACCGGGATAGTCAGGCCAAGTGCTGGACACAGCTCTTCACCCACGGCTTTTACCGCTTCGTAAAGACCCGCATCTTCACCCGGGTGACCCGCTGCAGCCATCCAGTTTGCAGATAGCTTGATGTTGTTTAGTGAACCTATATCTGCACAAGCGATGTTGGTCAGTGACTCGGCTACCGCCAGACGAGCAGAAGCACCAAAGTTTAGCAGTGCCGCTGGGGTACGCTCACCCATAGACATGGCTTCACCATGGTAGGTATCAAATGCAGCGGCTGTTACCGCACAGTTTGCTACCGGCACCTGCCAAGGGCCAACCATCTGGTCGCGCGCAACCAAACCTGTTACCGAGCGGTCACCAATGGTGATAAGGAAGGTTTTCTCTGCAATCGCAGGTAAACGAAGTAAACGTTGAACCGCGTCTTTTACTGTAATCTGAGCAGTCTCTAGCGCTTCACCTTGTGCTTGTTTTGACGTTACGTCACGGTGCATCTTAGGTGCTTTACCAAGTAGCACTTCAAGAGGAAGATCTACCGGGTTGTTGCCAAAGTGTGAGTCGGCAACACGCAGGTGACGCTCTTCGGTCGCTGTACCAATAACCGCATATTGTGCGCGCTCACGCTTACAGATTTGCTCGAAACGTTCGAAGTTTTCTACTGCTACTGCAAGAACATAACGCTCTTGTGATTCGTTACACCAGATTTCGTGTGGCGCCATGCCCGGCTCATCGTTTGGTACATTACGAAGCTCGAAAATACCACCACGGCCACCATCGTCTACCAACTCAGGGAAGGCATTTGATAGACCGCCCGCGCCCACATCGTGGATAAATGCAATTGGGTTGTCATCACCTAGTTGCCAACACTTGTCGATCACTTCCTGACAACGACGCTCCATTTCTGGGTTTTCACGTTGTACAGAGGCAAAGTCCAGGTCTTCGTTAGACTGACCCGAGGCCATAGATGAAGCAGCACCGCCACCCAGGCCGATGTTCATAGCTGGGCCACCCAGTACGATTAGCTTAGCGCCAACAGGGATTTCACCTTTTTGTACGTGCTCGGTACGGATATTACCCAGACCACCGGCGATCATGATTGGCTTGTGGTAACCACGCACCTCTTCACCATTGTGGCTGTTTACTAATTCTTCGTAGGTACGGAAGTAACCTAGCAGGTTTGGACGACCAAATTCGTTGTTGAACGCCGCGCCACCCAGTGGGCCTTCGATCATAATATCAAGGGCTTCAACGATACGACCCGGCTTGCCGTACTTGGTTTCCCACGGCTGTTCAAAGCCTGGGATGCGTAGGTTAGATACGGTGAAACCAACCAGACCAGCCTTTGGTTTAGAACCACGGCCCGTTGCACCTTCATCACGGATTTCACCACCAGAACCGGTAGAGGCACCAGAGAAAGGAGAAATAGCCGTTGGGTGGTTGTGAGTTTCAACCTTCATCAGGATTTCGATGTTTTCCTGATGATAAGTGTATTCACCAACAAAATCAGGGAAGAAACGACCCGCTACCGAGCCCTTCATTACTGCGGCGTTATCTTTATAAGCAGATAATACGTTTACGCTGTTTTGCTCGTAGGTGTTTTTAATCATTTTGAACAGCGATTTAGGCTGCTCTACGCCGTCGATAGTCCAATCGGCGTTAAAGATCTTGTGACGACAGTGCTCAGAGTTAGCCTGGGCGAACATAAATAGTTCGATGTCGTTCGGGTTACGCCCTAGCTTCTGGAAGTTCTCAACCAGGTAGTCGATTTCGTCGTCCGCTAAGGCAAAGCCCTGCTCAACGTTTGCTTTTGCTAGCGCTTCACGGCCACCGCCAAGAATGTCAACCGATGACATTGGGCGCGGCTGCTCATTGGTGAACAGCTTACTGGCTTCTTCAAGTGTGCTATGTGTCGCTTCGGTCATGCGGTCGTGTAGCAGAGCAGAAACTTCTTGCTGCTGCTCGACGCTTAAGTCACCTTCAACATAGTAGGCGATACCACGCTCGATGCGGTGAACCTGAATTAGACCGCAGTTATGGGCGATATCGGTGGCCTTAGAAGCCCAAGGTGAAATCGTGCCTGGACGCGGTGTTACCAGGATCAGCGTACCTTGCGGCTCGTGCTCTGGAATATGCGGCCCGTAAGTCAGTAGCTTCTCAAGTTTAGTGTGCTCATCGGCACTTAACTCTGCTTTTAGGTCAGCAAAGTGCATAAACTCGGCATAGACATCGGTTACGGGAAGGTTAGCTTGCTTACACAGAGTAAGCACTTTTTGAACGCGAAAATCGGAAAGTGCTGGCGCACCGCGAAGGATCAACATAGGTATTATCATCCGGGGTTAAGGATTGAACGACAGTTGCCGCGCATTATACTTAATTTCCCTTAAAATGCGAGTTAAAGGGCGCGCGACAAGGACGATTGTCCGCATTTAATGATGTTACTCGTATTGCCGCAAAGTAGTGGTGACGCAAGGCCTTGGTTTTGTTATAAGAGTAGCTTACAAAGCGACAGGGGCTGGCTGTGAGATTATTTTTGTTATCAATTGCTTTAGTGGCACTTTTTGGCTGTAGTGAGCCACAACAACCAACGCAACTGGAACATATTTATCACACCAAAACCCTAAGAGTGGGTACCTTGGCCGGCGCCAGTAATTATTACCATGGCACTCAGGGCGAGCAAGGCTTTGAATATGAGTTGGCGCAGGAGTTTGCCGACTATATGGGGGTTGAACTGGATATAGTGCCCTTTTTCAGCCTCAGTGATATGTTTGCGCGCCTAGATAACGGCTCCCTTGATTTAGTCGCCTCGGGGATCGGCTACTCACCGAGCCGGGCCGAGCACTATCGCTTTGGCCCAAGCTATCGCACCATCAGCCAGAAACTGGTGTATAAACAAGGGCGCCCTCGCCCTCGGGATTTCGAAGACCTGGAAGGCAAGCTCACCGTCTTAGCGCGCAGCAGCCACTCGCAAAGTTTGCTCAGAGCACAAAAGCAATTTCCGCAACTCACCTGGGATGAAACAGATGAGCTGGATGAAGCCGAATTGCTGCAGGCCATTATCGATGGCGAAATCGATTACACCCTGGCGGACTCTCATACCCTGGCGCTGTTTCGCCGTTATCACCCCAATCTCAGCATCGGCTTTTCGGTCACTCGTAATGACCCCATAGCCTGGCTGATGCGCAAAGACGATGATGATTCTCTTTATGCCCTGATGATAGAGTTCTTCGGCGAGGTAAAAGAAAATAGTCGCCTCTATGCGTTAGAAGAAAAATACTTTGGTCATGTACGCCAGTTCAACTATGTGAATACCCTGGCCTTTATTGAGGCCGTGGCCGATACCTTACCTAAATACGCGCCTTGGTTTAAGCAATATGCCCATGAGCTCGACTGGCGTCTGTTGGCGGCACTAAGCTACCAGGAGTCGATGTGGGATCCCCGTGCGAAATCCCCCACCGGGGTTCGCGGTATCATGATGCTGACCCTGCCCACCGCCAAGCAGGTGGGGGTTAAAAATCGTCTTAAGCCGGAACAAAATATTGATGGCGGCGCCAAGTATCTGCGCTATTTATTAGAACGGGTGCCGGATCGTATTCCACAACCGGATCGCACCTGGTTTGCCTTAGCTTCTTATAATGTCGGCTGGGGTCATGTGAACGACGCCCGAGCCTTAACCGAACGCGGCGGTGACGATCCGGACAAATGGGCCGACGTTAAAAAATACCTACCGCTGCTGGTGAAGAAACGCTATTATCGAACAACAAAGTATGGTTATGCGCGTGGAGATGTTGCCGTAACCTACGTAGATAATATAAGGCGCTACTACGACACCTTAGTGTGGTTAGATGAAAACCAAGCTCTGGATGTCGCTGATGCCAGCGCCACGGAAGAATCAGCAGGAATGCCATAAAACTGTCACTTAAACGTGATGTTATGGTAGCTCTCCCCTCTCACTTTCAGGAGTAGTACTATGTTGAAACGTCGCAGAACGCATAGCTTTAAACAACGCGTGCAACTTTCTAGTGCCAAACGTCGTCGCGTATTAAGAAAGAACACTCACAGTAAAATCCTCTGGCGTTGCCGTATGTTTGCCGCCCAGCAAATGGAAGAGCTAGAGCAACAGCGTATGGCGGAGTCTTAATTCTCCTCCGTGCGCTGCTGTCGCGCTTTCTTCAATTCTTTATGCTCTTGCCGACGACGTTTAAAAAACGCCGATAACTGCGCCGAACATTCCTCAGCCAGTACCCCCGAGGTCACCTCAAGCTGATGGTTTAAGCGCGGCTCCTGTACCAGATTCATAATCGACCCCGCCGAGCCGGTTTTAAGATCCGTGGCACCAAAGACCAAACGGTCGATACGACTATGCACCAAAAGCCCGGCACACATGGAGCAAGGCTCTAAGGTAACGTAGAGGGTACAATCAATCAGACGGTAGTTATTGAGCACTTCCCCGGCAGCGCGAATCGCCATCATTTCCGCATGGGCGGATGGGTCGTTCAAGGTGATAGATTGATTCCACCCCTCGGCAATCAGCTGGTTATCCTTCACCACCACCGCGCCAACGGGAATTTCTCCTATTTGTTCAGCACGTTGTGCACAAGCCAATGCTTTTTGCATCCAGTACTTGTCATCAAATTCACTCATATTCGCTCAAATAGCTACAATAAAGCGGTGATTATATCGCTATTTCGGGCAATTTTATAAGCCATGGCATAGCCTGCGAGGGCTAATTTAGGCTATAATTCGCCGCTTTTTTTGTTCTATGAATACCGCAAACGGGTAAGTCATGAAGTTTCCTGGTCGTCGAAGACACAAACATTATTTTCCGGTGGAAGAGAAAGATCCACTTACTAATCAAATCAATGCCGAGTCGCGCCTTAAACGCAGCTACATTGTCGGTATTGATCAGATCGTGGTCGATATTGAAGCCAAGGTCGATTTAGCTTTTCTTGATGAGTTTGGTCTACGTCGAGGCATGTCTCAGGTGATCGACAGTGAAACCACCAATGCCTTGTACGATCGTCTTAAACTCAACGAGATGATCGACTACGAGTTTGCCGGTGGCACCATAGGCAATACCATGCACAATTATTCTGTGCTGGCCGATGATCGCTCGGTATTGCTTGGGGTTATGAGTGAAAACATCAAAATAGGCAGCTATGCCTATCGTTTTCTCTGCAATACCTCAAGCCGTGTTGACCTGGATTATCTGCAGCCCGTGGATGGCCCTATCGGCCGCTGCTTTACCCTGATCGATGAAAGTGGTGAGCGTACCTTTGCCATCAGTGCGGGCTTAATGAACCATCTTCGACCCGAGTCCATAGATAAAGAGCTTATCCAAGACTCTTCGGCCCTAGTGATCAGCGCCTACCTTATGCGTACTCAAGGAGCTGAAACCATGACCGACGCCACCATGCAGGCGGTAAAATACGCCAATGATGCCGGCGTCCCCGTGGTACTGACTCTGGGCACCCGCTTTTTGATCGAACAAGACCCCACATGGTGGGCTGAGTTTGTACAAAAGCACGTTGATATCCTCGCCATGAATGAGGAAGAAGGGGAAGCCATCACAGGTTTTGAAGATCCCCTATTGGCCGCCGACAAGGCCTTGGACTGGGTTGATCTGGTGATCTGTACCGCAGGTGAAAAAGGCATGTTTATGGCCGGTTATGTCGATGAGTCATGCCAGCGAGAAACCGAGTATCCGTTATTGCCTGGCGCCATTGCCGACTTTAATCGCTACGAGTTTTCCCGTGCCATGCGCAAGCAGGACTGCGACACTCCGATTAAAGCATACAGCCATACCGCTCCGTTTATGGGTGGACCGGACAGCATTAAAAACACCAATGGTGCCGGCGATTGTGCCCTGGCCGCCGTGCTACACGATATCAGCGCGAATGAATATCATAAGTTGAATGTGCCCAACTCGGCCAAGCATGAACATGCAGCGATCACCTACTCGTCTTTGGCGCAGATCAGCAAGTATGCAAACCGTGCCAGCTACGAAGTATTGGTACAGCACTCTCCACGCTTAACCCGTGGTCTGCCAGAACGTGAAGATTGTTTAGAACAGGCTTACTGGGAACAGTAAGTAATTCTTCTGAACCATTATATTAAGCCGCTTTTATAGCGGCTTTTTTGTTGCCCGCCAAACCAGCCATGTTATGGCTCCATCTTTGCCGCCTTGGGTTGTAGGTTGACCTTTAGGCCGACAATAGGCAACGCAGGTGCAGTGACCTAGCCGGCCTGATAAACCATTGCCGTTCACCCCGTTGCAGGTCGGGGTTTACCCCGACAAAGAGGGCGATAGTAGAGCAATACAGGAGCATATTGCCGATAACCCCAAAAAGGTGCAGATCCATGCCGCAATGTCGGCCTAAAAGGCCGACCTACAAACGCAAAAAACCCGCTGCATTGCTGCAACGGGTTTCTTTAATTAGGCGAAGTAAGACCGAAGCACAGCTTCGCAGCTTACTGAGGTGAGGTCATGGATGACCGAAGTAACCAAGCTACAGGGAAGTATTGTTAAAACAGCTCTGTTTACCAGCCTTCTGTGATCAACATCCAAGCGGGTTTAATATTCTGCTTTTGCAAGGCTAAAGCCTCGCCTAGAGATAGCTGTGGGAGTTTTTTAAGTAAGGGTTTGCCGACAAGGCTGTTGTAGGTCGGGGTTTACCCCGACAAGGCTGTTGTAGGTCGGGGTTTACCCCGACAAGGTGCAGATCCATGCCGCATTGTCGGCCTAAAAGACCGACCTACAAACGCAAAAAACCCGTTGCATTGCTGCAACGGGTTTCTTTAAATAAGGCCCTGACGATGTTCTACTTTCACATGGCAAATGCCACACTATCATCGACGCTGTTTCGTTTCACTACTGAGTTCGGCATGGGGTCAGGTGGTTCCAAAACGCTATGGTCGTCAGGAAAAAATTGTAAATTCGGAAAGCTTAATAAGTAATGTGTCTACTTCAGTCTTTAATTTCTAACTTCTAACTTAACAGTCTCACACCATTTTGGTGTTGTATGGTTAAGCCTCACGG
>NZ_PQBV01000038.1:0-3611 GCF_002964545.1 Pseudoalteromonas sp. T1lg10
GATGTCTTCTTCGACTGTGTGTTCAAGCACAGCTTGACGCATCAACTCTTCACTCTTGTCGTTGAACCTTGGTTCACTCGAGGCAAGAACGTCATATTGCATCATCAGTTCACCGTCATCGACCATACTGAACAGCAGGTCAGCGCTTAACTCGGTTACTGGTGCACCTTCGTCTGTAGCTATGTCGGTTTGTGCTTGCCCAGCCGGGGAGTCACTACCCGAAATGCTGATGGTCAGTGATGCCGAGTCAGAAGTTTCACCGTCTGACAGGGTGTAGTTGAACACTTCGTCTTGACCGAACGAACTGCGATCACCATTTGCGGTATAGGTATAAGTGCCGTCAGCTGCAAGTTCCAAGACACCATATGCACCTTGAATCGTTACCGTGCCTGTATCTGGCACAACGACGCTTTCACCGGCACTGTTGGTGACCATAGTGACTTGTGCGCCATCGATAATGGTATCTGCACCAGCATCACCTGTATCTCCCTCAATCAGGTTACCTTGCGCCTCACCGAAGTAGCTGTACTCAGTTACTGTGGTGGTAATGTCCGTACTTTCCAAAAGGGTTACGGTGTCATTAAACAGAGCATCGGCGATAACTTGATAGAACTTTTTGAGGTCTCGGTTGACGCCTTTGGCGTCGAGCGCATCAGTCAGTCGGTCTTCTATTTCACCAGCACCTATGATTGGAGTGATAGCAAGCATCTCTTCCAGAGTTTCGCGAATCAAAGTCCCGTCACCGGTCAGCAATGAGCCGCCATTCTGCATGGCATTTATCGTATCTTCGACGTACTGCAGCACATAGTCTCGGTTATCTGGACCAAGCTCCACGCCTGCGAAGCCGAGTTCGCTAAGGCTGACCTCTCCATCACCGTCAGCGTCCAGCACACTGCCTACCTGATTCTCCAGCAGACTTGCATCGTTGCGCACAACCACACTGTAGTTACCCGCTGCTAAGTCTGGAATCGAGATAGAGATAGTCTCATCCCCGGTGATGTTGAAAATATCCAAACCACCAACATTGGCAAGTTGTGAGTTTGCACTGACCCCTTGATAGACCAGCACACCATTTTCATCGTACACCTCAACCATAAAGGCATCAGCAACCGCTGCAAGTGAGGTTTGGCTAACTTCAATTTCCACGTCACCGATATTGTCTGGTGCAACAGTGAAGGTCGCGCTGGCATTAGCGCCGCCAGTTGCGTCCGCCAAACCAAGCACTTCTACATCGTCAGTTGTTTGTGGCGGGTTAACGGTAACAACGGGCTCAAGGTCGATAGCACTCACATCATTTACGGCGTCAAGCGCTTGAATGACAACATCTTGGCTGGCGGTGCTAAGTGAATTACCAGCTGCATCGGTAACCGTTGCAATGACTGGGTAGGTGCCAGCAGCTAATGGGGTCCCCGATAAGTCGAGGCTCCAGTTGCCATTGCTATCAATGGTGAGCTCTGGTGCAGTTCCAAAGGTGTACTCGGTGCCACCAACAGACACAGTCAAGGTAGTGGCATCGTCAAGATCTATGGTGCCGTTGAAGATCAACGAGGTATCGCTCGTGATGAAGTCTCCGTCAGTACCAGAATCATTGGAAATACTGTCAAAGGTGACGGTTTGACCATTGCCATTGCCATCTACAGCGGTATCAAGCGTAGTGGTATCGGTTACCGTACCGGTATTGCCCGCAGCATCGGTCACCGTCATGGTTACGGTCAATTCACCGTCGGCGAGGCTTGACAGATCTTGCCCAGTGATTGACAGGTTGCCGTTGCTATCCAAAGTGATCGCCGAGCTCGGTACCGTGATCGTGGTCACGCCATCGCTGATGGTGATGCTGTCGACGGTGGCATCGGCTTCGACAACGCCAGAAAGGGTCACGTTGGTCGCTTCGCTCGCGTTTACCAACTCATCGCCACCGTCATTGAACGCGATGCTGTTCGCACCATCGCCCGTGGTTGGCGCGCTGGTATCAATGACTAAGTTGCCCGTGGCCGTGCCGCTGTTACCCGCCGCGTCGGTGGCGGTCACGGTGACCTGGTAGCTTCCGTCCATAAGCGCTGGCAAGGTGTTATCCACCAAGGTCCAGGTGCCGTCGCCATTGTTGGTGGCGGTGTAATCCACACCCTCGACAGTCACTACTATGCTCGCCTCTGGATCATCTATGGTGCCGGTCAAGGCCGGGGTGCTGTCATTGGTAACGTCATCGTTGATGGTCACCGAAGGTGTGGCCGTATCCAGGGTGGTGGTATCTGTTACCGTACCTGTGTTCCCTGCGGCGTCTGTCACCGTCATGGTCACGGTCAATTCGCCGTCGGCGAGGCTTGACAGATCTTGCCCAGTGACTGTCAGGTTGCCGTTGCTATCCGTGCTGATCGCCGAGCTCGGTACCGTGATGGTAGTCACGCCATCACTGATGGTGATGCTGTCGACGGTGGCACCGGCTTCAACGCTGCCGGTGAAACTGACGTTCGTGGCTTCGCTCGCGCTTAACTGCTCATCGCCGCCGTCGTTGAACATGATGCTGTTCGCACCATCGCCCGTGGTTGGCGCGCTGGTATCAATGACTAAGTTGCCCGTGGCCATGCTGCTGTTACCCGCCGCGTCGGTGGCGGTCACTGTGACCTGGTAGCTACCGTCCATAAGCGCAGGCAAGGTGTCGTCCACCAAGGTCCAGGTGCCGTCGCCATTGTTGGTGGCAACATAATCCACACCCTCAACGGTTACTACTATGCTCGCCTCTGGATCATCTATGGTGCCGGTCAAGGCTGGGGTGCTGTCATTGGTGGTGTTGTCGTTGATGGTCACCGAAGGTGCGCCCGTATCTAGGGTGGTGGTATCGGTGACAGTACCTGTATTCCCTGCGACGTCGGTCACTGTCATGGTGACGGTCAATTCACCGTCGGCGAGACCTGAAAGGTCTTGCCCGGTGACTGTCAGGTTGCCGTTGCTATCCGTGCTGATCGCCGAGCTCGGTACCGTGATCGTGGTCACGCCATCACTGATGGTGATGCTGTTCACTGTGGCACCGGCTTCAACGCTGCCGGTGAAGCTGACGTTCGTGGCTTCGCTCGCGCTTAACTGCTCATCGCCGCCGTCGTTGAACATGATGCTGTTCGCACCATCGCCCGTGGTTGGCGCGCTGGTGTCAATGACTAAGTTGCCCGTGGCCATGCTGCTGTTACCCGCTGCGTCGGTGGCGGTCACGGTGACCTGGTAGCTACCGTCCATAAGCGCTGGTAAGGTGTCGTCCACCAAGGTCCAGGTGCCGTCGCCATTGTTGGTGGCAACATAATCCACACCCTCAACGGTTACCACTATGCTCGCCTCTGGATCATCTATGGTGCCGGTCAAGGCTGGGGTGCTGTCATTGGTGGTGTTGTCGTTGATGGTCACCGAAGGTGCGCCCGTATCTAGGGTGGTGGTATCGGTGACCGTACCTGTATTCCCGGCAGCGTCTGTCACTGTCATGGTGACGGTCAGTTCACCGTCGGCGAGACCTGAAAGGTCTTGCCCAGTGACTGTCAGGTTGCCGTTGCTATCTGTGCTGATCGCCGAGCTCGGTACCGTGATCGTCGTCACACCATCACTGATGGTGATGCTGTCGACGGTGG
>NZ_PQBV01000039.1:0-1076 GCF_002964545.1 Pseudoalteromonas sp. T1lg10
CAAAACCCGCGAATTGTGTTACTGGATGAGCCAACCTCGGCGTTTGACCAAGTCAACGAAGAGAAAGTCATACAATTTATGCAAACCTGGTTACAAGGTAAAACCTTGGTCATGTCGACCCATAAACGCCGGATGTTGGCACTAGGTACCCGAGGAGTCGTTCTTAAACAAGGACATGTGGCGACGGAAGGTGATTTTGATAGTATTTTAGCTCCTCAAGGGCAGGTGAAACATGAAGCCTAGTAACCCCTGGTCGGATGAAAGCCGTCTATTTTCTGCGCGTCCTGCGCTGTGGTTGTGCATCTTAATCGTGGCCATTTTTATTGGCTGGGCGGCATTTGCTGAGATTGACGAAGTCACCCGCGGTGAAGGTAAAGTTATTCCCTCCAGCCGTTTGCAAACAATCCAAAGCCTTGAAGGGGGGATTGTCGAAGAATTATTGGTCTCAGAGGGGCAACTAGTAGAGCAGGGCGATCCCTTACTTCGGCTCGATAGAACCCGCTTTTTAGCCGCGTTTCGCGAAGGTGAAAGCCAAGCTTCGTCCTTGTTAGCTTCAATCACCCGTTTGGAGGCCGAGGTACGCGATAGCGCGACATTAACCTTTCCAAACGAACTGAAAATCGATGAGAAAGATCGCATCTTTGAGCAAGCGTTATTTGCCTCTCGACGGACCAATAAACAAGAAAAAGTCCCTTTAAAGAAAGCGTAATAGCTCACTAGTCGAGTCGGCCTGCGCGGAAGATGTAACGGGGCTAAACATACCACCGAAGCTGCGGCTGCATACTTAGTATGCGGGGTAGGGGAGCGTTGTGTAAGTGGCTGAAGGTGTGCCGGGAGGCATGCTGGACATATCACAAGTGCGAATGCTGACATGAGTAACGTAGTCACTTAACCATACAACCCAAAAGGGTGTGTATTTCAAGGACTGTTTAACTTCGCCAGAAGTTAGAATACTAAAGTAGACGCACAATTAATCTTTCGATTAACTGGCATATTTCTTTACTTATTGAGAACTCTAAATTATTCAAATTGAACAATTCAAAGTTTTTATCAGCTTTCCAAATTTTTAAAGAGCG
>NZ_PQBV01000040.1:0-264 GCF_002964545.1 Pseudoalteromonas sp. T1lg10
CTAATCCAAGGTTCAGCTCTTAAAGCGCTTGAAGGCGAGAAAGAGTGGGAAGACAAGATCATCGAGCTTGCAGAAGCCCTAGATACTTACATCCCAGAGCCAGAGCGTGACATCGATAAGCCATTCATCATGCCTATCGAAGACGTATTCTCAATCCAGGGTCGTGGTACAGTTGTAACTGGTCGTGTTGAAGCCGGTATCATCAACGTGAACGACGAAGTTGAAATCGTAGGTATCAAAGAAACTACGAAGACAACTTGTACG
>NZ_PQBV01000041.1:0-292 GCF_002964545.1 Pseudoalteromonas sp. T1lg10
GGCTAAAATTGTTCCTGACAATTTTATCCGCCTCTGGGCACCACTAATAGACAAACCCTGATCGGCAATGGTCGGGGTTTTTTATTGCCTGAAATTTAGTGGCTCAGGCGCAATCTCACGCTTTTTATTGTCGGTGGTTCGATGGTGAACTATCTCCCTGTAGTTCACCGCTTATCCAAGGCTAAGCGGCCAGCCGCCGCTGGCTAAAATTGTTCCTGACAATTTTATCCGCCTCTGGGCACCACTAATAGACAAACCCTGATCAGCAATGGTCGGGGTTTTTTATTGCCTG
>NZ_PQBV01000042.1:0-247 GCF_002964545.1 Pseudoalteromonas sp. T1lg10
CCCCATGCCGAACTCAGTAGTGAAACGAAACAGCGTCGATGATAGTGTGGCATTTGCCATGTGAAAGTAGAACATCGTCAGGGCCCTATTTAAGAAAGCCCGGCTCAAAGAGCCGGGTTTTTTAGAGCAAAAAAAGAATTTACAAGTTT
Source organism: Pseudoalteromonas sp. T1lg10 (assembly GCF_002964545.1). Classification (NCBI taxonomy): domain Bacteria; kingdom Pseudomonadati; phylum Pseudomonadota; class Gammaproteobacteria; order Alteromonadales; family Pseudoalteromonadaceae; genus Pseudoalteromonas; species Pseudoalteromonas sp. T1lg10. The sequence continues at coordinate 150 of NZ_PQBV01000042.1, forward strand.
TTGCTTGGCGACCATAGCGTTTTGGAACCACCTGACCCCATGCCGAACTCAGTAGTGAAACGAAACAGCGTCGATGATAGTGTGGCATTTGCCATGTG
>NZ_PQBV01000042.1:257-284527 GCF_002964545.1 Pseudoalteromonas sp. T1lg10
TTACTTATAAAGCTTTCCGAATTTACAATTTTTCCTGACGACCATAGCGTTTTGGAACCACCTGACCCCATGCCGAACTCAGTAGTGAAACGAAACAGCGTCGATGATAGTGTGGCATTTGCCATGTGAAAGTAGAACATCGCCAAGCTCCTAATTATACGAAGAACCCAGCTTATAGCTGGGTTTTTTCGTTTAAAAGCATTGATACTCTACTTGAACATGGCAGGAAAAAAGCTGAGTGAAGCGAATTCATCCATGTGATAAAGCTGTAGGGAACAGCTTTACATCGCGTAGGCGACCCGCAGGGCAAGGGCAGGATAGCCCGAAGTAAAGTAGTCGCTACGAATGTAGTCGCTACGAATGTAGTCGCTACGAATGTAGTCGCTACGAATGTAGTCGTTACGAAGGTAGTCGCTACGAAGGTAGTCGCTACGAAGGTAGTCGCTACGAAGTAGAGCATCTTACTGCGTAACGCACCAAGCTCCTATTTACAGAAACCCGCTCAATGAGCGGGTTTTTTGCGTTTGTAGGTCGGCCTTTTAGGCCGACAATGCGGCATGTCATTGTGACATGTATCTGCACCTTGTCGGGGTAAACCCCGACCTACAAGGGACTTATATCAATTCACTTAAATAGCTAATCATTCTAGCGTGCTAAATATCTGATCACATACTTAACAAAATTGGTATAACTCACAAGGGAGAACCTGAGATCTTGGCTATTAAAGGTATAAGCCAACTCTTGTCTGTGAGTAAATAAGATAAGATTTAGAAAAAGAAGGAAGGGTGTTCCCCGGCGTTGCGGTTACGAATATCAGCCCTTGAACCCTAAGGTTCAAGGCGGAAGACACCTGTAAGCCGTAGGCTTCTCGGTACATGCCGAGCTTGCGCAGTAGCCTACAAAATGCATTCCTAAATAAAAATTATCGGCTCAGGGACGTCATTCGCTGGCCAACAAGCTAGGGAACACCTTTAGTATATAAGACCCAGCAACAGGGATACAGCTTAATCACAAAATTTCCTTCTAAGTGCGGGCAAAGTAAACAAGCTGGGCGTTATTTGATCGCTATCATACTTGGGTGGTAACAATACGGTGGAGTCGCTCTCGCAGCGATGGTAGCATTGGGCATTGAAATCAATATTTTTCGTCATACGCGAGCCAATCATGAGCGAACAACCTAGCTATCAGCAAGCCCAACTACTCTTAGAAAGTAACGACATCTTTGTTATGCCCTCCGAAGTGCAGGGAATTATCACAGGGCTCCTGGCCTGTGGTCTGGATATCGAAGAAAAAGATTACCTGGGTCTTCTTAGCGATGTGCTTAATGACGGCATTAGTTTTGAAAAGACCCTCAAACAATGGTTGAGTGAACTCTACTCCCAAGCAGTTGAAAGCTTTTCCAATGAGCAGTTGCAGTTTGAGCTTTTGCTGCCGGACGAAGAAGAAAGCCTGATCGATCAAGCTAATGCCCTGGTTGCCTGGGTAAACGGCTATTTACTGGGTTTTGGCTTAAAGCAAAAAGATTACGGCAAGCTAAGCGATGACGTAAAAGAAGTGATCCAGGACTTCACCGAAATCAGCCGCCTTGATACCCACTTTGATGAGACCGAAGAAGACAAGCAGGCACTGCATGAAGTGTTGGAGTATGTGCGCGTATCGGCCATGCTTTGCTTTGCCGAGCTGGGTAAACGAGAGAGCACGGCGCCAACTTCAAAGACGCTACACTAATGAATATCACTAACGCAGAATACCGCGCGCGCCAGCACCAGTTGCTGGCGCAAATGAAAAACAACTCGGTTGCCCTTATTCCCGCTGCCAAGGAAATTACCCGCAGCCGCGATACCGAATTCCCGTTCCGCCAGGACAGCGACTTTTTCTATCTCACCGGCTTTAATGAGCCCGATGCCATGTTGGTACTGGTCAAAGGCGAAGAGCAAAAGTCCATCCTGTACTGTCGCGCAAAAGATAAAACCGCCGAGATCTGGCATGGTCGCCGTATGGGCGCCGATGCTGCTAAAGAACAGCTCCCTATCGATGATGCCTACACCCTTGCCGAGCTGGATCAGGGCCTCATCGATGCGGTGAACCAAAAAGCCACCCTCTACTATGGTCAGGGCGTGTATAAAGACGTCGACGACCAGGTTTTTGCCTTACTCAATACCCTGCGTGGCGCCCCTAAAAAAGGCTATCGTGCGCCTGAGGTGATCCGCGATATTCGCACCCTGGTGCATGAAATGCGCCTATTTAAATCACCCGCCGAGCAAGAGCTTATGCGCCAGGCGGGTCAGATCAGTGCCGATGGTCACAAGCGCGCCATGCGTTTTGCCAAGGCCGGAGCCACCGAGTATCAACTCGAAGCCGAATTACATCATCATTACGCCATGAACGGCGCCCGTTATCCGGCCTACGGCACCATAGTGGGCAGTGGCGATAACGCCACCATCTTGCACTACACCGAAAACGAGTCGACCCTCAAAGACGGCGATCTGGTGTTGATTGACTCGGGCTGTGAGCTGGCCGGCTATGCTGCCGATATTACCCGTACTTTCCCGGTTAACGGCAAATTTTCTGACGCGCAAAAGGCCGTATATAACGTGGTGCTTAAGGCACAGTATGCGGCGTTGGATATGGTCAAGCCAGGTAATACCCTGGCGCAAACCGCCAAGGTGGTAAACCGTATTCTTACCCAGGGCCTGATTGATCTTGGCTTGCTAGAAGGCGAGCTTGACGAGCTATTAGAAAGTCAGGCCTATCGTGCCTTTTATATGCACGGCCTTGGCCACTGGCTTGGCCTTGATGTGCATGACGTGGGTGAGTATAAGCAAGACGAAAAAGACCGTCCTTTCGAGCCAGGCATGGTGCTGACCATAGAGCCGGGCCTCTACATCAGCGAAGATGCGCCGGTGGCAGAGCAATATCGCGGTATTGGCATTCGCATTGAAGACGATGTACTGGTCACCGAAAATGGCCATGAAAATCTCACCGCCTCGGTGCCCAAAGAAGTAGCCGAAATAGAAGCGCTAATGCAGGAGAGCTAACAGGTGCAGCACTTTGATGTGGTGGTTGTAGGCGGTGGTTTGGCCGGGGGCACATTGGCGAATGTCTTAGCACAGCAGTGTCCTAATTTACGTTTGGCTGTTATCGAGGCCTACCAGCCCAGTAACGATTATCACCCCAGCTTTGATGATAGATCCATTGCCCTGGCCGCCGACTCGGTGCACTACCTCAAGCAATACGGCCTGTTTAAAGAGCACAGCGACTATGCCTGTGCCATTAAACAGGTGCAGGTATCGGACCGCGGACATTTTGGCAAAACCCAGATCAGCCATGCGGATTATGGTCTTGATGCCCTGGGTTACGTGGTTGAGGTGCGCCCCTGGGGTCAGGCCTTACATCGTGCGTTGGCAAGCCATCAACAAGTGACCCAATTTTGCCCTGCGAAAGTCACCGCGGTAAGCATGCATGAGACACATAACCAGATCACTTTGGACGATGGCACCGAGTTAGGCGCCAAGCTGTTAGTGGTGGCCGATGGCGCCCAGTCACCCACGCGCAAGTTATTACATCTGGATTTTGATACCCAGGAATATACCCAACATGCCCTGATTGCCAATGTCGAAGTGCAGGACGACCATCAATGTCAGGCCTTTGAGCGCTTTACCAGCCATGGCCCGCTGGCCTTACTGCCCATGTCGCGTAAGCGCTATTCATTGGTGTGGTGCGACCAAGGCTATAAGCTAGGCGACTTGCAAGACGCCTCCAGCGACGAATTTGTTGCCAGACTACAGCAGGAGTTCGGCTATCGCGCCGGGCTCTTTACCCAGGTCGGCGAGCGCAGTGTTTACCCCTTGGTGTGGGGCAGAGCGAATAGTCTTGTCAGCCATCGCGCCGTAGTGATAGGCAATGCCGCCCATGCCATTCATCCCATTGCCGGGCAAGGCTTTAACCTGGGCCTGCGCGACATCAAAGAATTGGTGGCCAAAATTGCCTATGCTGGCGATGACTTGGGCACATACGCCTTTACTTCGGCCTACGCTCAGGCGCGCGCCGACGACATTACCCGGGTGATGACACTGACCGACGGTCTAGTGCGTACTTTTTCCAATGGCTCGCGCACCATAGCCCTTGGGCGCAGTGTGGGTTTGGCGGCAATGCAACTATGCAGTTCGTTGCGCCAGCCATTAGCAAAACAATTAATGGGGTTTAATTAACGCATGTTTCAAGCGAAGGTAGCCGTGGTTGGCGGCGGTTGTGTTGGATTAAGTGCGGCGCTAGCACTGAGCCTGCAAGGCGTCTGTGTGGTGGTCATAGATGCCGGCGATAAATGCGCGCCTTTAAGCGACGAATACGGCCTGCGCGTCAGTGCCATTAACCAGGCCAGCGAAGCCCTGTTTACAGAGCTCGGCGCCTGGCCGCTGATGCAAGAGCAGCGTATAAGTCCTTATACGCAAATGGATGTACGCGATAAAGACAGCTTCGCCCATATTCATTTCAGTGCGGATGATTACGATGTGACCCATTTGGGCCATATTATCGAGAACGATGTTATTCATCGTGCTCTGGTAGCCAGATTAGAGCAGCAAGCTAATGTTACCCTGTTGTTTAATCACGCCTATAAAGACATTCACCAAAGCGACAGCAATGTATTACTCACGCTGGATAATGGCTCGCCGGTGATGTGTGAGCTCTTGATTGCCGCAGACGGCGCCAACTCAGGCGTACGCCAGCGCTTTAATCTGCCCATTACCTTTAAAGATTATGATCACCATGCCCTGGTCGCCACCATTAAAACCGAGCAGGGCAATGAGCAGTGCGCCCGTCAGGTGTTTTTGCCGGACGGCCCTCTGGCGTTTTTACCCCTGGCCGACGAGCATATGCACTCCATCGTCTGGTCGTGCTCACCGCAACAGGCACAAGCCTATCAAAGCATGACTGACGAAGAGTTTAACAAAGCGCTCTACACCGCCTTTGACGGTCAGTGTGGCCTGTGTGAGGTACAGTCCAAACGCCCGGTCTTCCCACTGACCATGCGCTACGCCCGTCAATGGGTGAAGGAGCGTATCGTGTTGATGGGCGATGCGGCTCACACCATACACCCGTTAGCGGGTTTAGGTATGAACTTGGGGTTAAAAGATGCGGCGCGCTTTACCGAGTTGCTGGCCGAGCCACTGTTAAGCGGCGAGGGCGATCTTCAACGTGCACTGCGCACCTATGAGCGCGAGCGTAAGCTCGACGCGCAAAAGCATATTGCCACCATGCAGGGGCTAAAAACCCTGTTTGCCGGTAACAACCCCATTAAGAAGCTGGTACGCGGTTTAGGCTTAAGTGCGGTGAACGATATCAAGCCGCTGAAGCAGGTGTTTGCCGAGCAGGCGCTCGGCAAGTAAACAGACGCCCTTTAACTCAGGCGCAAGGTAATAAACTCGGCGAGCTTGTCGATGGCATGGGCCGGCTCCTGAGCACGTTTAATCAAACTAATGCCCACTTGCCCAAGCACCGGCAGCATGTCGGTGTGTGTGGTAAAGGGCAGCTCCTCGGGCACGGTTTTACGTGCCAATACAGTGATCCCCAACTCTTCCTTAATGGCCGCCGTGAGTCCGGTCAAATCCGCATTGGTATAGACAATACGCCAGGGAATGCCGGCCTGCTCCAGGGCATCGATGGCGCGGCGGCGATAAATACAACCCTGTGGCGCCACCACTAAGGTCACCGGCTTGTTCGCCTTGATGGAGGTATTGCCTACCCACACCAGCTGATCCTGCAAAAAGCTTGGGTAGTGGGGGTTATCCAGCTGTTCCACCAAGGTCAGTAGCAGGTCAAACTCTTCGCGGTTACTCACGTGCATCAGCTGTTTACTGAGCTCGGATTTCACCTCCAGCGACACATCCGGATAGAGAGAAACAAAATCGCCAATAATGGCGGGCAAAATACTGGCGGCAAATTCGCTGGGAATGCCTAAGCGCACCTTACCGGTGACGGTTTCATTACTAAAGAGCTGCAAGATGGCGTCGTTTTCCTTGAGGATCTGCTTGGCCAACGGCAGCAGTTGCTCGCCCTGATGATTGAGCACCTGGCGTTGGCCCTGCTTTTTAAACAGCTTACGGCCGAGTAAGTCTTCGAGGCGCTTTATTTGCAGGCTGACCGCAGGTTGCGACAGCCCCAGCAGCTCACCGGCCTTGGCAAAACCACCCACGTCAACAACGGTGACCAGGGTGCGCAGACTGTCCATGGGGATATTTTTCATATTAGTAAAGGAAATTTATTGGCCTATATACATTGCAATTATTTATCAATCGATAAAAAATTACAATTTGTTGTTGCTCTGGCCCAGCCCTATACTGCCAACAGTTTAAAAATCACAAGTTGAGGCAGCCATGACGATCCAATCTCTCTTTTTTGCCCGTCATCACGGCGCAGAAAACGCCCAGACCAATACCTTTGTGTCGGCTAATGAACAGATCATCGATCTCGGCGGCTCGGAAGTGCTCTTGTTATTACAAAGCCTGAAGACCAGCACCTTGAACTGGGCCAATAAAACCGGCATGGCGGTGCGTTATGAGCTGCCAGAGCAGGCGCTCAGCTTTGATGTTTTCTTCTTAAGCGATACCGCGCTGCGCATAGTAACCAACGACGCCGAGCCGCTGCTGGCAGTGCTTGATACGGCCAGCGAGTCGTTTGATGTGGATATTTTGCCCCGTCCCGAGCTAAATTGCCTACACTTTAGCGGTCCCGATGCCGGTGAGTTCCTTAGCCAGCAATTCAGCCTGTATATGGGCATGGCGCTTGGCGATAACAGCCAGCATTATGGCGTGCAGTGCGATGACTGTTTTGTTATCGCCAGTGCTAAGGACGCACAGCAGTACTATCGCGTGTTTGCCTTGTCATCGACGCTAACGGATTTAACCCATAGCCTAACCAGCGCTCGTTTTAACCCCCAAGCACAAGCTGCTTAAATGGGCGCACTGGGTTATGTAAGCATCTTTTGCCAGATGTTAAAAAAGTAATCGTTAATTTGGGTGCCAGCGGCGAACAACTTATGTATAATCGCGGCCCATGTTATTCCCCCTCGATAATCGAGGCCACGCCCACCATACTGGGTTTGTAAAACGTGAAGGAATATTATGTCTTCTAAAACACCTCTACATGCCAAGCACCTGGAAGCCGGTGCAAAAATGGTTGATTTCCACGGCTGGGAAATGCCGATCAATTACGGTTCGCAAATCGAAGAGCACAACGCGGTGCGTACCGACGCTGGCATGTTCGACGTATCACACATGACCATAGTTGACGTTCAAGGCGATGACGCCAAAGCTTTCCTACAAAAATTGGTAGCAAACGACGTTGCTAAGCTAACCGTTGCCGGTAAAGCGCTTTACACAGGCATGCTTAACGAGCAAGGCGGTGTGATCGACGATTTGATCATCTATTTCTTCAGCGACACCGAGTACCGCTTAGTGGTTAACTCGGCGACCCGTGAAAAAGACTTAGCCCACCTGGCTGCCGTTTCTGCCGATTTCAACGTGAGTGTGACCGAGCGTCCTGAGTTCGCCATGATCGCCGTGCAAGGCCCTAACGCCAAAGCAAAAACAGCAAACGTACTAAGTGCAGCACAGCAAGAAGCCGTGGCCGATATGAAGCCATTCTTCGGTGTGCAGGCCGGTGATTTATTTATCGCCACAACAGGCTATACTGGCGAAGACGGTTACGAAATCGTAGTACCAAACGAGCAAGCCGCTGACCTATGGCAGCAGCTGCTAGACGCAGGTGTAGCACCGGCTGGTCTGGGTGCGCGTGACACCTTACGTTTGGAAGCAGGTATGAACCTATACGGTCTGGACATGGACGAAAGCGTATCTCCGCTGGCGGCCAATATGGCTTGGACCATTGCCTGGGAACCTGCAGAGCGTGATTTCATCGGCCGTGCAGTATTAGAGCAACAACGCGCTGACAAGAGCACCGACAAACTTGTTGGTCTTGTGCTTGAAGAAAAAGGCGTATTACGCAGTGGCTTAAAAGTAGTAAGTGAAGCGGGCGAAGGGGTGATCACCTCGGGTACCTTCTCACCAACACTAGGTCACAGTATTGCACTTGCCCGTGTACCGCGTGAAATCGGTGAAACGGCGCAGGTTGAAATGCGTAAAAAATTAGTCAATGTTAAAGTGGTTAAACCTTGCTTTGTGCGTCAAGGTAAAGCCGTAGTATAAGAATATAAATTTACACCAAAGGAACAGACAATGAGCAACATTCCAAGCGAGTTAAAGTACGCTAGTTCACACGAGTGGGTACGCGCTGAAGGCGATGGTACTTACACTGTAGGTATCACAGAGCACGCGCAAGAGCTTCTAGGTGACATGGTATTCGTAGAACTACCAGAAGTTGGTGACGAAGTAGACGCAGGTGAAGACTGTGCCGTTGCTGAGTCTGTAAAAGCGGCTTCAGACATCTACGCGCCAATCGGCGGTGAAATCGTTGCTATTAACGAAGAGCTTGAAGATGCACCTGAAACGGTAAACAGCGACCCTTACGGTGACGGCTGGCTATTCCGTATTAAAGCATCTGATGAGTCTGAGCTTGAAAATCTGCTTGACGCAGAAGGCTACCAGAACAACATCGACGAAGACTAATTAGTCGTTTGGGCGTCGGCCCTGAAAAGCCCCGTTTTGGGGCTTTTTTGATACTAACCCCAGGTACCTGGGTATCGGGTTAGTGTAGATGTGCCGCCATATCGGCACCCTTACAGGTTTGGTGCAATGCCATATTTGTTGGCAATAACCCCCACTAAACCGCATTAAATTTCTTGGATCATAGGAATCTGGACACATGTCAAATGCCAAATCTCTTGAACAGTTAGAGCAGAAGCAAGATTTTATTCGTCGTCACATTGGCCCAAGCGCGGCGCAAATGAGCGACATGCTAAGTGCTCTTGGAGTATCGAGTGTTGAAGCGCTGATGGAACAAACTGTTCCTGCTAGCATTCGTCTTGAGAACGGCCTGCAAATTGGCGAAAGCCGCACTGAGGTTGAAACCCTAAGCTACCTAAAATCAGTAGCCAGCAAAAACAAGGTATTCAAATCATACATAGGTCAGGGTTACCACCCGACGCATGTACCTCACGTGATCCTGCGTAACGTTTTAGAAAACCCAGGTTGGTACACGGCTTACACGCCATACCAGCCAGAGATCGCCCAAGGTCGTTTGGAATCACTGCTTAACTTCCAAACCCTATCAATGGACTTGACCGGTCTTGACCTTGCAAGCGCGTCACTACTTGACGAGTCAACTGCTGCGGCTGAAGCCATGGCTCTTGCTAAGCGCGTTTCTAAAGCGAAAAAAGCCAACGCATTCTTTATTGCAGAAGACGTTCACGTACAAACTATCGACGTGGTAAAAACACGTGCCGAGCAGTTTGGTTTTGACATCATCATTGGTCCTGCAAGCGAAGCGGCAAACCATGAGATCTTCGGTGCCTTATTCCAGTATCCAACAACAAGCGGTGAAGTGGTTGATTTAACTGACCTTATCGCTGCTGTACAAAGCAAAAAAGCACTAGCCTGTGTTGCTGCAGACATCATGGCGCTTATGCTACTTAAAGCCCCAGGTAAACTAGGTGCAGACGTAGTACTTGGTTCAGCACAGCGTTTTGGTGTGCCTATGGGTTACGGTGGTCCACACGCGGCCTTCTTCACCACGCGTGATGCCTACAAGCGTTCACTACCAGGTCGTATCATCGGTGTTTCAAAAGACCGCCTAGGTAACGACGCACTGCGCATGGCAATGCAAACACGTGAGCAGCACATCCGCCGTGAAAAAGCGAACTCAAACATCTGTACTGCTCAGGTGTTACTAGCAAACATGGCTGCCTTCTACGCGGTTTACCACGGCCCACAAGGCCTGAAAACCATCGCTGAGCGTATCCACCGCTTCGCCGATATCCTAGCCGCTGGTCTGAAAGAAAAGGGCGTTACTCTTAAGCACGACACCTGGTTCGACACCATTACCGTTGTTGCTGACAACAAAGACGAAGTTATTGCACGCGCACTAGCGAAAGAAGTGAACTTTGCGACTAATCACGCCGGTGAGTACTCAATCTCTGTATCTGAGACCACAACACGTGAAGACGTACTAGAGCTATTCGACATCATCCTAGGTGAAGGTCATGGTCTGGACGTAGCAGCACTTGATGCACAAATCAGCGCTAATGGTTCACAGTCTATCCCTGCAAGCCTGGTACGTGATGACGAAGTGCTAACGCACCCGAACTTCAACTCGTACCACAGCGAAACTGAGATGCTTCGTTATATCAAGCGTCTAGAAAACAAAGACTTATCGCTTAACCACTCAATGATCTCGCTAGGTTCATGTACTATGAAACTAAACGCGACCGCTGAGATGATCCCAATCACCTGGCCAGAGTTTGCAAACCTGCACCCATTCTGCCCATTGGATCAAGCGGCCGGTTACCAGATCATGATTGGTGAACTACACGACTGGTTGGTAAACATCACGGGTTACGATGCCGTATCACTACAGCCTAACTCAGGTGCTCAGGGTGAATACGCAGGTCTTATCGCCATTCGTAAATACCACGAGTCACGCGGTGAAGGTCACCGTAACGTATGTTTGATCCCAAGCTCTGCGCACGGTACTAACCCTGCATCGGCACAAATGGCCAGCATGAAGATCGTAGTGGTTGATTGTGACAAGCTAGGTAACGTGGATATGGCTGACCTTAAAGCGAAAGCTGAAGCGGTGTCAGAAAACCTATCGTGCATCATGATCACATACCCGTCTACGCACGGCGTATACGAAGAAACCATCCGTGAAATCTGTGACATAGTGCATCAGCACGGCGGCCAGGTTTACATGGACGGCGCCAACATGAACGCGCAAGTAGGTGTAACCAGCCCAGGCTTTATCGGTTCAGACGTATCGCACCTTAACCTGCACAAAACATTCTGTATCCCACACGGTGGCGGTGGCCCAGGTGTTGGCCCAATCGGTGTTAAATCACACCTTGCGCCATTTATGCCTAACCACAGCGTGATCAACGTACCAGGTACCAATGTAGACAACGGCGCGGTATCGGCAGCCCCTTACGGCTCAGCGCTTATTCTTCCTATCTCATGGGCTTATATCACCATGATGGGTAGCGAAGGTCTACGTGAAGCGACCGAAACAGCGATTGTTAATGCCAACTACCTAGCCGAGAAGCTAAGCGAGCATTACCCAATCCTATACCGTGGCCGTAACAACCGCGTTGCTCACGAGTGTATCGTTGACCTGCGTCCAATCAAAGAAGCCACTGGCGTATCTGAAATGGACGTAGCTAAGCGTTTGATGGACTACGGTTTCCACTCACCAACTATGTCATTCCCGGTAGCCGGCACCTTGATGATCGAGCCAACCGAGTCTGAGTCTAAGGTTGAGATCGACCGCTTTATCGAAGCCATGGTGTCAATCAAGAGCGAAATCGACAAGATTGCTAACGGCGAATGGTCAATTGAAGACAACCCGCTAGTATACGCGCCGCACACGCAAGCCGATGTGCTAGGCAACGACTGGAACCGCGCATACGACCGTTTCTATGCTGCATTCCCAGTTGAAAGCGTAGCGAAGAACAAGTTCTGGCCAACGGTTACACGTATCGATGACGTGTTCGGTGACCGTAACTTGATTTGTTCTTGTCCAGCGGTAGAGTTGTATCGCGAGGACTAATTGGCTGTATTCTCGCTGCAGAGCGAGGGCTGATTAACAAGTTTGGAAAGCGCCCCTGAAAAGGGGCGCTTTTTTTTGTTTGTAGGTCGGTCGTTGCCGCCAAGGATGTAGGTCGGTCTTCAGGCCGACAATGGCTAATATAAGATTTCATAATTGCTGAGGAATGCTGGATAACATGGCTTTTCAAATTGAGATCTTGTCGCGTTGGGTGAGCGCGTTAAGAAAATAGTCCAGTGGACTATTTTTAGCATGCGAACGCCTTGAGCCAGCGAAAGGCCGGGGACGACAACCAAACTTCAGGGATGAATTACTATGCAACTTAGTAAGTTGTTAAATATCGAAACCTTGGCATTTCAACTTTTTGTCTTGTCGGGCCGCCGACTTCGGCCAAGAGGAAATTCATCACCACCGTGCAAGTAATTCATCCATGAAGTGATAACAACAATGGAAGTTGGAAACCTCGTAATCGAAGTTGGAAACTGAAATTGAAGTTGGAAACTAACTAAGTATAGAAGGCGAACCAGAAATGGTTCGCCTTTTTTATGACTTAAAAGTTTATAGAGAGCTCCATGAAGCGAATCAAGTGTGTTTGGTCTTTTGAGTAATAAATGACATACTGGTTTTAGAAAGTGAAGATGTTGAAATCAAAAATATAATAAATTTATTACTGCATTGTTGGCTCTATTCTTTTAGAGCTCCTGTTTTAGGATATCTTATGCAGTTTCGAACATTAAAAGGAAAATATCGGTATGGCACGGAAAGTATTTTTTAGTTTTCATTATCAGCGAGACGTCAGGAGAGTAGTTCAGGTAAGGAATTCCTGGGTCGTTAGGCGTGATGGTGAAGCACAGCCTTTTTATGATAAAGCTGAATTTGAGGAAGCTAAAAGAAGAGCTGGCGGTATAGAAAAATGGATTGAAGATCAACTTAAAGGAACTTCAGTAACAGTAGTTTTATTTGGCGCTGAAACATTTGATCGCAAATGGGTTCAACACGAAATTAAGCGCAGTTATGAGTTGAAAAAAGGCATTATTGCTATTGATATTCATCGAATCAAAGATCCGCAAAAGGGTAGTGACGTTCAAGGTAAGAATCCGCTTGACTATTGGTATGTTGAAGATAATGGGCGAAAAACATACTTTTCAGAGATGTACTCTACTTATGATTGGGTAAATGACGACGGATATAATAACCTCGCAACCTGGATTGAAGATGCTGCAAAAGCCGCAGGACGTTAGTATGACGGGTATTTATGAGTTTGCTATTTTAGGGTGCGTCACTCCAGAACAGAGTCAGAATTTAATTAATACAATAGGGGAAATGGCTTCTGATTTTGACCTTAATTTGGAGGAAGAAATTAAAGTTTATGATGCTAACTCAGTTAATCAGCGTGACAGATCTGCTGCTTTTTCATCGGTTTATTTTGGCGGGAAGCCACATGTAGATTTAGATGTAGCAAAATCCTTATTTCGTGAGAGTGTTCCAATAATACCTGTAGTTACCAATTTAGAAGAATTCTCCCAACTAATACCTGATTTTTTGCAGGCAAATAACGGCTACAGCCTCAATAAAAATGATCAGGAAATGAGAGAATTAGCTACATTGATGTTGGAGTGTGTGGGCTTATTGCGTCGTCAAAGACGAATATTTGTAAGCTATAGACGAACAGAGTCACGCGATGTTGCGTTGCAAATGCACGACTTGCTTATCGCAAAAGGCTTTGATGTCTTCTTAGATACTCACGATATCCGTCCAGGAGAGCCATTTCAAGACGCTCTTTGGCATAAACTTTGTGATTCAGATGTTCTCATAATGCTAGATACACCAACTTACTTTGAAAGTAGGTGGACACGAGAAGAAATTGGTCGTGCTCGTGCTAAGGAGATTCATGTTCTTCGCGTAGTTTGGCCAAATCATGAGTCGGACAGAATGTCAGATTTGGCTGAAACAGTTTATTTGAAAACTGAAGATCTAGAGAAAGACAGCGGACCACTGACACTCGAAAAAATAGATGAAATAGCTTTGAAAGTGGAGTGCATTAGGAGTAGAAGCATAGCTGCAAGGTATATGTCTATAACTGGACGTCTAAGAGCCGATGTCGAAAAAATCGGTGCTAGCTTTGAAGGTATTGGAGCACATCGAGCAGTGGCTGTTCGTCTATTAGACGACCGTAAACTTTGGATATACCCTGTCGTAGGTATTCCGACTGCTGAGATATTAAATGATATTGCAGTTAAAGCTCAGTCAAATGATGGAAATGAAATTCCAGTTCTTGTCTATGATGATATAGGAATTAGGCCATCTTGGTCTAAACATCTTCAATGGTTAGATGAAAATATAAAATCTGTTCGAGGTCTTAAAATAACCCATGCTGCATGGGCGCTTGCTGGGTGGGAGGTCTAAATTGGAAGACTGTATTTTTTTATCAGCAAGTGTTCCTGATCCAAGGCGAGCACCTGAATATTCAGCGTCATCGAACTCGGTTGCTATTACTTCAGCCGTAAGAGCATTAGTCCATGTAACATTGGGACGAAGGATCTTAGTTTGGGGAGGCCATCCAGCTATAACACCAATGATAAAAGTTGTGGCTGAGGAAATGGGGGTCGATTATGGGGAATGGGTGAAATTATATCAATCGTCATTTTTTGAAGATAAATTTCCTGAAGACAATAAAAATTTTAAAAATGTAGTTTATACAGAAAACGTACAAAATGATCTAAGTAAAAGTTTATTCCGGATGAGAGAACGTATGTTTAATGAAAATAAGTTTAATGTAGCTGTTTTCATTGGAGGAATGGGGGGGATTGTTGATGAATTTAATTTATTTCAGAAATGTCATCCAGGTAAGAATGTTCTTCCAGTAACATCTACTGGTGGTGCTACATTAGAAATAGAAAAAATAATTAAGAAAAGTAACCCTGAGCTTTCAGATAGTGATTTACATTTTGACATGGATTATGTCCGGCTTTTTCATAGAAAATTAGGTATATCCCCTAAAGAAGAAAGGTTCCAGAGCCCTAAATTTCAGCCTAAGGATGTTAGACAAAGATACTGGAAAGGTAAGTAATCTACAATTCAGATGAACAAATTCAGATTAAGGAAAGTTGATATTGTACTTAAAATAGATCCATGTCAATATTTTTGAGCCACTCACAAAAAGCCTTATTTTTATCATTGGATAATATAATTAAATTATTGCTAATAAATTTAGCTATAGGAAGGCTCTCCAAATATTTTGGCTTAGGTACGATATCTTTTTCTACATCTAAAACAGCGATCTTCTTTCTAAGAGAGTAGAAGTATTCAATTTCCCACGATACCCACTTCGACATATCTGAATCTTTTGTTCTTATTAAAATCATTGAATTAGACTGTCGCATCCTAAGTTCTAGAACTTTTTGAGTGTAGTTGCTAGATTTTGTTCTATTTAAGTCTTCTCTATCACTCTTCCAGTCAACAAATGCAACTAGCCCGCAAGAATTTAAGTATTCGACTAATTTATCAACTAAATTTGAATTCTTTATCGCATGGGAGATAAATACATCGAAGTCTTTATAGTTTTGAATGTAATCATCGTCATAGAACTCATTAATGATGTCTTGCGGCGTTCTTCCAATATCCTCTTTATAATCACAGCCGAATTCTTTCACTAATAAATCATATTGCTCTTTTTTCCCTCTTCCTTTAGGTGGGAGGTATACAACCTCGTTAAACTTTTGAAGTATTCGAAAGCAGTAATTACGTATAAACCAATCTGACTCTTGATTTAATACTTTTCTAAAAAACAAAATAGTTCTTGGGTTCTTGTATTTTCCGCACTCTGTAACGATTAATAGTCTGCGTATTTTAGTTTTTTCATTCCAGTATGCTTTTATTAATTTTATTATGTATTTAGGAGTAACAGTTTGTGTTGATATATTGTTTTTCCGATAACTTAAAAGTTTCCTTTCTCTCTCTCGTTTAGCATCTTCATGAGCTGCTTTTTTTGCTTCTTCAGCATCTGACGGGTTCCAGCTATCAACTTTAATGTGATTTAACTTTGCTTTAGCCATCTCATAAAGCAAGTCTGTTGGATTTGGGAAAAAAAGCGGCTTCCCTTTTTTTCGGTTTCTATTTTTCTCTTGGTAAAACTTGAAGTGCTGTTCCATGCTTGATACATCTTCGGGGTAAACTTCAGAAAATAAATCGAAAAACCTGTCTTTTGATGTATTTGGGGGAGCAAATGAGATAACAGTATTAACTTTATTTTTAAAAGATTTACGATACAGTTCTAGGTATTTACTTGTCTTTCTCTGGGTTCTTCCCATTTAATGCCTCGTATTTTCTGTTCATGGCTTCGCTCTTAATAACCACAGCTCCGTAGTTTGGATGTCAAACGCTTTTGCTCCATACCCTATGGATAGAATACTTTCCGGCAAGAACTCATCGAACTTCTCGATACGTTTTTCCTGTACTTGTTGTGCTAGTTCTGTTTCTGTTGGGAGTTCCGTTGAAGCAAGTTTGAGCAATATTGAGCGAACACTTTCTAATGACGCTTTTTCTACTTCTATGACTCCTGCATATGCGCCAGCTTCAACCCCATGTTGGATTAGCAAGGCGACAATTGTATTTACCACTTTGTCGCCAAGCCATGGGAATATATAAGTAGTATTGCCAACCTGGAGCAGTGGTTCTCTAGAGAGCTTTGCATCTTCGAAATATCGTACGCTCTCACCAAACAGTTCTCGTGCAGCTGAATCAGCGAAGTCGACTTTCTGATCCCCCACAGAAATTCTGTAGTCACCGTCTTTTAATATTTGGAACATCTCTTGCCGGACAACATCATGTATGTTCAAGCCAGTACCACCAAATTTAGGCGGCTTGCCACCTTTTGCATGCTCCACATAAATGACTTTCTTTTCGCTATCTATGTCGTTTACTTTCCAACGTTTTCCACCGAAAACAATATGCTGACCTTCCAATACCAATGAATCTACAGGCAGCGTTCCGAGTGATTTTGTTCCACATACAATCCGAAACTCTTCAGGCGTTTTGAAAACAGCATAGAACGAGTAATGGCTTGTCAGCTTTTCTCCCAAAAGGCCAAGCACCAATTCACCACTTCCTAACTGAGTTATGAGTTCTGTTTTGCCCATGTGGACAAGTAGTGCTTTGAAGTTTTCAACATTAACGTTTTGAAAAGGGCCATCTTTACAGAGCAAACTAAATAATTGTTCTGCTCTAATTCCTCCCCATTGTGCAGTAACCGCAAGTACTTGATGAAGGAGTGTTGAGAAGTGATAAAGTGATGTATCAGCTGGTTCATACCATTTACTGCCGATAAGAAGTCTGATCATGGCCAGAGACTGAATAAGCTCCAGCCTCAGTTTGTCGATGACGCTAGAATCTTTTGTCAATTCAGCTTCAGCGATTAGCATTCGCAATATTGAGGCTCCACCGCGTCTTCCTGAGCGTCCCATTCTTTGACGTAAACTTGAAATAGAGTGGGGGGCTGTTACTTGAATTACGGAGTTTACCTTGCCGATATCAATGCCTAGTTCAAGAGTCATTGTGCAAATCGCTGTGGTAGGATAATGCTCCTGTTGCAATCGCTTTTCTAAGCTTTCTCGAAGATCTTTAGATAGCGAACCATGGTGAGGAAAAAATTCATTCGGTACAATTTTCTCTTCACAGAAGTCAGATAATGTAGCCGCAATGCTTTCTGTACGGCTTCTACTATTTGCAAATACAAGGTGATTTCCGCCTCGACAAAATTTAAATAAATCTTGGCAGATCGTATATTCGGCATCATTGGAAGACTCAGCTTCTAAGTTAGCAGGGTTGACATACCCCTTTACCTGAACCTTCAAGGTGGAAGTCGAATGTGTATCTTTGATGATCTTGCAAGGTAAAGAGCGATTAGGGCGAAGTGATAGAGGTACTTTCTCTAACTCACCAAGCGTAGCACTCAAAGCGACTCTCGGGATTGGTGTTTCTAGTCTTCCGAGAAGGTGTTCAAGTCTATGAAGTAAAGAGAGTAAGTGATGGCCGCGCTCAGAGCCAATAAAGGCATGAAACTCATCAATAACGATATATTTCAAATTAGAGAATGCTGCTTTGATCCAGCCAGAGTCTCTGATGAGTAATGACTCCAATGACTCAGGTGTTATTAACACGACACCGGATGGTGATGCTTTTAATTTCTTCTTTCGGCCCTGTGAGCTATCACCATGCCAGGGAGTAACCGGTATTTCTAACAGGTCAGACAGACTTTCTAAGCGCCTATCTTGGTCATTTATAAGGGCTTTTAGAGGGCTAACGTAAAGGATCCCTACACCCGTTTCTTGAGGTGCTATAGCGCTGAGCGCAGGCAAGAAAAATGCCTCTGTCTTTCCGGCTGCGGTTGAAGCGCTGATCAGCACATCTGTCTTTTCAGACAATATAGGTTCAATAGCAAGGCATTGTATTTCTCGTAAGCCAGTCCAGCCTTGTTTGAATATCCAGCGCTGAATCCGATGGTCTAATTTTTCATGTTCATCAATCATAGTTTGAAGTCAGCAAATCCATCTTCATTGTCCTCTGTTTCGAGTTCAACATCGGAAGGCTTATCTTCATTAATTGCTACTGATGAGATTAGACTATGCCATGCAATTTGCGGGTTTTGGTCGATTACCGCGAGCATGTCTAAAAATGCTTTAATGGTGTTACGTGGCGTTCTAAAATACGCATCCCCTATAGTTTGGCTGCAATGCTGTAAGAACGCTTTGAGAGATTCGTCTGGAACCAAGTACTTCGCTTCGTCACCTTCAGCGTAAACATGACGCAAGTTTTTAAGCAAAATATAAAGTTCTTCAGGCGTTAAGCTAGCGAGGTGTAGCGCTGGTGATGAATAATCAATCACGCCCGCTTGTTTAGCAAAGCTGTTATCTGCCAATCTAGATTGCAGTGCTTCATAGCTATACAAGCCTTTACGTGGATCTAGCAAAAACTCAGGGGTTCCGCCGAGAAGGAATCCCAAATGCTCAGCGCTTCCTTGCAAGCAATCGTTTAGAATTCGGAGTATTTGCTCATAGTTAGAAGTTCTCGCTGTGGTGTTGTTCAACTTATATAGATTTACCATCTCGTCTAAGTTAACTAGAAGCCCTTGGTAGCCAGCTTGTCTGACAAATAAACTCATTAATTTCAGCGCATCATAAAAAGATGTATCCGAAATAATTGTTCGAACACCTAGGTCATTTCGGGCATCGGTTTTAGTTGAATACTCTGCTCGTAACCATTTTATGGCGTTAGCTTTTAGTATCTCATCATCTTTCTCATGACCTATCCAATAAGCCTCAATAACTTTAGCAAAATCATAACCGCCAACGAGTTCAGAAAGTGATGCTAATTTTTCATGGATAATTGAATTTATACTTTTTCCTGAAGTATCAGCTTCTTTAATCGCTTCTGTGATGAACTTTTCAACTACACTGGTTAAAGCATTACCATCAGGTTTGTTGCGAGTCGCCATGTTACGCATTAGCTCAGAGTAAAGGTTTCTAGCTTGACCAGCCGATGCATGAATACGTCTATCAGGAGATAAGTCTGCATTGACGGTTACAAGCTTATTCTCCAGAGCAATAGCACGTACAACACTTAAAAAGAATGTTTTACCAGAACCATAATCGCCGATAATGAGCCTGAAAGCTGAACCTCCATCTGAGATCCGATCAATGTCTTGGATCAGAGCTTTTAATTCATTTACTCGACCAACTTGGATATGCTGGATTCCAATCTTAGGAGTCACACCTGACTTCAGAGATTGGATAATTGCATCCCTTTCTTTAGCTCGTATTCTTTTTGCAACCATTGTTTATCCCTTCAATTCTTCTACGATTTCTAGATCGACATAGATATCACCATCGTCATCTAGAACTGGCGCATCGACTTTGTCATAAGCCCAGTCATTAATAGTTTCTAATGCGCCATCAACCATTATGTTTAGTTTGCTGCACAGTTCATGAACTTCTTTACGTGGCCACGACTCTTTAGCTATCAAAGTTTCAAAAAGTTCTTTGTAAGGACTATCTAAGCCTTCTTCATTGACATCAGCTGTGGGGCTCACTCCCAGTTCAGCTTCTTCATCAACGGCAAATATACTCTCCAGCATACTCTTTGCATCGTTGGTGTCACTTTCATGCATAGCCAGAATACCTTCATCCAACTGAAAGGTACTTTTATCAATTGAAGCGCCTTTAGATGTGGCTGAGATAGGTTGTTTACTGGAGGCAAACGCATGAATGTCACTTGTAACGAGTGATTTATCTAAGCCTAACGAGGTATATAACTTTTCAATTTGCTTAATTTCAGAAGCATCGATTCTTCCATCAGCAAGAGCGATGGAAAGCATGAATCTTTTCAAGAATTCCACCTGTGGAACGCCGAGTTTTTCAATCCTAGCTTTCAAGCCGGTATTATTTACAGGGGCATTTAGACGCCAAGTTAAATATGCATTTAACGAGTTCTTTTCAGCAGGTGAGAGTTTGTCATCGTGGTTTATCAACGTTTGTAAGGCGATTTTCTCATGCTGATCTACAGTACCGTCTATCGTTGCGACCATTGCCCCTAACCTAATTGCTAAACTTACTTGGTTGAATGCCGAGCTTGGCTCAAAAAACTCTCCATGGCCCGGTGAGAAGAGCACAATGTTGTCATCGATTTTCAATTTTGCATGGTGAAAACGTTGGTCTGGCGCAATACCTATTTCAGCCTTAGCAGCCAAGTTAGCGACAAGTTCATTTTCTTTTTTGTTAAATGCCTTAGGGAGAGGTGTACCTGTATGAGTCCAGAATTCTTTGACTGTGGTTAGTCCATCATTTGAACTAATTATCTGATTTGCCCAAGACTTAAATGTTTCTATAACTGGTGAATTTGCTTCGTTTGCCAGTTCTTTAGGTAATAACATCAACGCTGCAATGTCACTCCTTGAGGTATCAGCTTTTCCTAAGTAACGGCTATAGCTGCTCAATTCTTCTGTACATTGTTCGGCAATAGGAATGAGCTTTTTAATTGGGCTTTTGAGAATACTTGGATCAGGTAAGTCACCCAACTCCAAATCAACCCCATGCACACCATTACTTGCCGCATGGTATGAAAGTCGCAGTTTAGTTTTATTGGGTTTTACGGAAATTCCTTCGCCAAACTTTTCAGAAAATCTAATTTGGAAAAGCTGGCTAAACTCTTCTTCACATCTACGGGCGGGAGTTTTTAGGGAATACTCGAATGTATTTTTTAGCCACTCTAAAGCTAAGGGAGCTGTTACAGGGTTGCCATTGGCTATAGTTGTTGCAAGTTTTACTTTGAATGACAATGCATTATTAGTTTCTGGTATATCTGACAGTCTATCTTCAAATAAGGCGGGTCTTTGAAGTGCCATTAGTTCGAGGAAATTAGCAGAGTATCCTCTGAACGAACGATTTGCGTTAAAAACGCTATTGAGACGCAACACTTCTTCAAATATTGCTATGTACTCTTCATTAGATATTTGATTATTTGATTTGTTTTCGATGACTCTTCTCTCAAACCCGTAGAAATAGATGAAGACATAACCAATTGGCGTATTGGGGTTTGAGCGATCAGAGGCGAGCCAATCTAGGTAAGCGCCTCTACAGCCTTTAGATAAGGATGCGTAAGTTGGCCAGTACCCTAAGGATTCATCAGTGTATATTTCTGAATCTACCGAGGGACTTGAAGCCGGGCGTTTATCATCCACTAGAGATGGCTCTATACCGTACCCATCTAGTGAATTCATTACTCCACCAAAGTAGAAAAAGCCTTTCGTTAACTGTCTTCCATTAACAGAAAGTTGTTCATCTACACTTATCCATCGACCTTTTTGTTTGTTCGTTGTTTTTTCTGGCTCTCGGCCAAAGCTTGTATGAATAGTAAAAGTAGCAAAGTCATCATCATCGTCTAAATAAGCATGATTAGACGAACTGGATACACTTATGCTGGAAGAGCCTACAGCAATACTGGGGGATGAGGTTCTACTTTTAGGGACTTTTGTTTTTTCAGAAAAAGGTTGGGGAGTTCTTTTTGGGGGAGGATTGTGTGCAGAAGCTTTACTGTTACCTTTAAATAATTTATAAATCAAATAAATTACAAATAACCCAATAATAAATTCCATTTTATTTCCTCTTTTTCCAAGGCTCTAAATTAGGTTACTTTGATCCTTGTTTTTTATATGTTTTGATTGATTTTTTATATCAAATAAAGATAAATAATGCAAAATTTGAATCAGTAAAAGTGATCAATAGTGGTGTGATAATTTAAGCTTTTCAAGAGCTCTACTCCCTTCAAAACAAATATAATCCTAAATAGCCTTGTGCGGTCATTAAATACATGACCAACCTATCATTGTAATGAAATATCTACCACAAAATGAAACCCAGCAAAGGTTGAGTATGCGGCAACTTCTACTCAGGCTAGTTCAGTAATTTGTCTACAATGGAATTGCGGTAAAAAGTTAAATTTGCGATGGGGCTTGGTTCTTACACGGTACTTTTCTTATTAAATTGCAGCGTTAATATACTCTTTCATAATATATTATTCTTTTTGGTTATATACATAATATATTTAATTATAAGCGGCTGCTAATAATTGTTTTTCAAGTCTTTGATTTTACAAAAGCTCAAAAATTGACCACTTTAAATTATTAGTGCCTACTAATAAAATCCTTTAATTATCAGTATATTATGTGTGTTGATGTAATTTGAACGTTCGACTATCTTCCTCTTTTTTTACTATTCAAAGAGGAAATCTAGATGAAAAAAGTTACTCAACCTATCATCACAGATAAAGAGCGAAGTCGCATTGCTCGATATTATGCAAAAGTCAAAAAAGAGGGATATCGCCCTTGGATTACTGTCAGGCAGTCTCACACGATCGGGCAAGGGCAGATCATATACAGTCACAAAACCAAACGCGCTCATCACTTTCTGAGCCGTGGAGAACTTCAGGCATTTTTTCACTTTGAAGCAAACAAACGAGTGAAAAATATCTTAGAACAATTCCCGCTTCCCATAGCAGATACAATGCAAGTGGCTACAGAGCTTAATATCGTGCACCCATCTTCGTATCAAGAAGCGGTAAATTTCAATGGTCATCGTCCAGCGAAAACGATGACGCTGGATTATTTAGTGATTCACTCCGACAAAAGCCGACATGCTTATAATTTCAAATACTCTGATGCGTTAGATAAAAACATTACCAGTCCGCAAGCTGTAGCGCGGACAAACGCTAAAGCGGAAATAGAGCGAATCTACTGCTTACAAAATAATATTTCGTGGACACAGTTGACCGAGAAGTCATTTGATAAATCAGTAACAAGCAATCTGCGTTATTTTCGCGAATGTTATGACTCTCCTTATGATATTGATATTAGTGATGACTTGAAATCCGCTGTGCTTTGTCACTTAACGCTTAATTTCGAAAACTATCCCACAGCTACAGTGCGCAATAATCTTGAACGCACTGCAAGTGATATCAATCTGCCATTACATCAGATCCAAAGCATTTTTCAGATGCTCGCTTATGAGCGTGTGCTGCATTTTGACTGGACGACTGAGATTAATCTAAACCGCCCGTTACCAGCGGTAGCGAAGGAGGTGGACTATGTTTGTTAATCAGATTATTGCTTCCGTTAATCCGAAGCACCCCGAAGTGAAATACCGCATCGTAGCGGAAGAAAAAGACGAAATTGCTGTCTCTGACTTGAGTTGTAACAGACCTCGTCGACCATTTACAATAAATATTAAATATTTTGAGCAGAAAGTAAAACGTGAAGAGTGGGTGTTGTTACCTCCGAATATACCCGATATTTTGTTCGAAGATGACAGCTATTTCAAACAAAAGCTTTTAGCTAAAAAGCTCAAATTACTCAAGAAAAATGCAGCTAATGATGAAGTGAAAGACCCTCTGGAGATGCGAGATGCCGCCTGGTCGACAATTAAGCCTCTTGTGAAGGATCCTGAAAAGTTGCATCGTTATCTATTTGGTGATCCTAAGGGATTATTGCAAGAGCTGATTGAGCTTTCTCAGCGCAGTAAGAAATATGTCACTAGCATGTTAAATCGCTATTTTCGGGATGGTGGGATAAAAAATGCCTTACTCCCGAATTATTACTATTGCGGTCAAAACTTTTCTCTCCCTGACTCTCCAATATTGAATGAGGATGGGCTGCACGATCTTTCATCCAAACCCGGTCCAAAAACGGTTAACGGAACTGCTTATCGTCATGTCACGCAAAAAGACGTTGAGGATATTGAACAGTTTGCACGTTCGCACTTACGCAATCGCAAGGAAGTCGTACTTGAAGACTTATATGAAGACTATATCTATCGTTACGGCAGCGTATCAATTCGACCAAAAGGGGCAACGATTGATGAGATGATAGAAGAATTGCGTGTTCCCCTTGGCAATAATCACGTGATTTCGTCAAGGGCGTTCAAACGTCAAATTAATAAAATTGTGTCTAAATTGACGTGGTTAAGAAAGCGTGTCGGTGAGAAAAACTATACACGAGATCACAAAGCGAGAACGGGAAGTGCGAAGCACGGATTGCGCGGTGCAACAAGTCGCTATGAAATTGATAGCACAATATTAGATGTCTATGTGCGCTATGAGTTTTCGAATGAGTTAATGTCAATTGGTAGACCGGTTCTGTATTTAGTGGTCGATGTTGTGACCAGTATGATCGTTGGCATGCACATCGCTTTTCATGGCCCTGACTGGACAGGGGCCTGTCACGCTTTACTCAATGCATGTTCTGATAAAGTCGAATTTTGCAAACAGTTCGGAGTCAAAATCAGCTCCGAGGATTGGCCGTGTTGCCATCCTCCGCGTGAGTTAACGGCAGACCGTGGTACAGAAAACAGTGATAAGAATATGGAGGCCTTGCTCAAAGGTAAAATTGGCATAGAAGTGGTCAATTTAAATGCGTATCACATGGGAGTGTGTAAAGGCACTGTAGAGAAAAGTTTCGATATTATTCAAAAGAAAGCATTTTCTCCGCTTGAGCACGGTAAAGTCATCAAGATTAATAAATTTGATGAACAACATCCTAGCCGCAACAATGTTTTGACTAGCGATGAGTTAACTCGCGCAATCATTAAGTGTGTTCTTCACGCTAATAATCATTCTACACGTATTAATAATCGTACCTTCGAAATGGAGCGCGACGGTGTGGCATTTGCCCCTCGCGATGCTTGGAATTACAGCTTAAGCAACTGCGTCATTGCACCTGCAAAGTTGCCCCGGGAGCAATTGTTGTTCGGTTTGTTGCCGGAGGCAAAAGTCAGTGTGCGAAGCCAAGGCGTGTATTTCAAGGGGTTGTATTATTCGTCTACTGATTTTGAGCGTTTGCCGCTTTTAGAGCATTCTAAAAATTTTGGTCGTCAGTCTATCTCAATTCGTTACTCAGAGAGCTCGACGAATCATATCTGGTACAAAGACGAAGAAACTAAGACAGTATATCAACTTGAGCTTACAGAGCGCAGTGAAGCTTATAAAAACATGGTCTGGGAACAAATACATCATCGGATGGTGATCTTAAAGTCTCAGCTTGCTGTCGCAGAGGAACAATCTCGGATTAGTTCAGTGATTTTAAGATCTGACTTACGCACCTTAGAGAGAATGGCTAAAACGCGTACTAATCAGCATCAAAAATCGCAGGCTAAAGGTATTGTGTCTGATATCAAAGATAATCGGAAAATCGAGGCTGATAGACAGCATCATCAGTATCGACAAGATATTGAAAAAGGCATGCAAGGTGCCGTTAAAGATATTGCGCAAAATGATTTAGTCAGTTCTTCATCAGACATGTTTGGTAATCCGAACGCTGTGGAGGTGACTCATGGCTAAAGCTAACTATATTCGTCATCCCAATCCGATGCACCGTGGCAACCCGCTTGTCGAAGGGTTAGGCTTTCCTCTCGCTAAACAGCAGATTCATACACAGTGCGGAGTATCATTTGTTGATGGATTAGATTTGACCGGTGTCCCAGAGGAACTTCATGGCTATTACACTCGCTCTAGTATTCTTAACTTGTTTAGTTTGCACGTTGTGCAAGATGAGATGGTTGAGATTTATGAGGCGATTCGGCTCGGTATTGAAGTGTCTTACCTCGGGCGCAACCCTCTCAATGATGACTGGCAAGGTATTTTAGCGGCCATTGAAGCCGATAAAGATGCACCGCTTAAGTCATTAAATATCAGGCGTTTAAACTTGCTTGAGAACAGCTATACCTTCTTGATATCCGGTTTGAGCGGGCGCGGTAAGTCCAGCATGGTCAAGCAAGCGCTGGAGCAGATTGAGCAAAAGATTGAACACACGGCCTATTCTATGTCGGATGGCACAATGAAACCGTGTCCATTGACGCAGATAACGTATGTATACGTTGAACATCATGATCGAGTCGGTCAGAAAGCGTTTTTAACAGCCATATTAGACGCGATTGATGAAGCAACGGGTGAGCAATATGCGTATAAGCAGCGTAATAGTAGCGTATATGAACTGATCCAAACGGTGCGTAAAGCGGTTGTTAAGCATCATATCGGCGCTTTAATCATAGATGAAGCACAAAACTTTGCGCCTAGCTCAAGTGATTTCAAGATCGGCACCAATGAAAAAACGTCGATGAAGTTTGTGGAAGAATTGGTGAATACTTTAGGTGTATCGACAATTTTTGTCGGCACCTTCAGTGCGCTAGAGCTTTTTGCTAAAGAGATGACTATTACACGGCGTACACTTCGTGCCGGTTCACTTAATTTGGCTAGCTGTGATGTCGAATCAGGATTCTGGAAAAACCTTTGTCATGCATTATTCAATTCTGTTCGATTCTCAGCCGCCAGAGACAGTGATGGAGCGCTTCGCTATAAACTGCATGATTTAACTGCGGGCATTCCTGCTATTGCCGTATCGGTAGTTCAAGCAACATTGCGCTTTTTAAGCTATTTTGAAGCTTCCAAACAAACTCTGACTGCATCCGCGTTAGAGCATGTATTCCTCAAACAGTTTTCGCCTTTGTCCGGTCCCATTGCGGCATTACACAGCATGCGTGTTCGTTCTGATTACAAAGCATATGAAGACTTAAAACCCATGCGTTTACTTGAGATGGTTAATCCTAAGAATGCCCATCATGATGTCGAAAAGCTTAAAGCTGTCGAGAGCAAAGCGAAGCAGATGATGCAGGAATATGAGCGAGATAACGCAAAGCTGCTAAGAGGTAAAGTGCAGGTGATACCTCACAAGCCACCTCGAACGGCGTATGAAGTGGATGCGAGCCAAGAAAGTGACAAGATGTCCCCTGATAACTTTTTATCGATGTTAGGGGAAGACTGATGACTCATTGGCGAACAATATTGCCTGGGGAAGATTGTCAATCTGCCCCGGCTCGCTGGCATTATCTTGAACGCATTACGTGTTTAGTTCCTGACGAGCCGCTAATGCGACTTGCTGTGCGCAGTGTGTCACCTCATCAGGCTTTCGGCGCATTAGAAAACGAAGCACTTAATGCCATGGGTAAGCTTGAAGATAGTGAATTTCATGCTGAACATAGTTTGGTGAATTATTTTCGAGCATTTTTACCACAAGATTTAGTGTGGGAAAAAGCAAAGGAGCCTAACCAAGTTGTAAGAGGAGGAGAGTCAACGCATGTTGCACGCTGGCGTTGGTGCCCGATGTGTGTGGGTGAAAACGAAGCTCATTATGGTTTGGCGTACTTTCATCGAAACCATCAGTTGGCTGGCGTATTTTATTGTCACAAGCATGATGAAGCATTAATTGATAGTTGTCAGGCATGTGGTTGGCGACAACATCGATTGAATGAACAAGCATTTCCTCCAAAGGGAAATACTTGTCCTGATTGCGGAGCCTGGCTTGAAGCTGCACCTATCGCGATGACAGATACGATGAAGCGAATTGAAGCGGCGAGTCTACGGCTAGCTCATAGTCCTATTATGCGTGATAGGCGGTTAGTGTTAGTTAAGCGTGTTCGGGAGTTGGCTGAGGTATCGACACTTGAGCGAAACAGTGTGGCGGAGCGGCGATTATTGGGGGTATGGCAAAAACGCTTCTTGTCATACTTTAGTGAGTACGAGCTCAGCGCTTGGTTTCGTAATCTTAAACTGCACAGAGGGGTTTTATGTCACCCAATGATGCTAAGTCCGCACTTAACGCAAATAAGTTCAGTAGCCGCTCATCCACATCCTTTGGTGTATTTGCTTTTAGAAGACTTTATTGCAGTAACGTACCCTGAGCTGGCAACGCATGGATAAGCTCAGGCTTTTACCCGGTGAATGTGGGTATAGCTTGGCAGCGAGAGCCCATTTACTGTCTCCCTACGGTTCGTGGAAAGTGACGAACCAAACTTTATTCGGACGCGAATCTGTCCGTATCAATGCCCTGTTACCGGGGCATTTATCATCACTGGCGCTATTGGCAGACAGCACTGTTGAGCACCTTCGCCTTGAAGCATCAGCCCATCCTCTCGTCGCTTTTGGATTGAGCGATAAAGAAAAGCGACTCGCATTGGCAAACAGTGAAGTGCAAAACAATGCATCAACAGTCTACGAGCAAGCCAGAATGGCTGCTAGCAAGTTGAGCTTTGGCTATGTGTTGAAGTGCTGCTGTGCTTGTATGGAAGAAGATAAAGCGCGGTATGGGCTGGCGTATTGGCACACCATGCATCAACTTCATGGGGTTTCTGTTTGTCCTGTGCATGCGAGAGTACTGTCTACCGTTGAAGCCGGTGAAGGGGCGCTAAACCATGCTTACGAATTGCCCTTTGTAGACAATACGCTCAATCTTGAAGTCGAGTCCAATGCGCTCAAGTTAAGTCGCTACATCGTCGAATTACATGCGTTATTAAGCCAATTTACCCCACTAGGAAGTATGTCCGAGCGGTACATTGCGTGGTTAGATGCGAAAGGTTTTATCACTGCTGGTGGGCGAATACGCTGGAAACAGCTAAAAAAAGAATTACAGCGTACTTGGCTCACTCTTTTTGATGTTCAAGGCAAAGTGCTGCCTCCAGAGCTGTCTACATTTCATTTTGTACCCCGGTTAGTGCATCAAGATGCACCAACTCATTATATTCGTCATGTATTACTAATGGCGTACCTGACTGACTCACCTGAGCAATTCTTTGCTGGACAGAAAAGTAAGTCGGTCGTCATACCGCATCAGAAAACGCATACAGTGCCCGAAGAGCGCAAGGTGCTTCAACTGCTCAAGCAACACTGTTCACTTCGCCAGTGTGCCGCACAGCTAAAATGCAGCGTAGGTTATGTGAAAGGAGTGGCCCTTCGACATCAAATTACGATTGAAAGACGTCGCAAACGCATCACTCCACAGATGGAACGGTGCATATGGCGTAAAGCCTTTGTAGGGCAGCATCGGCAGGACATTGCGCAGCAGTTAGGATTGTCAATTGGAGCCGTAGAGCAAGTTATTCAGTCGCATGCAGGTTTATCCGCATGGCGTCATCATCTACTGATGCAGCAGCGGAAACTAAGCAATCGAACATCGCTGATAAACTTTATGAGGCGGTTTCCTGATGCATCACGCAATGTGATTAAACATCAGTGTAATGCATATATGTGGCTCTATAAACACGACAAAGCATGGTTATACGCTCAGCTTCCTGAAGCGAAGTCACCAGGTAAGCCTCAAGGCATAAATTGGGCTGTACGAGACTTGGTGTTGTGTGATCAGCTTGAAGCGCTGCAAGGTAAGTTTACTTCGTTGTCTGCAATCGATAGAGCTGTGGGTGGTCACAGTTGGCTAAGGCGCTATCGTGAAAAGGTTCCGTTGGCTTTTGGGTTGGCTCAGCAGATTTTGGCTCGCGGGACTTCAAAAGAGTAATTTTTTAAAATTGGTAGACAGTTATTTATTGTTATCAATTAATCTTGTTATTCCGCAACTGCGTTGCGAAGAAAGCCAGTTAAGTAAGATACAAGCAACTCAAACAGCTAATTAATAGGTTTTTAATGCCTATCTCTCACCAAAAACATGTTTTATTGTCTCCAAATAAGAGACTAATGATTTCAAAAAAAATTGCAAGCATGAATTTGCTAAGTCATTGATTTAGGTTGTTCGTTTGCTTGTTTTGTAACCAAAATGGTAGAAAAAGTGCTTGACAGGAAAACTGTGAATTTTGGTAATTGGTTTATAAATCAATGTGTTATATGAGACCTGTTGCATGTGCTTTCTGTTTGTAGAGTATTCGCTTCTTCGGTTTTTAAGAGTGAAATTGGAAATACAGAAAACTATCGAAAATGGACTGTTCGCGGCTAATTTTCTCTTAACCTATCAAAAAGGGGGGATAGCTCATAATGCGTGGTTATGTTTAATGGGTTTTCTCCTCTGATTTTACTGCTATTCAACTCTGTTAAGGGGGGATTTTACAGACTTGAACTAATTAGGTTGCGATAGCGTCGTTTTTTGAGCGTTTAATCATTTTGTTTTTTGTTCGTCGAGACCATTAAACAATTTTTTTGCGAAATTTTAGTGACACTTCCGAGATTTAAGTGACACTTCCGAGATTTAAGTGACACTTCCGAGATTTTTCCCACTTTTTGTCTCATTCTATATAGAAGGTTTTTTATCGCTCTAAGGGGCTCATATGTATGCGACTGCACTTGAACAGCACCTTCGTGAACACTCACCGAATGTACTCATTTACACCCCTTTGCTGGTGGACGATAAGTTCGTGTTCATAATGAATCGATTACTTCGGACACTGTCCGGCATGGTTGAAGGCGGCGAAGTGGAGGTGCTTCATGTTGAGATATGCCCTGAAACACAAATTCCGACTGTACATTTAATGCTTCCGTTTTGGCTCAAAGAACAAGATGTCGCATCATTATTTGATGAGACACAGCGTTTATTCCAAAAAGCGGCTAAGCGAGCCTAGAGTCTGATAGAGGAATTCATAAAATGAATATCTTATTTTTATGTACATCGAATTTAAATCGCAGCAAGACAGCTGAAGACCACTTTGCTGTGAAAGACCCACTACGCGTCTATCGCTCAGCGGGTTTGAGCGAGAAAGAGTGCAAGCGAAACAGTACAACATTATGCAGTGAAGAGCTGCTCGAAT
Organism: Pseudoalteromonas sp. T1lg10; assembly: GCF_002964545.1. NCBI lineage: Bacteria > Pseudomonadati > Pseudomonadota > Gammaproteobacteria > Alteromonadales > Pseudoalteromonadaceae > Pseudoalteromonas > Pseudoalteromonas sp. T1lg10. The sequence continues at coordinate 31,091 of NZ_PQBV01000042.1, forward strand.
GGTCTGATGTTGTGTTTGTTATGGAAGACGAACATGTGCGCCGTATCGAGCAATATACTGGTCAGCGCTTCTTAGACAAAGTCATCAACCTCAATATTCCGGATGTTTATCAGTATGGTGAGCCTGCTTTGATAGAACAACTTGAAAAGCGCAGAGATGCAATGCAATTTGAAGAGTTGTTTGCTCGTATTGAATCGCCATCTTCTACTCGTGCGGCACTACGTCTTTTTAATGTTAGCAATGAAGAGCTTGCGGCAACTTTTAAGCCGAGTCCAACTGAAAGCTAGTCTTAAAAATTAGTAACTAGTAGCCGAAATTACTCGTCGAAAAGAAGTTTATAAAAAATCTCCCGCTGATATGGTCATCTTCAATGAGTTGGAACCTACGATTTCTCAATAGTGCTTTTTTCCATTATTAATGACATAAACACGACACTACAGTGGAAAAAAGCATTATTGTGTGTCCAGTCATTTGAGTGAAGATCACCCGACGATTTCTAGTAGTGCTCGAACCTTCAAGTTCTGTGTCGATTAATACATTAACTATCAGTAAATCATGTGCTTGTTTATTTTTCGTTAAACCCTGGGGCCAGTATTAGGGAATTTAAGTTTTCTAATTCATACCTGTTCAATAAGCAGTATTGAAAGTGAAATGGGTTTAAAATTGAATTGGCTGATGAGTCTACCCCAAGCTCAGCTAAAACAAACCCAGCTAAGGCTTCAGACACAATGAGATTGACAACTGGTTTGTCGAGCAAACCGAGATCGAGTTTTAACGCTTCTGGGTTTGGATGTTTGATGTGGGGTCCAATGGTTAAAGTGACCTTACTTCGCCATTCAATGTCATCAGGTACTTCTTTATTGAATTCAGCTGTTTTTGCATCATTAAATCGTATTAACTTAAAGTTTTTATAAGTAGTGTTATCGCTTAAGTCACATGCTCTTACATACCAATTATTTCTGCTTTCAAAGATGGCAGTTGGGAGAATAAGTCGCTCTCGGTTTTTGTAATTTTCTGTTGACGATACGTAGGCAGCTTTCAAGGCGTGCCCAGCGTATATAGCCCTACATATTTTGGATACCAAATCTGTATTTAGACTCACATCAATAGAAGCGATTGAGTCTGGTCCTATTGTAGTTAGCAGTTTTGTGGGCTCTAAGCGTTGGCCATAGGCCATTGCTTTAAGTGCGCTTATGCAATTATGAGTAAAAGCTGGGCTGAATTGCCTAGTGGCATCGTATCGCTTCTTTCCAATGTTATATTCGATGTTATCTGCATACGTTTCTCTGTATTGCGTCAGTGTTCTGGTTGCTGTAGCAATAGAAATGTCTGCAATTTCCATCAACTCATTTCGATTTACTTTCCCTGTAAACATTAACAAAAAGTCCACGAGTTCAAGTTTATTCACAATGAGATCCTCAATTTGATTCCTAGCATCATTATAAACTGTATAAATACACTCTTGCAAATCAAATGATTCTGGTTAGTATGTATACAGAGTGCTTTAAGGCATGATAGCGCAGCAAAATAATGCTTTGTGATAACAGACAGCTAAAGAGTTTTCAGTGGGAGGACTTATGAAGTGGACAAATGATAGTAAAGAGCGATTGTATGAAATCGCAAGGTCTTACGACCCTCAGTTGCTCTCTTTAGAGGAAATCACCGAAGAGAACCCGGTTATAGTTGAACTTGCTCAGAGGTTTGGTGATGAGCCAAAGGCTGTATTGTTTATGCTGGCAAAGATGGGTTTTTTCACCATTGATAAAAGGACTAGCTATAAAACAGGTATTTTTTACAGAAGAGATAGTAAGACGACTTTTGAAGATTTCTCTATACAGCCTTTATTTGACAAGTTGCCCACAAAAACTTTGGATGAACTTGAGCTAGAGCTTACAAAGCTGCTTAAAAATAGAACTCCTTTGGAAAAGAGTTTTGAGCTTTTAGGTGAAAAATTTGCAATCAGCGAGCTAAATATAATTTGTGAGTTGTTTAAAGCTGGATTGCTCAGTTATACGGATGGAAAAGGTTATGAATTTTCAGATAGAGCCTACTTAGAAGAGGGTGAGTCTGTTATTGAGACTGTTGATTACTTAAAACCAAACGAAGAGCTAAAGAATTCGATCAACAAATATCGTTCAGAGGCTTCAAAGCTGTACCAAATGACTAATCATCGCAAACCTTGTTTGGTGCAATCCAATGATGGTACAGGCTTTGGTAAGTCATATGGTGTTATCTCTGAATATATTGAGTATGGGCCCAATCCAACAAGCTCTGGCCCATTCACAAACCTTGTGTTTGTAAGTCCTCAAAAGTCTCAGTTTGATTTTGATAAAGGGTTAGTTCAAAAGGCACAAAACGCAGGTATCGAGTTTGTTGCATTTCTAGCTATGCTCGACTTAACAGACTTAGAGTTTGAGAGTTGGGTCGCATCCCAAAATGGTGAGAAGCGAAAAAACCATGATCTTTACAATTCATGGGTTAGAAAACGTAAAAAATATAAATGGCTTGAAAAGGATCTGACAAGGCTTGCTCAGTCATTGAGAACGGTAGATTCATTGCAGAACCGGATTAATACAGAAGTGAAGACGTATGAAGCTGACAATGCAGAGATAATAAGTGATTTGAAAGCACAGTTGACCGAGCAACGTCGAAATATGGAAAAAACCCTGTTCGATTTATCGCTATCCTGCTTAAATTATAACGCTAAAGCGGCGGATCTTATCACTTTATTTGAGTCTAAAACTGACCTCGATGTCCTTAGAGCTGAGATAGTAAAACATTGTATTCCTTTCGCTATAGCTATGGTAAAACCATGCATAATGCTCGCTACCACGAATAAGTTTGACCTGAATATTCGACTGCCACAAAAAAATCCTCAAGGGTTATTTTCTTTTAAATCGATGCCGTTTGACTGCATTGTTGGTGGAAAAAAACACTTAACAGACTCTAATATAAGAACTGGTATGCACTTATCGGATAAGCATGAACAAAGAATCGAATTCTTAAAGAATGACTTTTTCGAAGCCGACGCATCTAACTACTTTAGAGAGAATGGTATTAGTTTTACAGTCATAATTGATGAGGTTCATGAAGCTCATAAACTCTTTTCAGACTCTGCTACGACCACATTGATTACACCTGAAATCCAACTTGCACATGTGTTTGCAGGTGTATATCGGATATATATGCAAGTAACTGAAACTATTGAAGCGGATATTCAGTTTACGCCATTTTATGAAGACAAGCTTGCTTTTGTCGAGAAGATCAGAAGGAACCTTAGCGAGCATTGTGAATTATCAAATGACCTTAATTTAAAAACTGTGTTGGCAACCTTTTCCGGAAATATTGATTTTGTCCAAATACGGCACGGAGATGCTGAGCAAATCATAAATTTAACTAGGAATGCATTTTGTTTCACTCCAAAAAGGTACTTTAATGAAGACGGTTTGAAGCGAATTAGAGTCAGGCTTGCTCATGGTACAGGTACATGTCAGCTTTACTACACTACTGATTTGGAAGACAGAACACTATCACTACATGATGTTTATCAAGTTACAATGGCGGTTTTAGCTGCCGCAGCGAGCGAATTTAAGTCATCTTCAGAATTTGTGAAATCTTTAAAGCAAGGTGGTGATAGTAGTCAAAATTATCCGCTTTATAAATTTATGAAAAAAGCTAGAACGGTCGCATCTGAAGTAGAGAGTATGTTTGATCGTCCAGACGAAAGGAGTGAAATTAAGATAGATCACTTTTATACCTATTTTCATCCAAAAACTGTTTTTTCTTTAATCCCTCAGAAACTTTTAGAGTTTAGAGATCCCTCCCTGGAGAAACTTACCTATGTAAACTTTTCTCTAAGCCTAATCAAAGAGCAGCCAGAAGTTTCGTTACTTCGTATGCTGCACAACACGACAAACTCTGTAATTGCACTTAGTGCGACAAGCGGTATAAATAAAAATATTGTCGGACAATACAACCAACCTTTCTTGAGAAAGTATTGTAATGATGGAACAAGAAACTTGGGGATTGAGCTAATTACCCGAAATTTGGACTCTAAAGAAACATTAGTAAACCTGCGCGAGACAAGAGCCGAGTTGAGAAAAGTAAAATTTGAAGTGTTTGATGAGCTAAGTGAATTCATTTGTGGTGAAGAGCTGATTGATGAGTTCAAAAGTACTTTTGATGCTTGGTACAAAAAGTTATCTGACTACACCTATAAACAAGATGACAAGTACAAGAGATTGGAGTTTAAGCGTCAGTTAGCTGCGTGGTTACTTTCTGCCTTTGACGGAAAGCACACACTTTCATTATCACTATCCGGTAACTTTCTTAACGCGCTAAGAAAGTATGTTATGGCCATTAAGACTGGTAAAACGGCTAAACCGAATGGCTTCAGAGACTTAGATAAGAAAGGGCGTATTTTTCAGTTCACACCTTTTTCCAATAGGCCTGTTGTTCAAACGGTGTTGTTTAATGCTGAGCTCAATAAGGAAGTTGATGTTCGAAGCTTCGTTAAAGTTAATTCAAACAACTTAAAACTCGCGTTTATGTCGACTTATAGAGGCGCGGGTACGGGTCTAAATTACTTTGTTGAATATGTTGACCACTTAAGCGTTAACTTTGAAGTTGATTTTGAGAGGCTTGTACTAATCAACTCGCCTTTTTGGAGTCAGGTGATTAAAGACAGTGCGACAGGTGACAAAACCCTTTATTCGCTGGCAAATTGCCTATCGATTATGAAGCGGATTTCGGATACTTCTGAAGAAAAGGCATTAAGCGAATTTGAAATAAATTTAGTGCATGGAAAGGACTATCGATTCTTAAATTATGAGCATGAACTGGAATTACTCAAAGTAATTATGCAAGCAATAGGTCGCGTCGAAAGAAAAGATGCAAATATGACTTCTGAGATATTTTTGCCATCTGATATTGCGGATTCGGCAGCGGTTCAGTTTTCTCGACTATCGAAAGATCCTAGAAATGAAATTTTCTTTGAGAGCATGTCTTTGCTAAACCAACGGTTTAAAGCAGAGTGTGAAAGCAGAAGCGCCAAGGTTGGCTTCAACACTGATGCTGAAAGAGAAGCTTTTGAGCAAGGTGTTCAATCATCAGGAGAGTTACTTGATGAATTTTTTGATGAAGTAGTCCCTCAGATAATCGAAGATGCTCGTAAGGGGGATAAGAACGCACTGCGTTTTAATGACCTATTACGGGGTATTGAATCAGTAAACGATCCAGAAAAGTATTTGAAAGAGTTAAGGTTAACTGAAATTGCTAAAAACGATAAATTGGTAGCTGCTTCAATCGAAAAACTCTACATAAACTTTGAACACATCAATGAGAGTCTTAAGCTTTGTTATAGGGATAATGCACCAGAGATCTTGACTGATATCACCCATGGTGACCGTTTGTATCGTCCAGACAAAATGGTTTCGTTGGATTACACCAGTAAAATGGATTACAAAACTGATAATTATGTTACAACGCTAGTACGAGAAAGTGCTCGGTTATCATCAGAAGCATTTAAAACTAATGTGCCTCATCCTAAGTTTATTCGCATGCTTAAAGGCAATGTCGGAGAGTACCTCTTCAAAATGCTATTGGATAAGTTTGAGATTAAAGCTTTAACCACTGAAGAAGTAGTAGAAAAAATTGGAATTCGTTCGTACGAGCTTTTCGATTTTTATGTGGAGATTGATGACCGGTTACTCTGTATTGACGTAAAAAATTGGTCATCGACGCTTGATAAAGCTGTTTTGTCAAAGGGAACTCACCATAAGGCTTTAACAAAAATAAAGACAGTATCTGATTATGTGGGAAGTAAGTATTCTGAGCTTAATTTCATATATTTGAATGGCCGCTTAGAAAACAATGCGTTGAATCATGAGCAAGAAGTTAGTCATTTGAAAAAGCTGTTTTACCTAAACCTTTTTAAAGAAGAGTCTAGCTATAAACCAAAGCAACGAAGAAACAGTGATGGTGAACTCACATCCTACTATGAAGGAAGCCAGTTAAATCAGAGAGTTGCTTTAAACTCTGTTTTATCAAATTTACTACAAGGAAAGTTTTAATGAGTTTTGATTGTACAAATCCCGCTCAAAATATGCCAATAGCAACAACAAATATTTTGGATATTAAGGGACAGACAGACGACATAGTTAAAGCGCTTTTTCACTCGTTACATGAAGACCTTTATATCGGGTGCAAATCCAAATTATTTGTCAAAGAAGGCGAAGGCTTTGTCGAGTTTGAACAGAAAATTCATAGGGAAATCAAAGCATCAATCAGAAAAGAGTTACAGCTCTCAAATGAAATCAATCCGCACTATGAATGGGTAAAGTTTTTCAATGAAGGGGCTATAGAAGTTTATTTCTTCTATTTGACTCATGAAAAACCAAATCATGAGTTACTAATTGATGAAATTAGTTTACTAAACAAGCAAAAGAAGGACAGGTTAGTTTCGGGACTGTTAGGGTTACACTTAAAAACAGAGTTTCTTGAGCAGGCGAAGGAAAAGTATGAGTTCTCTCCTACTTACTTCAATTCAGAGCTCTACTTAAGTGTTCATAGGTCTGGACGAGAGAAAAAAGATGGGACTACATATCTAGAGGCGTTAAAGCCAGAGCTATACTTTTCACCATCCCAAGAGCTTTGCTTTAACTTGGTAAAGAAGGTATTTAGGGTAAATAGGTTAGAAGCAATCACTGTGGATCTAGATGATACTAAGGCATTATTTAAAACTAAAGATTCGAAATACATTGCTAGTAGAGAAGTTAGCGCTACAAAATATTCTAAACGTAAGTTTATGTCATTTGGAGATGCCTTTGCTGCTTCAATAAACTACGCACAAAACCTACTCTCAGATATTCTTCAGGGGATACTAAATCGGTTAGACATAGAGTTTTCTGTTAGGCATTTCAGCGCAACACATGTAACTGATAACTTTATTTCAGCAGATAAAGTATGCACTTCTGACATCGTTATTATCGATAATCTTGGTGATGATTTTGATGTTGCAAAAAAGGATAAAGCGTTATCCCAGTTGTACTCAGAATTTGAATCAAGCAATGTATCAATAGTTCAGGCTCCTATCCCTTTTGAATCGCTAAAGGAAGAGCATAACTATATCGTTCTAAACGCAAGTGATGGAAGCTCAAGTATCCAAAGAAAAGGTGTTGAAGGAAAGGTATTTACGGGCTTTTGGGACGCATACAGGAATACGCCTATACACCAGAGAGAAGACCTTGATTATTACACGCAGCTAAAAATTGCTCGATTCGAGTCTCAATCTGTCAAAGTAATACAGGGGCTAAACTTTGCTGAAACAGATAAAGAAGTAAAACCTAGAGGTTCGGAAGTCAGCTACGCTATTTCACCACACAAACTCAATCGAATAAATTCTGAAATTTGGCTAAAAAGAAATGTTTTCATCCACCGCGCGTTTGATGAAATAGATTTACCAGATGCCAATTTACAGCTGGTATACATTAGAAAGTTAAAAGCGAAGAAAAATAACTTCTTTGCTTCAGTTGTGGACGTAAATATAAGTAGTAAGAGGTTAGTTATTGAAGGTAATCAGCTAATTAAATCCGAAAAAAGATTGGCACTCGAATGTCCTTATTTTGGTGATAGACAGATACATGATGATAGCTTCTATCTTTATGATAAAGATAGGGCTGTATTGCTTACTTCTTACAGCACAATTAGGGTGCCTCAAATAATCGGTAATAGTGCAGTTGATACTATTTCTATATCTGACAGTGATGAACTTGTTGTTAATAGACAAAGTGGTGTCGATGTGTCTGTTTTACCATACTACCTGTTACCTAAAGAGAGAAAGCAGTACCACCATGTGTACTTGCAGGACGTAGGGCCTGATCTTTTCTATTTTGTTGCTCCAATTCAAAGACCTAATCAAGATATTGCCAAGCAAAATAGAGTATACAATTTACTTACCTTCAACGCTGGTGGGAAGTTGTTAAGTGCATTGAAACAACCCATTACACACATATTCTTTAGTTCATTCACAGAGGATATTCTTCGTATAAATGAAGTAAGTAAAAGTTCTTTACTTGAGAAAATAGCTAGATTATATGTTGAAAATTAATGGGTTATAGAGTTTGAAACGTATGAAAAGCTCAGAAGTCAAATACCTTTATAAGTATTACCCTATCGGGAAAAATCAGTTGAACGCTTTAGCTCAAGGTATGCTTTGGTACTCCAAACCTGCTAGGTTCAATGATCCATTTGACACCAGATTTTATGTGGATGGCAGGATGCATTCTTATGTATATGAGACAGACACTAAAAAAATTGAAGATAAGTTCGAAAGTGATATGTCTGACGCAAATGTGAGTAAGAAAGTTTCACTCCAACCGCTCTTAGATAAATTTAGGGAAGAAATAGAAGAATTGGGTATTTTATCTTTAGCAACGAGTAATAAAAACCTATTGATGTGGTCTCATTATGCTGATGAACATAATGGTATGTGCTTAGAGTTTGAAAGAATAAATGGTTGCCAATTGGCTGATGACAAAGAAACTCAGCCTGTATTTTACACAGATAATCATCCAAGACTAAGCCCTAGCTCTCTCTTAGGTAAAGAGGAGAAGCTATCCGCTAAGAAGAGAATTCTCAATGCGAAATCAAAGCATTGGGAATATGAGGAAGAGTGGAGACACATAGTTGATGTTGGTGATAGGCTTTATACATGGCCAGCTCCTCTAAAAGCTGTGTATTTTGGTTGTAAAGTGAGTGATGAAGATATAAAGCTTGTGCGAAAAGTAATTAATGACCACAAGGTTAAGTTTTATAAAGCTGATTTGAACTCTTCAACTTATGGAATGACTTTTTCAGAAGTGGATTGTATTTGATGAAAGTTTGCAGTTTCCAACATCAATGCCTCGTCGAACTGCGTTTCAACATCCAATTTTGATTAAAGTTTCCAACTTCATTTGCATGTGCTATCAAGCTAAGCTTTTGATTTAAAATTTAGCCTAGTTTCCAACTTCGATAGTTGTGATCATGAAGCCGTGTTCCTGTCGGCGTCCCCGTTCCTCACAGAGCTCGTCACCTTCAAGCGGCGAGAGTGAAACTATTCACTCTCTTGTTTCCGCTTTCAGCCATGCCTCCACCTCCGAGCGCTGCGAAGCGATGCTTCGGTCACTCGTCGCCCTCTTGGATCTCCTAGGACACCCGTAATTCGCTAATGCTTCCGAACTCATATCTTTTGTTAAACGCTCCGCTTAGTTGCTGACACGATTTAACAGCACATCCCTGTGCTGGTAAATCTAGCTCGGCGTCGTGCCTCGCTGACACCAGCACGCTCCACAACAAAAGCTGATTTCTCCAGCGCGAATTTAAACGGGGGGTAGGGTGCTGAAAGTCTCATGCTTGACTGTGTCTCTGAGCTGCTGAAAGAATGCAAAATGCAAGACTTGAACCCACTTTGGGAATTTGATTTTATTTAAAAGTAGTACTATCCAAAAAATTTTGAAATCGTTTTTAAATAGCGTTTCTTTATTTAAATAATGCTGAGATGTCGTTACAACACCTTGTTTTTATGTGCGAAGGTAAGATATATATAAACTTGATATTAGATTACACACTCTACAGGGATGTAACTTATGCACCAAGTTAGTGAAATGCCTTTTATTTTAAATTTCTCATGTGAAAGAACCTCCAGTCCTGATAGTTCAGTTTTTGGCAATTATTGTAATCAGCAAGACATGTGGGTGGATAAAAAATCAGGGCAGCCTCTGATAGACGTATTTACAAATGAAGTATCTCAATTAATGACTAAAACGCATGCTCAGGTTGAGAGTGATGATCAGTCTTATGACTTGGATCTTTTGACAAAGACTAAGGTTAATTCTGAAAGTGATGATCAAAGTTTAGACTTATTTGCATTAAAAAGTTTAGTTACTAAGACTGATGTAAGCCACGAGTCGGATGACTCCTCAGATATATTCGCATCCATATGATACTTTTAGTAACAAACCAACAAGATTTGACAACTGATTATATTGTTAGGGAGCTTAAGAATAGGGGCGTCAGCTATTACCGCTTAAATACAGAAACATTACCGAGCAGTGAATGTACTATTGGTTACGAGTCTATGGCGGATTGGAAAGTTGGTGGACTACGGGGAGAAGACGTAACTTCGGCATACCTTCGGAGGCCATTAGCACCAGAAATTGAGTCTGGTTCATTAAAACAAGAATATATTAATTTTCTTCAGTTAGAGTGGTTGGCTTTTTTAAAGAGTATTTACGGAAGATTAGAGGGGAAGTGGTTTAGCTCACCCGTAAATATTGCACTAGCTGAAGATAAGCCAATGCAGTTGGTAATAGCGAAGAGAATCGGTTTTAGTATACCTTTGGGTATAATAAGTAACGACGTAGATGATGTTATTTCTAAAACGACTAACGAAAACCTTATTATAAAACCATTGCGCCAAGCTTTGATCGAAGGTGATTCCGAGCGTGTTGTTTTTACTAGCAGAGTACCAAAGGTAAATACGGGACAGAAGAAAGCTATTTCTTTTTCTCCTTCTATTTTTCAGCAAGAAATTAAAAAGAAATACGATGTCAGAGTTACCGTTGTTGGTCGAAAAGTATTTCCAGTTGCTATTTGGTCGCAGGGCTCAGAGGTAACCCAAGTAGATTGGAGAAAAGGGGGCGACTTGGGGTTAGTTCACCAACATATTAAAATTCCCGAGGATATCGAGAACTTGTGCGTTAGGTTAGTTCAAATCATGAACTTAAGGTTTGGTGCAATAGATTTGATTTGCGACAATCACGGCAAATTTTGGTTCCTAGAAATTAACCCTAACGGTCAATGGGCATGGATCGAAAATCAAACGGGATTACCCATATCCTCTTCGATCGTCGATGAATTAATTAAAATAAGTAAGTTCAATGATAAATCCTGATTGGTTCTGGCCCACATTGCAAACTGATACCAGCCCTGGCGTTAATTTTCAAGAGAAGGCTAATCAGATTCGCGAATCTATAGATAAAAGTCCTAACTCGCCAACCATCATATTGGATGAGGTAAGACGTTTATATGATCAAGAGCAACAGCGGCGTGCATTGGTGGATAGTAAAGCTGGGGTGTATCAAGCGTCTTCAGCTGCATTTGTAGCTGTATTACTATCTATTACACCACTATTTATTGACAAATTTGATGAAATATCTTCGATAAGCCAAGGAGTTATGTATTGCTTTAGCCTATCTTTTTTAGTCATGGCTATGGTGCTTTTAGCTCGGGCACTCAGGTGGTCTCATAAAGCCTTAGCAGTATCTGTTACACATGTTCTAGATTGGGAAGCTCTGACATCAGAACAACAGTGCAAAGATTGCTTTGAAAGAAGTATTGCGAAGAAGCTATTGGTTTATCAACACAAAAATAGCATTCTTACTAATGATGTAGTCACTGATATAAAGATGGTACAAGCATTGGTTACGGCAGCTTTTTTTTGGTTCATTCTCAGCGCGTCATTCAGAGTAATCTTATACTTGAGTTCATGATATTTTCTTAAGGGTATACGACCGGGGTTAGGTCTTGCATTTTGTATTGTCCAGCAGTTGGGGTAGTTTAGGGATATGCATTTGCACATGGAATTAATCATTAAGAATGGAAGCATCAGTAGTCTTTATCGGCAAAGTCGTCGTTATCTTAGTAGGTATCGCTTCAATCGTAGGTGTTATTAGTCGTGTCTACTTGGGTCATAGTTCGCAAAGCTACAAAAGAGTTGAGTTATACCAGCAGTTACAAAAGCTCTGCGGTAGAGACGCGAGCACTAACTTGGCAGAAATCTTAGTTATCTTGCGCTTATTCACACGCGCTGATCTTACCAATAAAGAAATTGAATGGTTCATTTGGACGCCGGGTGCATTCCGCCACCTTCAAGAGTATGGAAAGAAAATCGAATTTATAGATATCGATTACGAGAAAGATTCTTTTAAATGGCGTGGGAAGTTCGATAGCTCACTGAAACGTAATGCTTTTTTGTCCTTCTTGTTTATAGCCTACTTCACTCTTGGTGTTGTCGGGGTGATTTTTATGCAGTTTGCATCAATGGATATTGTAGATAATGTCTACATCGAGTTTTTTCTGACTGTCGCATTAGGTTTTGGTGGGGCTGTTTGTTTTATTTTGGCGTATATTTCACTCATAAAATCCCTCATTCTCTTGCCTTGGGAACACTTAATCGATTCTAACCTACGTGGCGACAGAGCCGATGAACATGTCGCATCGGTAGTTGCGGATACCAAAGAAAACAAACGGCGATATATTCATTTATAAATAGAGTGATAAACGATGGACAAGAAGCTTATAGCCTCAGTTGTACTCAACCTCGTATTGGTTGCAGTGTTGCTCAAGGGAACGTTCGAACCTAAAGACCAGAAAGTGTTTATTGCGACAAAAGATCAAGTCGCTTGTTTGGAGAACTGGAAAAAGAAGACATACGCCAAACAACAAATCTGGGAGCCAGAATATTTTGATGAACACTATGTGGTGTTCGATGACTCGGTTGAAGGAGCGCGCTCTTTTGAATCTGAAATTTCTGGGTGTTTTTATGATGCGACCACAGGCACAGACCAACTCCAGGAACTGGAGCCTCTTGTTAAGTTGCTAGAGAGCGAAGGCTATAAAAACATTAGCTTTTACAAACCTCCTCAAGACTCTCGAATCACAGTGTATGGTAAATAAACAACTAGAGATAAATTAAAGGGAATTTACATGAGAGGAAAAAATAACACAGACACCCACTCTAGAAGGAAATAAAGGGGGCAGGTCTTGCCTTGGGCAGTCCATTAAATTCACCTGGCCTCTTTTATCTTCTATCTCAATCCTCTGGCCCTTTCAGGGTAAAGGTTAAGTGCTTACGCATATCTTTTAGGATCACGCCTTTTTTCAGCATGGCGGCGCTTAAGCGTTTTTGCCATTTGAGTAGGTGAGGTTCGGCGGCCTTTAGTGCTTGGTCATTTTCGAATTGAAAACATAGGAGCAGGGAGCCGGGGAACAAGTGGTATTGGACATCAAACCAGCATTGCAACATGCCGGGTATTTCTGCGCGCGCTTGTTGTTCGAGTGCATCGGCAACGTTGAGCACCAGTGCTTGTTGTTTTAGCTGGACTTTGGAGAGCTTTTTCATGGAAGTTCGAGATAAGGAGTTAGGGTAATAAAGCGTAATTATAACTGGGCCCAGAGCGCTATGGAATGCAGAATGCATTAGACAAACTAACAAGGCATCTACCTTAAGAGGTATCTCGCATCTGCCACCACGACAAGATCTTACCCGTTCTTTATTGCATATACGCCTGAACTCAATCCATTTGGTTTTATCTCAGCAACCCCTTATAGTTTTGTTTAACTTACAGACATTTGCACCAATGGGGTCAGATCTTGCTTTTTGCATTTGGCCCAACCCAAGCCAACAATCCCTGCTTGATAGGTTGATAATGATGAAGCTTTTTATTGTGTCAGTTGTGTTGCTATTTGGTTTCGTTGCTCTCCAAAATCTCGAAAGACCTCCTAATGAGTTAAGAGTGACAGATGAAGAAATAGGTATGTCCCTTGAATCCCAAAACTTTTCTTCAAAGAAGGAGATTAAGAGTTATATAGAGGAGATGTATTCGAAAAAAGAAGAGATGATTAAAGTTAAAATAGAAGAAAGGAAAGAAAAATTACAAGCGCTCAAAGTATTAGCTTTGGCATTGTTGGCAGTCGCGCTAATTTCTGTCTTCGTCATCAAGTCAGTGATTGAGAGGTTATTTTATGCTGCACTTCTGGTAATTTTTTCAATAATAGAATGGAGTAGATTTACCTTCAGTGGATTTGTAATTGGGCTTTTAGTCATAGCCTCAATCCAAGTTGTATTTTTTATCTTTAGTAAAGAAGGTAAGTTACCAGCCGAAAAAGGAAAGTGATAAGACCCCACCGTAAAAGATAGAATCTAGCCCCCCAAAAATTAATTACTTATTTTTAGCAGCCAATGAGGTCAGGTCTTGCATTGTGCATACCCAACCCAAGCCCACAGGTACTGTAAATCTCACCAAATAGCTCCGCTGTTTCAGCTCATTTCCCGTTTTAATTCGCACTTTCGATCTCGGCTTTTAAGCACAGCGTATAAATATTTAATGGCATTGCAGAGGATATTCAGGGTTTATTTTTGCTGTTTTCTTTTTCGTATTTCTCATAGAGATTAATGTCAAAAGTGTACTTAACGGTTCCAACACCCCATAAAAAGAGCATTGAAATCAGCCAGATGTTGGCTATCTCTTTTGGTATTACCCTTTCTTCTCCAAAACGGAATAGGTCGAAATACAACCCAAATATGGGTATGGCTGGGAATAAAACAAAGAACCAGTAGATAGAACCTTTGCCATCCTCAATGACGTTTCGTCTTCTTAGTTCATCGTAATAAATGAGATATAAATCACTCTCTAAATCCAACTCGCGAAGTTGTGTGAGTAGTTCTTCGTTTGTGAGTGACTCCGCTTCCTTTTCTGGGGTCATTATCGGCTGTCCATGTTTGTTATTGTTGAATAGAGGAAAATCTCAGCCATTATGTACCAACTAATGGCGCCAAGTCTTGCTTTTTGCATCTGAGCCAAGCCAATCCCACAGCCACTAAGAATCTAGCCCTAAGAGTCCGCTGTATCAGCTCATTTGCCCGTAGTTTTCAAACTTAGATCTCGTTATTTAGCCAACAGGACTACCCCTGTTCAGTTACCGTGTTATATTCATTTTAATTGTCATCATTTTATCCGCATAAGGCTGGTATCAATACCGGGCCAGCTTAGCAAATGGATGTAGCGGCGAATTTAAGAAGAGGCGTATGCAAGAATCAGATTTATTTTCACAACTGGGCCAACGCAAGCAGCAGCAAAGTGAGCTGGTCGACACGGTCAACAAACATTATGGCGATTATGTGTTTAACTCGGTCGGCGCGGTGACCACCAGTGAGAGTGTGTATTTCCCTATTAAAGAAGGCGTGCTCGCCGGCTACTGGCTCGACACGGATGCCGCAGACTATCAATCTCTGGAAGGTAAAACCCTTTCATCTATCGAAAACCTGTACTTCTTTGTCTTTACCCCGCAACAGATGCAAGAGCTGATCCTTGACGCCGATGAAGAGGAAGAGTAAGCAAACCCAGATTTCCTAGGCATAGAAGTTTGGTTAGGTCTTGCGCTTAGCCGAACCCACAATCACTCTAATCTCCACTTCGTCACACAGGTGTATTAGTTGATTTTCTGTTTAAATTCGCGCTGGAGAAATCCTCCCCTTTGTTGTCGGCCTTATCGGCAATGTGCTCCTACATTGCTCTACTACCGCCATCCATGGCGGCAAAGACCGACCTATAAACTGTTATCCATGACGGCAAAGTCTAACTTACAGTGCTTTGTTGTCGGCCTAAAAGACCGACCTACAAACCTCAATTCCACGTTGTCACACAGATGTGTGAGTTCAATACGTAGGACACTTGCTAGTTAACCTCTTCATTATGTTCACTAAAATACCGGCCGCGCTTAAGTTGCCATTGGCCTTCGCGGGTCTGGCACATGGCATAGCGAAAATAGGGCTGGATGCCGGGCCAGTGATAGCGCAGGTCGCTGAACCACACGCAGCCTTGCTCTGCCGATGTCTCTTTTGCTAACACCACCGGGTACTCGGCAAAGTCTCTAAAGGCCTTGAAGTCTGGGTGTTGCCACGCCTGGCGAATAATTGGGTCGGAGTGCGCTGGCTGTGTGTAGCTGCGCCATTGTAAAGTGCCCGTCTCGGTATAGGCCTCGGCAAAGCCCTTTACGCCAGCGGCGTGGGACAGGCCGTCCGCCAGCGGGTCTGTTGTGAACTTACTATAGGCCTGATAAATGTGTTCCTCGTCTTCGCTCAACACCTGCCAATAAAGGGGTGAAAAAGGCTGTGGCAGCAAGCGCATCGCCGCTGCGGGAGCAAGTGTCTGCTGCTGTATATGCGCCGTTAAAGTGAGTTTTATGCCGAGTACCGCCGCAAGATAGAGTAAAGGCGGGCCCAATGCCGCCAGGCGAAAGCGCTTGTTATGCCACATTTTTTTTCGGCAAATATACATCAGCAATGCGGCCAGTATCACGCTCAAGGTGAAGTAGGGATCGATGATAAACAAGAGGTCCCAGCTGAATTGCGCGTCTGACAAGGGGGCAAACCAGCGGGTGCCGTACACGGTTAGGGTGTCTGCAACTAGGTGCGAAATGATCGCAAGCCAGCAGATCTTAAAGACCAGTGCGGCGTTTGCCAGGCGCAGCAATTTACACAAGAGATAGCTTATCAGCGCCGCCCATACGGGGGAGAGCAGCAGGGAGTGAGTTTCGGCCCGGTGCCAATAGGCCAGAAAGTCCAGCGGGCTGAGCCAAAACAGCAGGTAGTCACAATCGGGAAAGAGGGCCACCGCGGCGCCGATCGCGGCCCTGAGTTCCCAGTCGGTCTTTGTGCTGGTGTCTGCACCTGCCGATGAAGGTTTAGCTGCGGGCAACTGGGCGACAAGGGCGCCAATTAATACATGGGTGAGGGCATCCAAGGCTAGGTTGCTCGCTTCGGGCGGGAGAAAAAGCCATGACCGGCATGAATGCGCTTAAGCAAGCCCCCTAACAGGGCTCTGGTTTTGGCATTATCGGCACTGTTATCGCTTAAAAAGAAATAAAAGCTGCTCAGGTAGGCGCTGGTGAGCGCAATCTCGTCGGCCACCTTAGCCAACCCCTGCTGCGGGCGCGCCGCCGCTTCTCTGAACCACTGCACGGTGCGGCTGACGCGGGTCACACCATGGGCCTGCAGGTGAAAGTGCCCGGGCTCCAGTTTATAACGCATAATATCGCGCACCACGGCCTTGTAGGGGGCCAGATAATGAAACCAACTCATGATGCAATTGAGGGTGCGCTCTTGCTCCGAGCCTACTTTAGCGGCCTCGCTGTCGGCGTAGGCGAGCATGGCCCTATCGGCGCCATCGAATAGGGCCTCGGCGATATCGTCCTTGGAGCGAAAGTACCTGTGTATATCGCTTAAACCACAATTGAGTGAGCTGGCCAGCTGCTGCAGCGAAAAGCGCTCCCAGCTCGATTGCTGCGCTAAGGCAATGGCAGCAAAGAGTATGGTCTGGGGGATAAGCATATCGGCAGCCATAAAAAGAACGCCTTAAACAAGTGGGGTGGGTGTGCTTTTAGTATAGGAAGCGGCAAGCGCAGCGACAATGAGACGGCTTACCCCGCTGCGGTCATGGGTTTTTCGTGCGTAAGCCGAGGGGATTATTATTACCCCAAAAACGAACCAAGATCGCTGGACAATATTGCGCTAACTGCATCTAAAACCTATGCTTTTTATATCTGCCTTGCTCAAAATTTGATAAGCAAATGGAAAACCTGACGATTGCCATGGCCGGATTAACCGCCATTATTCTTTTTATTTTTGGGCTTCAGAATTTCTCTCGGGAAATTGAAAGCATTTCTGGCGAGCGCTTTCGTAAGTCCCTTGGCCGGGCGACGCGCATACCCATACTCGGCGTCTTTATTGGCGCCATTGTTACCGCTTTAATTCAGTCCAGCTCCGCCACCTCGGTGATCACCATCAGCCTGGTTAACGCGGGGGTGTTAACGTTCAAAAACAGTGTGGGCATTATTTTCGGTTCCAACGTGGGCACCACAATAACGGCGCAGCTGGTGGCCTTTAAGCTTACGGTGTTTGCGCCTGTGTTTATTATGATCGGCTTTTTCTTATCGCTGACACGCAATCGTTTTTCTATCTTTGGTAAGGCCATCTTCTATTTCGGGTTTGTGTTTTTCAGCCTGAATCTGATCTCTTCTTCCTTGGCGCCATTACAAAATAATCCGGTGTTAATCGAGATTTTAACCCAGCCGCAAAATCCCCTGATAGCGATTTTGGTTGGCTGTATTTTTACCGCCATGGTGCAGTCGAGCTCGGTCACAACGGGTTTGGCTATTATCTTCACCCAGCAGGGAGTTTTGGGCCTTGAGAATGCGGTGCCCATCATCATGGGGGCCAATATAGGCACCACGGCAACGGCCATGATCGCCGTGTTTGGGATGGATATCGCCGCTAAAAAAGCAGCCTTGAGTCACCTCTTGTTTAATGTGGGTGGGGTTTTGTTGTTTTTGCCCGTTATTTTATTGTTTGGCCACAAGTTAAGTGACGTGACCATGGATCCGGCTATTGCCCTGGCTAACATTCACTTTATATTCAACGTGGTTGCCAGCCTCATCTTTATTATTTTTGTCACCCCTTTTACCCGCTTTGTCGACTTTTTGCTGGGTGAAGGGAAAATGGACTTTGAGCGCCTTGAGCTGCCGACCTATCAAGAAGACGAAGAGTTTCAGCTTATCGTGGACAGGCTTGAAACGGGTAATCAACAGCTGCTCAACTTTTTAAAGGAGAACTACAACCTCGTCACCCTAAGCTTAGAAACAAACTACAAGAGCATTCAGGACACGGCGCAAAAACGCATTGAATATGTCAACTTTATCGAAAAAGAGTACATGACTTACTTCACTTCGCTGTTAAGCAAGATGAAGGATGAAGAGCAATCGCGAGAGCTGATAATACAAATTAATCGCTATGATTATCTGTTCCAGATCCATGACTCAATTACCGATCTGTTTGAGAGCAAACGCATCATGAGTGAGCAATTTATCGAGCTGAAAAGTGATATTTTGATTCTGGTAAGAGAGTTATCGAGCGATACCTTAAATCTTTTTACAAAAACCAGTGAGCATCTAGAGGAGCCCAATAATGAGGAGATTGAGAAGTCGGCCAAGTTGTTGCAGCTGCATCTTAATCAGGCCCACCGCAAGCTGTTATTGTTACTTGCCGATACCAATAGAAAAGATGCCGGTGCGCTCACCAACTTTGTTACTTACTCACAACGGCTCAAGGATAAATTATTAAATTTCCATAAGGTGTCTTCACACATAACCGCCGAGTTATGACGCGCTGGCAAAGGAAGATAACGGGATTTCTTGGTCGCATCGCACTGCCACTATAGTCTTTGCCCTGATACTCCTTTTACCGCCTTTGGGTGAACCAAAACGCCGGTGGTGTAGTAATCTTTGCTTATTATCAAAACCAGCTGAGCGCTTGCAGAAGCGCATCAAACAGGAGCACGCATGTTAAATATGGATTTTGACCAGAAGTTAGCGATTAAAACGGCATCGCAACCCTGGCTGGCAAGCCCGGCTAAAGGGGTGTGGCGCAAGCCATTGGAGCGCGAAGGCAAAGAGTCGGGGCACACTACAAGCATAGTTAAATACGAGGCGGGCTCGTGTTTTAATCCGCATCCTCATCCTCTGGGGGAGGAGATCTTTGTACTTGAGGGGGTGTTTTCAGACGAGCATGGCGATTACCCGGCGGGCACCTACATTCGTAATCCACCTAATAGTGTGCACGCGCCCTTTAGTAAAGAAGGCTGCGTGCTCTTTGTGAAGCTCAATCAGTTTGATGAAAAGGATACGCAAACGGTGCGCATCAACACCCGGGCAACACAGTGGCAACCGGGGCAGGGTGGCCTTGAAGTGATGCCACTGCACACCTTTGAGCATGAACATACGGCCCTGGTTAAATGGCCCAAGGGCGAGCGCTTTGTGCCTCATAAGCACTTTGGCGGTGAAGAGGTTTTAGTGCTTAGCGGCGAGTTTTGCGATGAGTTCGGTCATTATCCGCAGGGCACCTGGCTGCGCAGCCCGCATATGAGTGAGCACACGCCGTACGTAAACGAAGAAACGGTGATCTTGGTGAAGGTAGGGCATGTGCCTTTTCGCTATTAGCCTTAGCGCAATACCTGTGGCCCCGGCTAGGTGGTTCAATTAAGGAACCGGCGCTGGTTTTTCGCCGTTTTTTATCACATTCCTTTTAACACCGGGGTATATCTGGTTAGATAGGGCTGCAAAACGCATTGCAATAAAGACAATAAGTAACAACGCAATGTGATAAATTTCGAATAAGACGTCGGCAGATGTACAGGTGCTGCAGGCCCGGTGTATCAGTTGTCTGCCTGTCGGCGTGATCTTATAAATAAAAAAATAATCGAGGTAACAATGAAATCATTAATTCACTTTCTTGCGGTAATCACGCTTGCGTTTAGTTCTGCGGTCTTTGCCCATGTCGATTTGAAAGCCAGTGTGCCCGCTGATAAGGCCACGCTAGCGCAAACTCCCGAGCTGTTATCACTCACATTTACCAAAGAAGTGCGCCTGGTGAAGGTATCACTAAAAAATGCGCAGGGTGAGGCCATTAAATTTGGTTTTAAGCCCACTAAGGAAGCGAGCCTTGAGCATTCCTGGGCACTTCCTGAACTTGCGCCCTCAAGCTATCAGGTTGATATGATTTTTCTTGGCCAAGACGGCCATAAAATGAAAAGCAGCGTTAGCTTTGTTGTGAACTAAGCAAGGCTAATACCCAGTGATGGACGTGTTTATCTGGAATACCATCATTGTGCTAGCGAAAATGGCCTTTTATGCAGGCTTTGCCGGTGTTGCCGGCTATGCCTTCTTGGGTCAGGTATTTGCCCATGAACAGGACCCCTTACGGCCAGGCGTATTGAGCGGCATTTGCCTGCCATTATCTCTGGTTCTGCTTGCCTTTGTCGGCAATGTTGTTTGGTTTTTTGCCAATACCGGTGCCATGGCAGAAGACGGCATTGGCGGCGCATTCGATAGCTTTATCCTGGAAATTATGTGGGATTCATCCATAGGTGCAACGGCCCAGGTGAGAGCCCTGGGCTGCCTGGCTGCCTTAGGGGCGGTGATGCTATTGGCTTGCTCTGCCAAAGCCACATTAGTTAAATGGGCGCGCCATGGCCTGTTTGCTGCCAGCTTATTAATGCTTGCCTACTCCTTTACCTTGGTCGGGCATGTTTCTGAGTTAACGGCGCTAGAAAAAGCGCTTTTAATGGTGCATGTTGTGGTGATGGCCTGGTGGTTTGGGGCCCTGTATCCGCTTAAACATGCCGTTGAGGTGCTCAATGATGATGGGCTAATAGCCCTGATGAACCGCTTTTCACGGCAGGCTAGTGTATTGGTTGGTGTTTTACTCTTGGCCGGGGCGTATATGGCGCTTCAATTGCTCAGCAGCCCCGTGGCACTGTTTGCGTCGAGTTACGGACAAACCTTACTGCTTAAGCTAGTGTTAGTGCTGTGTATATTGGCGCTGGCCGCCAGGCACAAGTTTATACTCGTTCCTCGGCTTAACAACCCGGATGGGCGGGCGGCGTTAGCTAACTCCATCACTCTAGAGATGGTCATCGCAGGGGCCATTTTGGCCGTAACCGCTTGCTTAACCAGTGTGGTAGGCCCTACTAACTAAAACAATAAAAAGAGAAGCATAATGAAATTACTAGCGGCATTTTTATTCCTACTGGCAACGACCAGCGTTGCCGTGCAAGCCCAGAGTGGCGATGAAAAAGACGCGAAACTGTTCAAAGGCTTGGACACACCAGCGGCCAAGGCGGTGCTTACCTTTAAGCAGGCCCTTAAAAGCGGTGATAAGGCGCTCGCCAAGGCACAGCTTGCCGATGATATTATTATTTTCGAGGGTGGGCGCGTAGAGCGCAGTGCCGACGAATATGCGCATCATCATATGTTATCCGATATGAAATACCTGAAAATGATGGAATCAAAAACACTGGAACATCAGGTTGAGGTTTTTGGTAACACCGCGGTTTCTGTTTCACGCAGCCATACCAAGGGCACCTATAAGGATAAGCAATACGATTATGAGAGCATGGAAACCATAGTGCTGGAGCAACAAGACGGACAGTGGAAAATCAAGCATATTCACTGGTCTAACTAAGCCCTGGCGCCACTAGAGCCCTGAGCCTGACTGCCAGGCCAGACGCACTCGCAAGTGATTGCATTCAAGTGATTATCTTGATGCATAACGCTAATAAAAAAGCGCCCTAAGGCGCTTTTTTATTGTTCTTGCTCGCCATTGGCGCAGGCAAGCGCTAAATGGCCGTGAGGCTGTGCTCCAGCATGGCCTTAATCTGGGCCACGATTTTTGCCTCCACTTCAGGTTCAAACTGGGCGATACGCGGGGTGTGAATATGCCCGGTGGGAATGTCGGAATTGAGCTCGTTGCGCAGGCGAATACTGCGATAGGAGATCTCGTTCGATAAATAGCCGCCACCGCCGCCGTTAACCGCAATCGCGTTTTTAAGCTCATCCAGGGTCTTGGGCTCAAAGGTTTTTTCCAGTGTGGTGACCTTGTGGTTGTCGATAACCTTGTACGGGCCCTTGGCCTGCTGCATTTGCGCTACCGGCAGGCTGAATTGCACAAACTCATCGCCAGGTAAGGGGCGGCCATTGAGGCTGGATATTTTCGGTGCCGTTTGCGTGCCGCCATAGACGATATTGGCGTTATCCGGCGCGGTGACACTGCGACGTTTGCCGGGAAAGCGCTCAAGGTCGAAGTCTTTACGGCCCATGCTCACGGTGACCACCATATCAACGTTATTCAGGGCGTAATAGGGGGCGAGAATTTCTTCAATCAGACCCTGGTCAAAATCCTCATAGCGTACCGGGATCATCACTGTGTTGATTTCCGCTTGCACGCCCTTGTGGCTTATCACCTGGCCATCGAGTAACAGGGCGGCCACGCCGGAAGGGTTACTCTGGTTGATGTTTTTATCGAGCAAGAAGGGATCAAAGCCGGTCAGGAGAATCTTTTTCTCTGTGCCCTTGGTATATTCAAGGTCATCGCGGCCACGGCTGCCGTGCTCTAACAGAGCCAGTAAGGCGGCTTGCTCAGCAGCGCTCATCGTAAACGCGGGCTTAACCGAGCGTATTACTTTGCTGGAGTGCAGGCGTGCCCAATAGAGCTCGCGATCTTCATAACTTGCGCTGCTGGTAAGGCGTTGCTTGGCGCTTTGCCATAGTTCGCTGGCGTGCGCTTGCACCCGTTTTTTTGCTTCGGCATAGCTTTTGGCGCCTTGCCACTGCTGTTCAAATTGACTGATATCAGCGCTAAAGGCGCTTAATACCTGAGGCATGGCGCTGGTGGCTTTTTCAATGCGCAGCTCTTCAACCGTAAGGTTGGCCGCAAATGCTGGTAAGGTGGATAAAACAAGGCCAGAAGCCAGAAGTGCTTTGATCATAGTGGTCCTATACAGTGTCAATGCCTAGTTGGATGCTTGCGTTACTATCCTATGTCTCATTGCCCAGCGCAAATAAATCAGCCGGTTGTTTTGGTGCGCTGATGATTGAGCATTGCTGCGGTATTACCTACAATAGCGGCACATTTATAAATTAAGAAAAATCATCATGACAGACACAAATGCAAAACCGGCCATTCCAGACATGCTATCTATCAACCCGCGTAGCAAGTTCTACAACGAAGAAATTCTACAGCATGAGATTGGCGTGCGTTTTAACGGCAAAGAGCGTTTCGACGTAGAAGAATACTGCATCAGCGAAGGTTGGATTAAGGTAGCCTCACCTAAGGCGCTTGACCGTCGCGGCCAACCACTACTGCTTAAAAGCAAAGGCACGGTAGAAGTTTTCTATCGCGAATCGTAAGGGTTTATTTTGATTTTAAAAAAGCAGGCTGCAATTGGCCTGCTTTTTTGTGAGTGGGTAACTTGGCTAAGTAAAGATATTTAGCCTCTTCGCCCGCCAGCACTAAGCTGTCGTTTTTCAAAAGATTTACACCAAAATTAAAATTACTATCGTTATGTAATTAAAGGGATTTATGAGTAACTTACTTCTTTCCATTCTGCCTGCGTTTGTGGTTGCCGGAGGGATATTTCTAGTCGCTGTACTTATGTGGGTATTACTACACAGGCATCAGCAAAAACATCGATTGCCAATTGAGCGCAGCAAATTAATCCGAATGCCAGCTCAGCACCTTAATCAACAGATTGCGGAAACAGGTGCTGAAGCCTTAGGGCTAGCAGGGGCTTTAACGGGGGTCATGTCTATACCTTTTTTAATGGTGGGCTTTCGACACTTTGACTTTTCTTCGTTCTCAAACTTACTTTTACTCGTTGTAGCATTCGTAGGCTTGATTTATATCTTGGCGAAGGTGAGGCGACTTTTTAAGGCTCTCATTAAACTCAAACTAGGTCGAGATGCAGAGTTAGCATCAGCCAGTGAGTTAATGAAGCTACAAGCAAATGGGTATCAGGTATTTCATGATGTTCAAGCTGATGGCTTTAATATTGACCACCTTGCAGTAGGCCCTCAGGGTATTTTTGCAGTTGAAACAAAAGGACGTCACAAACGAGTTGCCGATGAAGAGAATGGCAAAAAAGCTTATGCCATGTTTTATAAAGATGGCTTGTTACATTTTCCTTCTTGGCAGGAGCGAGAGCCTATAGAGCAGGCTCAGCGTCAAGCAAAATGGGTCAATGAATGGCTAATTAAAGCCACTGGATTGTCGCATTTACAAACGACCCCTGTCTTGGCTTTTCCTGGCTGGTGGGTTGAGGCTAAAACTAAACCGCCATTTCCAATTGTCAATCATAAACAATTACACAGGACACTCTTGAGTATGAGAATTTGTCCTTTAAGTGACGCTGAAATCTCGCAAATAAGTTATCAAATTGTGCAGCGTTGCACTCAGGGAGAGTAGCGGGACCAATTCCTAAAACTTAGCCTTGACCCTTATCCAATTGTCGGTGATTTGTTTCGGAAAAAATTAAAGAGGCCAATTTTATCCAGGGCAAATCAAGTAAGCGCCAAATGGATGTTCGTGTAATGGAGGTGGCTTGATTTATTCGCCTGGCTATACCTGTTAATCTACACCTATCGGAGTTTAAGTGAGTAATAAGCATGATCAATGACAACGACATTATTGAAACCCTGGAAGAGCTTGAAGCGTTTTTACGTTTAGTTGAAAGTGGTGCTCTGGGGCTGGAAAACGCCACGGGAATTGCCCTGGCGACCAATAATGCCGATGGCCGTCCCTTTGTAGCCGTGCTGGACAACAATCACCAGCTTCTGTATGGACGTTGGGTGAGCGCCTATGTGTATGAAAATGGCAAAGAAATGATCCAAAAAGCACCGCAAAGAAGACACTAAGTGTGTTCTGCTCGGCGACCGACAATATGTGTTAGGCCACGGGCGCACAAGCAAGCGATCCAAAATAAGCCGGTGTGATTAAAACTTCACACCGGCTTTTTATTGGCGGTGAATTTGCTAACGCTTTCGCTAGTTGCTTTATCTACAAAGCATTTACTTTACGCAAAAAGTAGCTTAGTCTTTTTAGGTTATTCAATTTGAGAGTGTTATGTTTAGACTGGTTTCACAGATATTAGTTATTGCAGCCGTGCTGATTGCTCTGCTTGGGCAGGCATTCGCCTATTCTGCGATGACATGTGAAACGGCTATGGACGCTCATCAAGCTCATGCAGCCATGAAGATGGTGACCGAACATACCCAGATGCAGCATCATCAAGGCATGGAACATGGCGATACAGCCATGAATTCAGCTATGATGGACGACTGCTGTGAGGTGCAGTGTGTTTGCCCGACAAACGCCTGTACATCGGTAACCCTTGTTAATTCCTCTACCGCTATGGCCGACGTAATTGCCGTCAGTGAGGCCGTCATTAGCGCCACCTCTGCGCAGCCAAGCGCAATTCAAACGTCTCTTTTTCGCCCCCCCATTTTTGCCTAACACAGGGTTAATGCGTCAAAAATCTGCTCAAAGATGATGAGCACTTTTGTGATAATGCACGTGTAAACGTGTTGAAAAGCCAGCATTTGCTGGGGGCTAAAATGATTAAAAAGTTTTTAAAAGTAGCAGTGTTAGTACTGCTTTTACCGAGTGTTGTTCATGCCAATGAACGAAGCAATGGCAATGATGTTTTAGAGCTGTTGGTGTACAAAACACCGACCTGCGGTTGCTGTAAAAAATGGATCTCCCATATCGAGAGTGAGGGGTTCATTACCTATGCCAAAGACTATCTGGATATCAGCCCGGTCAAAACCAAGCTTGGCATCGCCGCCAATTATCGCTCCTGCCATAGTGCCATTTCACGCGATGGTTTTGCTTTTGAGGGCCATGTTCCCGCGAAGTTTATCCGGCAATTTCTAAAAGAAGAGCACGCCGATGCCATCGGCCTGTCGGTTCCCGCCATGCCCCTAGGGTCACCCGGCATGGAAGTGGGTGACAGGTTTACGCCCTATCAGGTGCTTATCCTCTACAAAGATGGCAGCAGCAAAGTCTACGCCCATGTGAAGACCTATGAGGAGCAGTTCTAATGACTAGCTATCCTGTTAGCCTTGCTACCTGGCTGTTAGCTATCGCCGTGGCCGCGAGTTCGCAGGCGGCGACGGCGCAGCAAGCGCTCACCCTTGAACAAGCGGTCATGATGGCGCAACAAAATGACCCTTGGTTGCATGGCAATCGCCTAAAACAGCAAGCCATTGAAAACAAGAGCATTGCCTCGGGTGCTTTGCCCGACCCTCAGGTTTCCCTCGGTTTAATGAACCTGCCGGTAGATACCTGGGAGTTTGAGCAAGAGGGGATGACGCAAGTGAAAGTCGGCGTGACGCAAATGTTCCCTCGCGGTGATAGCTTGCAGTTAAAACAAAGCCAGCTTGAGCTCGAGTCGACCCAGTACCCGCTGTTACGCGCGAACCGTAAAGCGCAGCTTCAAAGCAAGGTATCAGAGCTGTGGTTAGACGCTTACCTGGCGCAGCGCACAATAGAGCTTATCAAGGGCGACAGAGCGCTGTTTGAGCAAATTGCCGAGGTGGCGATGATTAGCTACTCCAATGTGATTGGTAAGACGCGCCAGCAGGATGTTATTCGCGCCGAACTGGAAATTGTGCAACTCGAAGACAGGTTGACGGTAGAAAAGCAAAAACTCGATACCCTGTTGGCGCAGCTCAACGAATGGCTTCATATCTACCATGAAGATGAGTTTGCAATCACATTCGATGACAACCCAAGCACCTTCGCTTTTGAGGTATCAAACCAGTTGCCTACACTGCAGCTGTTAAATGCCGAACTGTTTAAGGCATCCGATTATTCCCGCCAGCGCCTTGCCGGCGAGTTGGCTTATCATCCCGCCCTCATGGCCATAGATGTGAAACAGCAGGTGTCAGAAAAAGGCGTGCAGCTGGCCGAGCAGAGCTATAAGCCTCAATGGGGCGTCAACGCCGGCTACGGCTACCGGGGCGATATGCCTTCCGGCGATAGTCGCGCCGACTTTTTCTCTGTGGGCGTTACCTTTGACCTGCCGATTTTCACCGAGAATAACCAGGATAAACAAGTGGCCGCCTCAATCGCCGAGTCTGAGTCGGTAAAAACAGAGAAGTTACTGCTGCTCAAGCAAATGATCAGCGCCGTGGAAAAAGAGCTCAAGCAGTTAAAGCGCTTGTCCGACAGAAAGGCGCTCTACGGCGAGCTGTTACTTAAACAAACACAAGAACAGGCAGATGCATCGCTCAATGCGTACACCAATGATGATGGTGATTTTGCCGAGGTCGTTCGGGCCCGTATCGCCGTGTTAAATGCCCGTATTTCGGCACTTAATATTGACGTTAACCTGCTTAAAACCGTTGCCCGAATCAATTACTTTATGGCTCGCTACCAACCACAACAGCAAACCAACAGCGAGTCCATACATACACACCGAATTGGAGAAGAATAATGTCGTCTAACAACAAAACGATTATCGCCGTGATCATTGGTGCCTTGATCGGAGTCGGGGGCATGAGTTTGTTTCACAGCCAAGAGTCTGACACTAGCGGAACAGTCGCCGACTCAGGGGAAAAGAAGCCGCTTTATTGGGTGGCGCCCATGGACTCCAATTATCGTCGTGATCAGCCTGGTAAATCACCCATGGGGATGGACCTGGTGCCCGTTTACGAGGAAGAAGAGTCGGGCAGTGATATTGGCCCAGGCGCGGTAAAAATCTCTCCGAACGTGATCCATAATTTGGGCGTGCGCACCGCGCCGGTGCAAGTGAAAACAATGCAAACCAATATCTCCACCGTGGGCTATGTCCAATATGATGAAGACGAACTGATCCATATTCACCCCCGTGTTGATGGCTGGATAGAAAAGCTCTACGTCAAAGCCGCCGGTAACCCGGTGGATAAGGGGCAGGCGTTATACACCCTTTACTCGCCGCAACTGGTCAATGCCCAGGAAGAGTTTCTGATCGCCTTAAAGCATAGCAGTGGCTCTTTGGCCGTTGCAGCCAGAGAGCGTTTAAAGGCGTTGCACATGTCTTCGGAGTTTATTGATGAGCTGGAGCGTACCGGCAAGGTGCGCCAAACCGTTACTTTTTATTCGCCACAACAAGGGGTTGTGGATGGCTTGCAAGTGCGTGAAGGGTTTTATGTGCAGCCCGGTACCACGCTGATGAGTATTGCTAAGCTGGATCAGGTGTGGGTTGAGGCGGAGGTGTTCGAGCGCGATGCCGATGTCATTAAAAAAGGCCTGCCGGTGTCGATGACACTGGATTATTTACCCAGTAAAGAATGGCACGGTGTGGTTGATTATGTTTATCCCACCCTTAACAGCCAAACGCGTACCCTGCGGGTGCGATTGAAATTTGATAATCCAGGCTATTTGCTTAAGCCGAATATGTTCGCGCAGGTGTCGCTGCAGGCAGAGCAAACCGGCAATACCATGGTGGTGCCAAAAGAATCGGTGATCAGAACCGGACAGCAAGATCGTGTCGTTCTGGATTTTGGTGACGGCCAGTTTAAATCGGTCGCGGTAACCCTAGGTCGAGTGGGCGAGAACGAGGTGGAGATACTAACGGGTCTTGAAGAGGGCGATGTGGTGGTGACCTCAGCGCAATTCTTAATTGACTCGGAATCAAGCAAGAGCTCGGATTTCAAACGCATGTATCACGACGAAGTGCCTACATCGGTATGGATGGAAGGGGAAGTGAACAGTGTCATGGCGGGTCATCGCATGGTGAACATCACCCACGGACCGGCAAAAGAATGGGACTGGCCAGAGATGACCATGGACTTTACCGTGGCAGACTCGGTGGATATTGACGCCTTAAAATCGGGTCAGACGTTGCATTTTGAAGTGACCAAAACCGATGACGGCGGCTATGAGCTAACCGGTATTCACATCATGACCGAGCCCGAGGTGTCCAGTGCCACCGTGATGGGGGTGATAAACCTTGTTGATGCGCAAAACCGCATCATGAACATCAGCCGCGGACCAATTGAAAAATGGGGCCGCCCGGCGGCGACCATGGACTTTATGCTTGCCGAGGATGTCGATATCTCTGCTTTTAACGAAGGCGATGAAGTGATGTTTACCTTTGAAATCAGAGACGACTTTGTCATCACCGAAATCTCTCTCGCTGATAATACGCAACAGCAAGATGCTGTTGATCACTCAGCGCATTAAGTAGAGGGAAGTAGTTATGATTGAATCAATAATTCGCTGGTCGGTAGGCAATCGTTTCTTTGTCTTGCTGATCACCCTGATCATAGCCTTTGGCGGCTTGTACTCGCTGAAGAACACCCCGGTTGATGCCATTCCGGATCTCTCCGATGTGCAGGTGATCATTAAAACCAGCTACCCAGGGCAGGCGCCTCAGGTGGTCCAGGATCAGGTCACCTTTCCGCTGACCACGGCCATGTTGTCGGTGCCCGGTGCACAAACGGTGCGCGGTTTTTCTTTTTTTGGTGACTCCTATGTTTACATCATCTTTGATGATGACACCGATTTGTATTGGGCACGCTCGCGGGTGCTGGAGTACCTAAGCCAGGTGGCTTCTAGCCTGCCGGAGACGGCCAAACCGCAACTGGGCCCGGATGCCACCGGTGTGGGTTGGGTGTATATCTATGCCTTGGAGGATAAAACCGGTAACCATGATTTAAGTCAGTTGCGCAGTATTCAGGATTGGTTCTTGAAGTATGAGCTGCAAACCGTGCCCGGCGTTTCCGAAGTGGCGGCCGTGGGCGGTATGGTGAAGCAGTACCAGGTGCAGGTTGACCCTGATAAGCTGCGTGCCTACAACGTACCGCTGGCGCAAATTCAGGTGGCCTTGCAGCGCGGTAACAAGGAAACGGGGGCCTCCGTGGTCGAGCTGGCCGAAGCCGAGTATATGGTGACCGCCACCGGCTATATTAAGTCCGTCAGTGACATTGAAAAAATCCCCCTGGGTATAAATGAACAAGGTACGCCGCTGCGTATAGGTGATCTGGCCAATGTCAGCCTGGGGCCGCAAATGCGCCGTGGTATCGCGGAATTAAACGGCGAAGGCGAAGTGGTTGGCGGCGTAGTGGTGATGCGCTTTGGTGAAAACGCTCAACAAACCATAGATGGGGTCAAAGAAAAGCTCGAATCCTTGAAGTCGTCGCTGCCGGAAGGGGTTGAGATTGTCACCGTGTATGACCGTTCCAAACTGATCGAAAGCGCGGTTGATAACCTTTGGAGCAAGCTCGCAGAAGAACTGGCCATTGTGGCACTGGTCTGTGTGGCCTTCCTGTTCCATTTACGCTCCTCCATCGTGGCGGTGGTTACCTTGCCGCTGGGCATTTTGGTGTCCTTTATCATCATGTATATGCAGGGGATCAATGCCAATATTATGTCCCTGGGCGGTATCGCCATTGCCATTGGTGCCATGACCGATGGTGCTATCGTGATGATAGAAAACATGCACAAACACATGGAAAAAACGCCCCTGACCAACGAAAACCGCTGGGAAATCGTGGCCAAGGCCGCCTCCGAAGTGGGGCCGGCGCTGTTCTTTAGCTTGCTGATCATCACAGTGTCTTTCCTGCCGGTGTTTATTCTTGAAGCACAGGAAGGGCGTATGTTTGCGCCGCTGGCGTATACCAAAACCTATGCCATGGCGGCGTCTGCCGGTTTGGCCATTACCCTGGTGCCGGTATTGATGGGTTACTTTATTCGCGGCAAGGTGGTCTCGGAAAAGAAAAACCCGCTCAACCGTTTGTTGATTGCCACCTATAAGCCGGTGCTGGCGCAGGTGATGAAGTTCCCGAAACTCACCCTGGTGCTGGCCCTTGCCTTGACCCTGGTAGGATTCTACCCGGTAGACAAAATTGGCAGTGAGTTCATTCCGCCTTTGGATGAAGGGGATTTGATGTATATGCCAACCACCTACCCGGGTATTTCCATTGGTAAGGCCCGGGAGTTGTTGCAACAAACCGACAGGCTGATCCGCACCGTGCCAGAGGTGGAGACTGTGTTCGGTAAAGTTGGGCGAGCGGAAACGGCGACGGATCCGGCGCCGCTGACCATGATTGAAACCTTTATTCAGCTTAAACCGCGCGATCAGTGGCGCGAAGGCGTGACCACCGAAAGCCTGAAAGCGGAATTTGATAAATTGGTGAAATTCCCCGGCCTAACCAACGCCTGGGTGATGCCGATTAAAACCCGTATCGATATGCTGGCAACCGGCATTAAAACCCCAGTGGGTATCAAGGTCGCGGGACCGAGATTGGATGTCATTCAAGACATAGGTCAGCAAATTGAGCAGCTCTTGCCTCAGGTGCAAGGCACCGCCTCGGTTTACTCCGAGCGCGTCGCCGGCGGCCGTTATATCAAGGTGGATATCTCACGGGAAAAAGCGAGCCGCTTCGGGTTAAACATTGAAGATGTGCAGCAGGTGGTTTCGACCGCCATCGGCGGCATGAATGTGACGCAAACCATCGAAGGCCAGGAGCGTTACCCGGTCAACCTGCGTTATCCGCAGGATTACCGTGACTCGCCGGAGCAGCTTGCTCGCCTACCTGTGGTGACACCAAACGGACAACGCATTGCCCTTGGCGATGTTGCCGATATTCGTATCGAGATTGGTCCGCCGGGTATCAAGAGTGAGAATGCCCGTATTAATGGCTGGACCTTTATCGATATCGCCGATGTGGATGTGGGCACCTATGTTGAAAATGCTAAGGCACATTTGGTTGCCAACCTGGATTTACCGGCGGGTTACTCGATCAACTGGGCCGGACAATACGAGTACATGGAGCGAGCGAAAGATAAGCTGACCTATGTCTTGCCACTCACCCTGGCCATTATTGTGGTGCTGCTTTACTTAAACTTCAGATCCCTTGTTGAAGTCGGCATCATTATCATCACCCTGCCCATGGCGATGATCGGCGGCCTATGGTTGATGTACCTTGAGGGCTTTAACTTCTCCGTCGCCGTAGGGGTCGGCTTTATTGCCCTGGCCGGGGTCGCGGTTGAAATTGGCGTGATTATGCTGGTGTATTTAAACCAGTCCTATAAGGAGGCCAGAGAACGCTGTAAAGAGCAGCGCATCGCCTTTGATAGAGCACAGCTGACAGCGGCCATTATGGAAGGGGCGGGCATGCGTATTCGCCCGGTAATGATGACGGTTGCCACCATTATCATCGGCCTAATGCCCATCTTATATGGTTCGGGAACCGGCTCCGAGGTGATGAGCCGTATTGCCGCGCCCATGGTGGGCGGCATGCTCAGTGCGGTGTTGCTGACCCTGCTGGTCTTACCGGCGGTCTACTTTATTTGGCGCGCTCGCGCCCTTGAGGCAGACAAAACACCGCCCTTTAGCCTGCTAAAAAGCAGCCGAAAATACCACAAGTGGCTGATGCTGTTCTTGGGCTCTCAGTTTGTGATCTGGTCGGTTACCGGGGCCTATATGGTGTTTTTTGACATAGATTATGTGCACGGCGACACCTTGGTTCACAACCATCAGACCAAGGTGGCGGTGCAGCAGGTCAACTATCCCATGAGCTCGTTAAGGGCTCAGTACACGGGCTTGGAGAAGCTCTCGCTGGGGATGCACCTGGATAAACCCGTGTATCGCTTTGTGCAAGACGATGTTCACTATCTGGTGGATGCCAACACCGGCGTCTTGCTCTCGCCTTTGGGCAAAGACGAAGCCGTGAGGGTAGCCAAGTCCGAGTACACCGGCAGCGGTGACGTTGAAAGTGTTGAATACATAGACGACAACCCGCCCTTTGAGTTGAGTCGACGGGTGCACAATGCACTGCCAGCATGGCGCGTGAATTTCGACAACCTGGGCAGCCCGGCGCTGTACATTTCCGCCCGAAGCGGTGAGGTGCTGGCCAAGCGACACCAATGGTGGCGCTTGTTCGACTGGATGTTTAGATTCCACGTGATGGATTACGAAGACAGTGAAATAGACAATCAATTGCTGTTTTGGGTGACCCTGTTTAGCATCTTGGCCGCCCTGGCCGGCATGGTGCTGGTGTACTTTAGGGTGTTCAAAAAGAACGAAGAAGAGCATGCCTTAACGCAAGACCTCCAACAAAAAAATCAACTACAACGAGGTGATGTCTAATGCAGTGGATACGATCAATACACAAATGGACCTCCCTGGTCGTGGGGGTTCAGTTTATGCTGTGGTTAGGCAGCGGCTTTTATTTTAACTTGATGGATCACCATAAGGTCGGCGGTCATACCTATCGCGCCCACGCGCATGACCAAGTGCAGATAGATTCGTCGGCCTTGGTCGAACCAAGAAGCGTGCTGGAAAAAGCCGAGCCCAGTGTATCGCTCAAGCAGATTGCACTGCTCGGTCAGCCCTATTATTTGCTTACCCATAAGCGCGGTCTGTACCCGTACTTTGAGAACGAATACAGCCTGTTTGACGCCTATCGGGGTAATGAGGTGAGCATAGATGCAGCCTTTGCCACGCGACTTGCCAAGCAATCCTACAATGGCCCGGGCAGCGTCGGAGAGGTGACCCTGCTACAGCCACCCCTTGAAGACTTTCCCAAGCAGAAAAATGCCGCGTGGCGGGTGAACTTTAACGATGATATTCAAACCAGTGTCTATATCGAGGCGGGGTCGGGCCGCGTGGTCGGGCATAGCGATGCTCATAAGCGCTTCGCCGATATCTTCTTTATGTTGCACTTTATGGATTACGGCAATGAGGGCAGCTTTAACAATATCCAGATTATTCTGTTCGCCTTTGTTACCTTGTGGTTGTCGCTGTCGGGGCTGATCTGGACCTTAGATCTTATTCGCCGTGGACAGTATAAGGTCGCCCTGCTGTCGAAGCGAACGTCGGTGAAAATATTCGATCATGAACAGCAGTTGCTTGATCAGCTTGAGCTCTCTACGGCGACGAATCTGTTAGATGGGCTCGCGGGCCATGATATTTCCCTGCCGTCTACCTGCGGTGGCGGTGGCACCTGTGGGCGTTGTAAGGTGTTGATTAACCCCGCACCTAAGGCTACCTCCGCCGACCAGCAACACTTCTCGCAAGCTGAGCTGGCACAAGGCTTTAGGTTAGCCTGTCAACACTTTAGTGACGATGTTCAAGACATGACCTTGTTCGATGTCACCGATGCCAAAAAGGTTGAGCTGACCCTGGTGGGCAGTGAGTTTGTAACCCCGGATATCAAGGAGTTGCGATTTAAAGTTCAGGGGCCGCCATTGGCTTATAAAGCCGGTGCCTTTATGCGTTTCTTTATTCCCAAGGGCAAGTACCGGCAAGGCCGCACTATATTCCAAGCGATTACAAAGCCTATTGGGACGAGGAAGATAATAGCGAGTACCCCAGAGCGGCTTGCTCACGTAACTACTCACTGACCTCGGTGAGCCAGTTAGACGAAGAGCTGGTATTTGCCATTAAATATCATCGCGCCCCGCAACAGGGCGTGCCGGCGGGCTCGGGTTCCAGTTATCTATGTAACATGGCGCCAGGTGATACGGTTGATGCTTTGGGTCCATTCGAAGAGTTCTATGTTGACCAAGACACCAAGGCACCCATTGTGGTGATCGGCGCAGGCTCTGGTATGGCGCCGCTGAGAGGGATCATCAAGGAGCTACTGTTGGCCAACAATAGCAAGCAGGAAATTCACTTCTACTTTGGTGCGCGCCATGAAGAAGACCTGCTCTATCAGGAAGAGTTTTTTGCCCTGAGCCAGCGCTTTGATAATTTCCGCTTCACCCCTGTGCTATCGCAAGCAGGTCCGGATTGGTTAGGCGCCACCGGCTATGCCCAGCAGGTGTTGTTCAATAATATGAATAAAGAAGCCCTGTTAGCCGCGCACTATTATATGTGTGGGCCTAAAGCCATGATGGATGAAACCATAGCCACCCTGGTTAATATGGGCGTCGATAAAAACGTTATCCACTTCGATAGCTTTAACTCGGCTTGAGCGCGTTAGCCGATGAATAAGGGTATAGCACCGTTAGATTAAAGCCCGCAGCTGCGGGCTTTAATTTATGTTCTAACACTAATTGTTATTTTTGGGCGCATAGACTGTGGTTTGCGCCGTACTGGTGTTGCCACTGAGATCGCTGCAGGCCAGGTCGATGGTGTAGGTGCGACCGTCGCCTGAGCCTTCTCGCTCGGCGCGCAGTTGCACGTTCAAAGTAGTGCCGGTTTGATTGGCATTCCAGGACCAATCGGGCTCGGTACTGCCATCGCCCTTGCCATCGCTGCTCTCATTGCTGCTTATATCGGTGACGCGGCATACGGGGACGCTGTTGTCGCAGACATCGTTGACCGTAAGGGCGATCACCACGTCAATCATTTCATGGTTTGGCGGCCAGAGGATATGCGGTGAGGCCAGGATGTCGTTGAATTGTGGTGCCAGCGTATCTTCCACCTTAACCGTACTGGTGCAGCTCGAGGTCAGCGTCTGAGCATCGGTGGCGGTGTAGGTGAGCTCGGTGATCCCCATGGGGAAAGACTGGGTTGATGGCTGGCTTAGCGCCACCGTGGTTGAACAGAGATCTGACCCGGTTGCCGCGCCTGGGGTCAGGGTTGCAGAGCGGTTGCCGCTGCACTCGGCCACTATGTTTTGCGGGCAGTTAATCTGTGGGGGCACGGTATCGACTATTTCCACCAGCTGCGGTGCCGTGGCCTGGTTATCGCTGCCATCGGTGGCGGTCCAGGTGATGGTATTGGCGCCAATGGGGATAATATTTAGTGCATCGTTGCTAATAACTGGAGCTAGGTCGCAGATATCAGCGGCACTTGCCAGCCCGAGTTCTGGGGAGGCACCTTGGGGCGAGGTACACTCCACGGCGAGCACATCGGCAGGGGCGGTAATTTCCGGCTCCTGAGTGTCCTGTATGGTCACGTTAAAGAAACAGCTTTCGGTGTTCCTGCCACTGTCCATCACAGCGCAGGTTACCTCATTGTCTCCCACGCTAAAGAGCGAGCCTGAGCCTGGAATACAACCTTGGAAGGTGGCCACACCACAACTGCCGTCGCTCACGCTGGGGTCGGCAAATTGTGCCTCGGTATCAGGCCCGGTGCACTCTTTAACCACCTGTGCCGGACAACTAATACCCGCCGGTACGCTGTTATCTCCCTGGCATAAATTGCTGCGAGGGCAGGTAAGCTCCGCCGCGGGACTTTCGGGTAAAGGGTTACCGTTTTTCAAGGCGGTGATGCGCAGGGCACGCTCCCACACGCGAATATACTGCTCCGCCGACTCAAACAAGGCATCGTTATAGGGTTTGGCAAGACCGATATTTTCCATGTCTTTAACCAGGTCGGGCAGCAGACCCACATGGGCCAGTCCATCGACATTGAAGTCAAAGGCTTTAAATCCGCTTAGTTGCTTATCAAATGTACCATAGCCGTCTAGGGTAAAGGGGTAGATAAGTTTATTGTTTTCGCGCAGTTGGGCGCTGCGTTCTACATCGGCGCTGGGTGCCAGGGTAGGAATATCACTGCCGCAGGCATTAGCGCCAAAGCGAGGGCCAACATGACCGGCGACGCCATTAAAATCACTGCCCAGAGCCACGGGGCCGCCCATCACATCCACCGCATACTGATAGGCTTGGGCAAAGGTTCTGGAAGAATGACGGCAGTTATCCTTGATGGCTACGCCAAAAAGCGGCTCTGAGTAGGGCAAGGTGACCTTATAGCCCTTGATTGCCGTGTCTTGCACATCGTCCTTGGTCATGGCCGCTATCATACCGCCACCATCACGAATGGCTTCGAGTTGCTCTTTGGTGCGCATGCGCTCATGACGGCCCTGGTTGCCACCGAACGTACGCTGGTGCAAATCAAAAAACTGCACATGGCTGGCCACCAGGGGATAGTAAGCTAAGGGATTATTTTCATCACCCGCATACAGGCGCGTCAGGGCCAGGGTGTTGTCCAGTGACTTACGGGACATATGGTCGATATCTATGATCATGCCCTTATCCATCAGCGCCGAAAATAACTCACTACCTAACCCGCGTTTATCCGGACCTGGGTCGGTGTCGCTGAGGTTCAGACCATAGCGGTTGCACGCGGGGTAAAGGGGGTAGATGGGGCGCACGGGCAGCTCGGAGTCAAAGCCGATAGCGCCGATTAATCGTTTTAACAGGTCGTCGAAGGGCCCGCCGGACAGCCGGCTGCCGTACTCACCATATCCCACACCACAGTCTTCTATATGCCACCAGCGCTGCTCCGAATAGGCATTACCGACGGCGATAATGTCGTTCCAGGTGGCGGCGCCGCCAAAGGCGTTATCGAAATTATGAATGGGGAAGAAGTGGCGTACGCCCTTGTCGAAGTAATGATTCACCGCTTTTGTCACCGTGTCTATGGGCTCACCAAGCTCGTTGCGCATCAGCTCGCCATTGCTGTCGCGCATATTGGGGCAGCTGGCTTCGGGACGATTGCTATTTTGTTCTTTACAGTTAAAGAGGTTATCCACCTCTATGCCCAGCACCACGGCGAGCTTGCCTTCACTTATAACCTGGCGTGCTTCTAAGGGGCTGGTGACGATACGGAACCAGCCTTCTTTGGCGCCCGCTTCGCCGGCACAAAAGCCGGAGGCCGGGTCGGCAGCACAGTTTTCATCGATAAAGCGTTGGAAATCATAGGCGGCCTCTATTTGTGCGTCTATGGGACCCATGGAGTTGGCGCAGTCGCTGCCTTCGGTGGACTTGCACAGCGCCTCATTGGTGACCGCCAACATGGTGGTCAAGCGCATACCGCCACGAAACGCACGTTCCACCCAGGGGTAGTACATTTGCTGGTGGGTGGTAGTGGTCCAGGTCGGCCAGTTATTGAAATACGGAGGCGCACCCGTACCGACCGAGCCGTCCTTGGTGCCGGCGCCGACGGTATCGCCGTTAATCAAGCCCTCGAGTATGGTGTGAGTGCCGTGGATGTCGAGATCTTCCTGTTGCGACATTGCTGAATTAATGCTGTTACTTGCATCCAGGGTAAATTGACCAAAGTCATCAACCGGGGCCGACTCACCAGCAAAGGTCCTGCCACCATGGGCTAAATGGGCAAACAGGTGGTTATGCAGGTCGGCGTAGCCGCGCAGGGCACAGGTTCGCGGCTCCTCGCTGGCGCTCCAGCCCGCTTGCGGTTCTTCGATGGCGACACTGCCGACACGTGCACAAGTACCACTGGATTGCGAGGGAATGCCGCCCAGCCAGTCGGCGGGATCAACCGTGCCGCAACTGCAATCCCCGGAGCATCCGGGTATTTCGGTTAAACCAGAATTACACGCGCCGTTGGTATTTGGTTCGCCAACACAGCAGGCTCTTTGTCCTTCACCGCCGCATTCGGTCACCGGCGCACAGGTGTGTTGAGCAACTTGCCCCGTGGCTATGCTGCCACCACAATAACAATTACCGGCGCAGCCAGCGACGGGAACTAACCCTGAGTTGCAGGCGCGTAGCTCACCCGAGGTGGTGGTTTCCGTCAGGCCATTGCAGCAGGCTCTTTGTCCTTCGCCGCCACAGGAAGTGGTGGCTTTACAGGTGCCCGATGCCTGAATGCCAAATGGATTTAGCCCGCCGCAGGTACAGTCTCCGGAGCAACCCGCGACTTCAACATTGCCGTAATCACAGGCCTGGCCAAGCCAGACCTCAAAGGTACCGGCACAGCAGGCGCGCTCGCCATCGCCGCCACAGCTGCTCGCGGCGTAGGAATTGGGAATATACAAACAGGCCAGTAATAAGGTAACACTCGCCATTATATTGAGTTTGCGTAAGTGGTTACGTGTCTTTCTAGTTGAGCCTTTTTCGGCACTGGTTAGTAAAAGGCGAGAGCAGGTGCAGGCACACCTGAGCAGCAGTGAAATCAACATAAAATCTCCTTGAGGATGATTCTTTTGTCGGCGGATTTCACTTCAGTTTGTCAGGCAGACTTGGTGTCAGTTTGTCGGGCAGACTTCATTCAGCCAGCAATGTTTCAACGTGGCTATAGCTATAGTTGTTTATTGCTGTTTAGTAAAGAAATGCAGCGAAAGACCAATATTCGGCTGGGTTAATGGCTTATTTAATTGATAAAACAGTATGTTACCGCCGTTGTTGATAAGGATGCGACTGGGTAACAAGGCTGCGAATAGGTCTTTCTAAAGCGCAATAAAGCCGCTTTTATAACCTTAAGACAAGGGCTTAGGGGTGGCAATCAGGCGCTTTAGTAATTTGCTTACAAGCTATAACAGCGGCCCTATTTTTCTACCTAACTGGCGAATCCCAGCCAATAAACGCACTCAAGCTTACCCTTTTATTTTAATTAATTGATTTAAGTTTGACCTTGGTCCTACTCACAGGTCTACACTTTCATCGACAATAGCGATAAAACGAGCGGAAGCAGCGGAACTTGCTAGTAACGTGAGTTTTGGGGTGCGAATAAGGAGAACTAAGTGAGTGAGTCGAACGTAAATCAACAGCTGCTTATCGAAGGAGCCGGCTGTGCCAGCTGCGTTGGTAAAATAGAGGCGGCGCTGAAAAAAACGCCGGGCGTGGTAAGTGCGCAGATGAACTTTGCCGACAGAAGCGTGTTGGTTACCGGCACGGCCTCAACCCAGGCCTTAATTGCCGCCGTAGAGTCGGCGGGCTATAACGCCAAGGCGGTGCAAGAGCAAAACGATGAAGACTTGCTAGGTGAAAAAGAACTTGCCGATAAAGCCTATTATAAAAAGCTGGTCAGGGATACGGTGATTGCCTTGTCGGTGGGTGTTCCATTAATGCTGTTTGGCCTGCTTGGCGGCGATATGTCGGTCACCACATCTATGCAACGCGCAGCCTGGTTAGGCGTTGGCCTGCTCACCCTGGCGGTAATGTATTTTTCCGGTAAGCATTTTTACACCGGTGCCTGGAAAAGTTTTAAAAACCATAATGCCAATATGGATACCCTGATTGCCTTGGGCACGGGCACCGCCTGGCTTTACTCCATGGTGGTGGTGGCCATCCCCGAGGCCATTCCCCCCATGGCGCGGCATGTGTATTTTGAAGCCACCGCCATGATCATTGGCCTGATTAACCTCGGTCTGGCACTGGAATTAAAAGCCAGAGGCAAAACATCCGAGGCCATTAAGCGCTTGATTGGCTTACAGGCCAAAACCGCGACCGTGATCCGCGATAATAAAGAAGTACAAATTAATATTGCCCAGGTCTTGCTGGACGATCTGGTCAAGGTCAAACCCGGCGAGAAAATTCCCGTTGATGGTGTGGTCAGTGAAGGCCATACCTTTATCGATGAGTCCATGCTGACCGGTGAGCCCATGCCCGTTGAAAAGTCTAAAGACGACGAAGTGGCGGCTGGCACCATAAACACCTCCGGTTCGATACAGTTTCGGGCCACCCGGGTGGGTAAAGACACGGCGCTGGCGCGCATTATCAATATGGTTAAACGGGCGCAAAACTCCAAGCCGCCCATCGGCCGTTTGGCCGACGTTATTGCCACCTATTTTGTGCCCGTGGTGATGATCATTGCCGTACTGACGGCTCTGGCCTGGTTGAACTTTGGCCCCGAGCCAGCACTGGCACTGGCCATGGTCTGCGCCACTACCGTGTTGATCATCGCCTGTCCTTGTGCCCTGGGGCTGGCAACGCCCATGTCGGTCATGGTGGGCGTGGGCAAGGCCGCCGAAGCGGGGGTGCTAATACGTAATGGTGAAGCCTTGCAAACCGCCTCAAAAATCACCGCCATGGTGCTGGATAAAACCGGCACCATCACCGAAGGAACCCCTCAGGTCACCGACCTGGTGATTGCCGACAACCATCAACAGCAGGAGGTACTGCAACTGGCGGCGAGTCTGGAAAGCGGCTCCGAGCACCCGCTGGCGCAGGCCATAGTGGATAAGGCGAAGGAGCAGGACGTTGAGTTGTTAGCGGTGGACTCCTTCAAGGCTTTGACCGGTTTGGGAGTAGAAGGGCGCTGCGATAATAAAACCTTGTTCTTTGGCAAT
The DNA here is from genome assembly GCF_002964545.1 of Pseudoalteromonas sp. T1lg10. Lineage (NCBI taxonomy): Bacteria > Pseudomonadati > Pseudomonadota > Gammaproteobacteria > Alteromonadales > Pseudoalteromonadaceae > Pseudoalteromonas > Pseudoalteromonas sp. T1lg10. The sequence goes on from NZ_PQBV01000042.1 coordinate 72,215, forward strand.
GCCAAGCTGATGCAACAACAGGGCATCACGCTTGTCGATTTTAGCGAACGCGCCCATGGCTTGGCGAAACAGGCCAAAACCCCGATGTTTTTTGCTATCGATGGTGAACTGGCCGCCATTATTGCCGTGGCCGATCCGATCAAAAAGGACTCCATTGCCGCCATTGAACGTCTGCAAGACAATGGCATTCGTGTCATTATGCTGACCGGTGATAATCAAGAAACCGCCGCAGCGGTGGCACATAAAGCTGGCATTAAAGAGTTTTTTGCCGAGGTACTGCCCGAAGACAAGGCCAACAAGGTCAAAGAGCTGCAACAGAGCGGTGAGCTGGTGGGGATGACAGGCGATGGCATTAACGATGCTCCGGCCTTGGCCTTGGCCGATGTCGGCTTTGCCATTGGCACAGGCACGGATGTGGCCATCGAAAGCGCCGATATCACGCTAATGCGCGGCTCACTCCATGGTCTGGCCGATGCCATTGCCGTGAGCAGGGCAACCCTAACAAACATCAAGCAAAACCTCTTTGGTGCCTTTATTTATAATGTTGCCGGCATTCCCATTGCCGCCGGTGTGCTCTATCCATTTTTTGGCATGCTTTTGAGCCCGGTGATCGCCGGTGCGGCCATGGCCTTTTCTTCCCTCACGGTTGTTAGCAACGCCAACCGCCTGCGGTTATTTACTGCGCATAAGGCAAAGGAGAAACAAGCATGATCATCATCAACATTCTAGGACTGGCACTGATCGCCTTGATAGCCTGGTGGTTTTGGCTCTACAAACCGACCCAAACCCGGGTGCAGGAGCAGTCGCTGACCATAGAGGTTAAAGACGGAGTCTATACTCCTTCGGCGATTCAGGTGACGGCACATCAGACTGTGACCCTTAATTTCTTGCGCAAGGACCACTCGCCCTGCTCGGAAATGTTACTGATCCCAAGCTTGGGAGTCAGCGAGCAACTGGAGTTGGACAAGTTAACAGCTGTTACGCTGTCCGACCTGGCTCCGGGAGAGTATCCATTTCACTGCCAGATGCAGATGTATCGTGGCACCTTAACCGTGGTGTGACGGCCTTGATTCAAATTAGTCGGTGATGACTAACTTATATTCTTGCGCAGCCATGGCAGCGTCTCTGATACGCACGGCGATAAAATATTGCTCACCATCCAATAACTGCGGGCCAGTAAATACATGGCCCAGTTCATTGGGTGTTTCTGTGCTATCCAATAACACCTCATTGGCGTTATAGAGCTCGATGTAGAGGTCGGGGCCATTGTAAAACGGCTGGGTACAGGTGCTCGGCGTTGAACACAAATAGATACTGACGGTGATTTGACCATCCATAATAAAGGCGAATATATCGGCTTTATCGCTTGCGGCGTCAAGCTCTCCTGTGATCAATACGCCGTTACTGGGCCTGAGAATAAAGGGCGTGGCCTGCTCAAACTCATTATTGGGCTCTCTTTCTTGCAGTGACTGGGTCGTCCAGTTTTTACTGATAAAGTCATCGTCAATGATGCCGTTATCCGGGTCGACGTCGGGCACGTTACCGTCTTCCTCGCAAAACACTTCTCTCGTGCATTGGCCGGTATACCAGGCTATGGTCAGGGCGATACCAAAAGGGTCATTAAAGGCGGAGGCAGGGCAGTAATATAGACTGGTCTGTGTGCATATTTTGACTGGGGGAGCACTGTCGCCGTCACTGCCACCACAGGCAACGAATAAGCTGCAAACTCCAAGAACCATAAGGCGAATAACAAAGGCTGAGCGAGTCATAGGGCGCTGTTTCTTAGTTGTTCAATCACTAAAGTATAGTTGGCTTTAAGTTAATGCATCGGCGTTAAGCTGCTTGGCGGCGCGGTGCAATTAGAAATGAGGAACACAGGGCGATGTCGGAACTGGGTTACGGTGAGAATAGAATCTATCGCGCGCACCTTGTACCTTTGTAAAGTACATTGTATGTTGGCTATGAGCATTAACTGATTTTGTAGCGTGAAGATTTAGGTAAGGCTAGCCTAGGTAAAGGAAAGCTAGACCAAGGTATTGTATCCGTATTGGGGTCATTGTAATAAGTTGGCTTAAGCACACAAGAGGTGTGCTCACCAGCTAGGGTCAGTTAAGCCAAACCAGCAGGGAAGGCCGCTAAGGAGGGTTTTAAAATGAGTAACGCATGTATTGCGATAGCCGATGATCATCCTTTAATTGTGTTTGCCATTGAACATAAAATTAAAGACGTTTGGCCCGATATTCAGGTTGAAAGTGCCCATTGTTACCATCAACTTTTTCGCCTTTTTGAGCAAAAAGAACAACACCTAGATTTAGCCATTGTTGATCTCTCCATGCCCGGCAGTGAGGGTATTCAGGGAGTGGAATACATATGTAAGAACTACGCAAATGTCCCTGTGATAGTGATAAGCGGCTTTGATGACTTTAACAGCTGCACCGCCTGTTTAAACGCCGGCGCCGCCGGATTTGTCTCTAAAACCGAATTCGACTCGGTGATTATTGACTTGATTTCTAAGTACCTTGTTGTCGATTCAGTAGCCTCTCGCCAGGTCTTGCCCGAGGCTGATGAACTCCATGTATTACCCTTTTTGACCCCCAGTCAAGGCAAGGTGTTAAGGCAAATGGCCGATGGTTTAAGCAACAAGGCAATTGCCCGTGAGTTGAATATTTCCGAGAAAACCGTTCGTGTTCACGCCAGTGCCATATTTAAACAGCTGGATGTTGAAAACCGTACTCAGGCGGCGGTGAAATATAAGCGCCTGGCTCATGCCCTTGAGCTGTAAACCTGTAGCTCAGCACCTAAGCTAACCCCTTTTTCATTGTGCCAATAATTGCAATAAAGTCTGGTTTTTACTCAAAAACCACGACTTTTTTCGCATTTAACGGCTATTTTAGGTCAAATGGCCTAGGTCAATTTAGCCGTTCAATTAGCGCATCTGCGTTATATGTTAATTGTTGGTAACTGCTTACACTGGAATTTCACAACAGGTGAGGAAGTGGTGCCATCTTGGTTGTTATATGGCTCTCATTACTGTTTGAACAAGTGCGCAATAAAAAAACATGCAATGAAGTTAAAAATAATGACAAATGGAGGACGTTATGGTCCAAAACAAACTCAAATTGCTTAGCGTGGCGTTGTTGGCCGCAACCTTGTCGAGCGGCTGTACCTTTATCGGTGAGCATAAGTTTACTGGCGGCGGCACCATGGCTTCGGCCGGTGGTGATAAGAATGCCGTCTTTACTTTTAACGCCGAAAATTGCGGCGGCGATGAGGTTAAGGGTCGCGTTAACTATGTCGATCACAGCGCCATTGATTTCGAAGATGTTGGTGGTGTAAGCCTTAAGGCGCAAGTAGATAATTTTGGTTATTGTGCGTTGACCGATGAAGGATTAGAAAACGGCGTGCAGGAATGTAACTGCATGGATCAGTTTGAAGCGCAATTTAGCTACTCATCGAAAAACCCTCAGGCGCCTGGAGAAGGCACAGGCTTTGTCTGTTTCTTTGATACCGGCGAAGGTAAAGGCAATTTCCATGGTGCCATTACCGCGTTTAACCTTATCGACGGACCCTATGAGGGTTACGGTAATGTTGGCACAGTGAACGGTAATATTCAGCAACACAGCTGCCCAGAAACTAACGAAGCAGAATAATAAGGAGAATACGGATGTTTAATAAAACTTTACTCACTGTATTAGTAGCCACTGCTTTTTCGGCGCAAGCCGAGCTGGTTGAGGGCACTGATATGCTGGCGGGCAAAACGGCTCGTGTCATATTCGAATATCATCAGGGCAATAAGGCCGAGCTGATCGCCGCCATTGAGGCTGCCGGTGGCGAAGTAAAACGTCAGTTGGATCATGATAACGCCGTGGCGGCTGTGGTTAATGCCGATACATTTAAACAATTACAGGCAAAGGGGGTGATGAAATCCGCCGAAATTGATGCCGTGCGCCAGGTTATCCCAAGCGCAGTTTCCGCCAATGAATTTCAAGATATTGCGCCATACGGCCTAGCCATGGTGCAAGCGGATCAGCTTAACTATGCCGGCGGTATCAAGGTCTGTGTTGTCGATACCGGTTATGATTTGGGACACCCGGATTTGCCAAGCACTACTGTGACCGGTGACGATGAAGGCGCTGGCCCCTGGTATGAAGACGGCCACGGTCACGGCACCCATGTCGCCGGCACCATAGCCGCAATTGATGGTAACGGCGGTGTGACCGGGGTGTTAGGCTCGGGTATGGCCGAATTACACATAGTACGAGTGTTTGATGACGAGGGCGGTTTTGTTTATGCCTCAGATCTTGCCGGCGCGGTGGCGGATTGCGCCAACGCCGGTGCTAAGGTAGTGAGCATGAGTTTGGGCGGCGCCTTTTCGAGCAAGGTTGAAGCGCGTGCTTTTGCACGACTAGAGCGTGCCGGTGTCTTGGCCATTGCCGCTGCTGGTAATGATGGCAACGCCACCCATAGCTACCCCGCATCTTACGATTCCGTGGTGTCGGTCGCGGCAGTGGATAAGGATATGCAACATGCTGAATTTTCACAAAGAACTTCTCAGATTGAGCTTGCAGCTCCTGGTGTAGACACTTATTCCACCTTCCCCGGTGGTGGCAATGCCTGGATGTCGGGTACCTCAATGGCGACGCCTCATGTGTCCGGTGTCGCGGCCTTGGTATGGAGTCATTTCCCACACTGTAATAACTATGAGATCCGTAATGCCTTGAGCGTTTCGGCGAAGGATTTGGGCGATGCCGGCTATGACTATAAGTATGGTAATGGCTTGGTTCAGGCCAAAGCCGCATATGATCATTTAATGGTTAATAGCTGTAATGGCAAGGGCGTGAAGTAACAAGTAAGTTCCCCTCCTTAAAAGGTCGTCTCAATCGGGGCGACCTTTTTTTCTATCAAGCCGTATAACTCCTGTTACCGCAACAGGGTAATGACCTGGATTATGTACTTATAGACTTGGCTTTCCTGATTAAGGCAGAGGGATAAATTCTTCCTCATCGCCGGGCACCTTGGGAAAGCGCCCCTGGCGCCATTTTTCTTTTGCCTGTTCGATAAGGGTCTGGCTGCTTGATACAAAGTTCCAATCTATGATCCTGGGCCCGAGGTAGGCACCGCCAATTAAGACGATGCGTGAATATTCATGAGCGCGGATGCTCAGCGTGGGTGAGCAATCGAACACCGCCATGCTTTGAGCTGGCACCGAGGTGCCGCCGCAATGAATATGGCCTCGCACTACATACAAGCCTAACTCCTCGCAATTGGGCAGGGGCAGTGTTTGTCCGGGTGCTAATTCGGCTTCAAGGTAAAGGGTATCGGAAAAGGTTTTTACCGGTGAACTTACCTCGTAGGCGCTGCCCATCATCACCCGCACCGGCACCCCAGCTATCGAGGTGATAGGCAAGGCTTCAGCGGGATAATGATAAAAGGCCGGGTCGCTTTGCTCTTGCTCTTCTGGCAATACCAGCCATAACTGTAAGCCCTCAAGACTGTGCGCTTTAGCGCACTCCTGCTCACTTTGGCGCTCTGAGTGTACTATGCCGGCACCGGCAATCATTAGGTTAACATCGCCGGGACGAATCGCTTGTACTCTGCCTAAGGAGTCTCTATGCAGCAGCTCGCCGTCGAACATATAGGTGACTGTGGCTATGCCAATATGAGGGTGAGGGCGCACATTAACCCCTTGCCCGGGCGCAAAGGTGGCCGGTCCTAGGTGATCGAAGTAAATCCAGGGTCCTATGGTGGTGATCTGTGAGGTGGGCAGGGAGCGCAGCACCGAAAAACCACCCATATCTTTATAGCGTGGTGTTAACAGTGCTCGAATTGGCGAACGTGCGGTGATCGGTTTACTCTGTTGCGCCTCTACATTACTGACACGATTCATGCCTTGCTCCTTGAAATTGACCCCGATAAATCAACTAAATCGCTAAGCTGCTTTTCAAGTTTAGCCTCCCTTGGGCAAATAGATAAAAAAAGTCTAGATAAAGCGCTCTTGGCTTAGGGGAGAGAAAGAAATATGGTTTGATTTATTTTATCCCTAATATGGGAATGGTTATTTTATAAATATAAAAATTAATGTCCCAATAATTTAAACCTTTACAAAAGTTTCATTTATTTTTAACAAAGCGCGTTCATTATCGCCGCCCTGTACAACTAACTAAAATAGTATTATCAGGGAAAAAAAATGAAAATAAATAAAACCATGCTGGCGGCGGCCATTTCTTCGGCACTGCTAATGGGCTGTGATTCGGACACAAAAACAGTTGAAGTCGAACGTGTCGTTGAAGTTGAAAAGATCGTTGAAGTACCGGTTGAACAGGAAGAAGTTACCTCGGTTAAAAACGTCATTTTAATGATTGGCGACGGCATGGGCCCGCAACAAATCGGCCTGCTTGAGGAATATGCGCGCCGGGCGCCAAACAGCGTATTGGCAAGCACAACCACGGGCATGCAGAAGTTTGCCGACGGCGGTCGTGTTGGTTTGTCGCTTAATGCCCCGGGCGGTAAAAACGGTTCTTTGGTAACAGACTCGGCGTGCTCGGCGACTCAGTTGGCAACCGGCATGTCGGCGGCTTCTGAAGTGATTGGTTTGGATGACCAGGGTAATGTGGTCGAGACCATTTTGGAAAAAGCCAAGGCAGCGGGCAAGGCCACAGGCTTAGTGACTGATACCCGTATTACTCACGCCACGCCGGCGGCTTTTGCGGCGCACCAACCACATCGCTCATTTGAGAACGAAATCGCCGAAGATCTGCTGATGAATCAGGTTGATGTATTGCTAGGTGGTGGTGCCCGTCACTGGTTGCCACAAGATACCGCCGATCGTAAAGATGCATTGGCTGCGGAGCTAGGCGGTAACACCAGCGTCATTAAGAAATCCAAGCGTAGCGACGATCGTAACCTGATCGCAGAAGCACGCGACGCCGGCTATACCCTGGCCTTTGATAAGGACCAGTTGAGCGCGGCAGAAGGTGCTAAGCTGCTGGGTCTATTTGACGACTCGGCTATGAACGATGGCATCGAATACACGGCCTGTAAAAACGATGAAAGCCAGTGTAACCACGAGCCTTCACTGCGTGAAATGACGCTAAAAGCCCTGGATGTTTTGTCTCAAGACGAAGATGGCTTCTTCTTGATGATCGAAGGTGGTCAAATCGACTGGGCGGCGCACGTAAATGACACCGGCTGGATGCTACACGAACTATTGAAGTTTGATGAAGCGGTTGATGCCGTGTACGAGTGGGTTAGTGAGCGCAATGACACCCTGGTGGTGATCACCGCCGACCACGAAACCGGTGGTTTTGGTTTTAGCTACTCGGCACATAATATTCCTGAAGCGACTACCTTGTCGGGTGATGGTATGAAGGGTGAAAACTACCATCCAAACTACAACTTTGGTTCGCTTTCTACTTTGGACAAGATTTACGCTCAAAAAGCGTCTTTCTATGCGATTTACGACCAGGTGAATGCTGATTGGGATTTTGGCGCTTCAACGCCGGAGCAATGGCAAACTGCGGTAAACGCGACCCTGCACCCGGATTTCCATATCGATTATGCAGACGCGCAAGCCATTGCTGCGGTTAAGCCTAACGAAAACTATTATGCGGATCATAAGTACCTAAGCGCGACTCAGGTGCCGGCTATCAATGATTTCAGCGACTTCTATGTGTATGCCTATGAAGACCAAGGAGCCTTGATTGCCCGTGCTATTAGCTCGGAGCAAAGCGTGACCTGGGGTAACGGTACTCATACCGCAACGCCGGTTGCCGTGTATGCGTTTGGCCCAGATGGCGTGACCAAGCCTTTCTCAAGCATGTTGCACCACACCGAAATCGGTCAGTTAATGGCTAAGGCCTTACTGGGCGCCAACTAAGAGATTGGGTGCTGGGGCGTAAGGCCTTGGCACCTAAGTGATATATTTCCGTAAGGGCTTAGCGATTTAGCTTACGGGCGCGGAAATTGCGGCCCTTCATTTTCCCCTCACTGATGGTTTTCAGCGCCGCATTGGCAATTTTACGCTGCACGGCAACGTAGGAGCTGATAGCCGTGACCTTTATTTTCCCAATTTGATCCCCGGTAATGGCCTGATTAGAGGTCAGGGCGCCAAGAATATCTCCCGGACGCAGTTTGGACTTTTTGCCGCCGTCGATTTGTATGGTGACCATGGGCGCACGCTTAATCGCATTGCTAAAGACGTTGTCATTGGGCAGGTCGGTGGGCTCCAAGGTTTGCTCGAGATAATCTTCTAAGGCATTGACCTTGTGCGACTCTTTATAGCTCATTAAGGAGCAGGCGATGCCTTTTTTACCGGCGCGGCCGGTACGTCCGATGCGGTGTACATGGACCTCGGGGTCATGGGCAATATGGTAATTGATCACCATATCCACATGGTCCACATCTATACCTCGGGCGGCGACATCCGTGGCCACAAGGATACTCAGGCTGTGATTGGCAAAACGTACCAGGGTGCGGTCGCGGTCTTTTTGTTCTAGGTCGCCGTGTAAGGCGGCGGCATCAAAGCCCATATTCTGAAGCTCATCGCACACCTGCTGACACTCGGCCTTGGTATTGCAAAAAATTACCGCCGACTCGGGCTGGAAATGCAGCAGCAGTTTTTGCACTGCTTCCAAGCGCATGTCATTGTTGTCCACCTCATAGAAATACTGCTCTATGCTGCTGTCGTCATGGGTCGATTCGACCGTGATCTTTTGCGGGTTGTGCATCACATGCTGGGCCAGCTGTTCAATCTTAGGCGGATAGGTGGCGCTAAAGAGCAGGTTTTGTCGCTCTGCCGGGCAGTGATCGATAATGTATTGCAGTGGCTCTTCAAAGCCCATTTCCAACATGCGATCCGCTTCATCAAGTACGAAGGTGTTAACCTCATCCAGGGATAAGCGGCCCTTACGCAAGTGCTCTTCAATGCGTCCCGGGGTGCCGACAATAATATGGGCACCGTGCTCAAGCGAGCCGATTTGCGGCCCCATGGGCGCACCACCACACAGGGCGAGCACCTTGATATTGTGAATGGCACGAGCCAGTTTGCGAATTTCCACCGCCACCTGATCGGCCAGCTCTCGGGTCGGGCATACCACCAGGGCCTGGACACGAAAACGTTTTACATTGAGATTATGTAACAGCCCCAAAGAGAAGGCGGCCGTCTTGCCTGAGCCGGTTTTACCCTGACCAATCACATCCTTGCCCGCCAAAATGAGCGGCAAGGTTTGCGCTTGGATTTCTGTCATATGGTGATAACCCAAAGACTCTAGGTTATCGAGCAAAGAGCGAGAAAGCGGGGTGCTGGAAAAGGCAGGTAAGGTCACGGTGACAATCATCTTTTAAAAGTAAAAGGGGATTATAACATGCTCAACCTCGTGCCGGCAGAATAAAGACGCAGTTCACAACTTACCTAACCGTTTCATGCTGAGGGTTAAATTAAATCTTGACTTTAAAAAGTCTAATTACTACATTTGTGGTAGTTAATAACTACAAGTGTAGTAGTGAGGGTGAAATGAAACTCAGTGATTTTGAAATGGATGTGATGCAGCTTTTTTGGCAACACGAGCCATGTACAGCGAGCCAAATCCATCAGTTGCTTAGCGAAGCAAAAAAGAATAACAAGCAAGTGGCCTATAACACGGTGAAAACAATTGTCGATCGGCTTGAAAAGAAAGGCGCGGTGGAGCGTTGTGGTCAGCAAGGCAGGGCGATTGTTTATCAGTCTATTGTGACGCAAAGCGCTCTGTCAGAAGAAGCCGTCCCCACCTTTATGCAGCGCTTTTTTAAGGGAAGCTCCCGTAATCTCATTGCTCACTTTATTAAAGAAGAGCGTCTTAATGATGAGGATATTGCCTATTTACAAAACCTGTTAAATAGCAAAAAGAAAGACATGTAAAAAAGGAGGGCGATATGACGGACTATTTCCTAACCAGCTTATTTATTTCACTGTGCGCACTGGTCGCATTAAAGGGGCTACAAAGTGCTCCGGCACGACTGAGCTTCTATGTCTCGGTGTTGGCACTGTCCAGCTGGCTTGTGCCCTGGCAGCATATGCCCGAAGTTTCTAAATATCAGCAAGACCCGGAGCTGACTTTTAACGTTGCACATTTTTGGCAGACGGCTCCCTCGCAAGGCCAACAACAAGATGCTCTAGCTACTCAGGTTCAGGCACCAGTGTCGTTAGTTGATGGCTATGCATTTGATGTCTCTCATCTGGTATTTCTGGCGTTGCTAATTGGTGTCGCCTTGTTTATCTGGCGCATAGGGCAGTACTTCTCGTTTATCAAGCGACTTTATCGCCACTCCACACCCTGTAACCGCTATGATCAAAGTAGTGGGGGTTACCCTGTTCGGGTTGCAAAGTTAGGGGCTCCGGCATTCGCCAGTGGGGTGACACGGCCCACTATCTGGCTGGATCGGGCGCTGCTTGATGCCAAAGAAGTTCATTCGATTATTCAACATGAGGCAACCCATTTACGCCAGGGGGATGTGTATTGGAGCTGGGCTATTTGCTTGTTGGAAAGCCTATTTTGGTGGAATCCCCTGTGCTTATTTTTAGCTAAAAAATCAAAGCAACAGCTGGAACTCAGCTGCGATGAAAAGTGCGCAGCGAGCTTTCGGGAACAATATCAACTGGATCTTGCCAGTGTCCTTTTATCGCAGCACCAAGCGAAAAATGGACATAGGCAATTTATGACCCCGTTGTTAAGTATTGCTCAACAACAGAGCTTTAACGTGCAACGGATTAAAATGTTAGACAAGGAAAAAACTATGAACAAAAAGCATGTCATTGCACTAGTTATGTCACTCGCCTTTAGTGCCGTTGCGGCGGCGCAAATTGTGGATAAAGATAAGCCGCAGCAGCTACAAGCACAGCAAACAGCCATTAGTTATGATGAGCAAATGGCTGCGTTGCTCGATGGCGCAGCCGAGGCTAAAAGCAAAGATGTAGAAAAGCTCAATAAAGTGTTTGCTAACATCTTAAATTGGCACGCCAATAGAGCCGTACTCAACGAACAGGACGAAAGCAAAATTAAGCTACTGAGCTTTACCCTGCTAAGTCATGTTGGTCACAAACTTGCTCGTTATGAAGATGTTATGCTTGCCTTCGCAGATTGGTATCCCGATGCGGACTCGGCGCCATATTTTTTGAAAAATGTAACGGCCTTAACGCACTTGCAGCTGCAGCAGCCTAATTTAGCAATTAATGAGTTAAACGAACTAAAGGCGCAGCTAAAAGACCAGACTAAACCTGGAACCCTGATGAATCTGGCCCGTGCGTACATAGAGGTGGAGGACTTTGACAATGCACGAGCCATCCTTGAGCAGTTACCAGAAGACAATAAGTACACAGCCGTTTTGAAGTACTATGTTTACTTCCATCAAGGTGACAGTGAAAACATGGAGCGGATTAAAGCGCAGCTACCTACAGAAGTGGCCAGCTTACCGCCGAGCCTCCCCGATTTTGGTATCCCCATGTCGCCATTGTTAGCCAAGTTATAAAGTACTTAAAAAGCCCCAAAATTGGGGCTTTTTTTATCATTGCTTTGTTGGTTAACGAGATAAAACGTTGCGCTACTGTTTTGCTTATCAATCCGACTATAATGACTGGCAGTGTCGGTATTCGTACCAATGACGAAAATAAGTCCAGTAAGGCGGTTAGTTACATTGGAGGTAATAGTGAGTGAGCAGCAGGCTGCGTTCGACTCTTTGCGTGCGCAAATGACAGGGTATGCTCCCATCGGTGAGCAGACCTGGCAGCAATTTAAGCCCCTATGCACCTTGGTTCATGCGGATAAGCACCAGCTGATTTATCCATGTGGGGTCGTGCCACGGTCCTTCTCTTATCTCTATCAAGGCTTGGTACGTTGTTTTGTTACCGATGAAAAAGGTAATGAATACAATAAGATGTTTTTCGATGAGGGCAAATTTCCCGGGTCTATGACGGCGCTGTTAACACAGCAAGCATCAAGTTTGGCCTTTGAGGCACTGGAGCAAAGTACGCTGATCGCCATCGATTTTAAGGGCTTTCGCCGGCTCATGCAGAGCAATCCAGAACTTATGCTCTATCAAATCCATTATCTTGAGAAAAATTGGTTGTTGGCAAAAGACCAGCGAGAAATCGAGATAGTGCAGGACGATGCCACCACTCGATATCTGCATTTTAGCAAGCAATTTCCTGCCTTAGCCGAGCGCTTACCGCAATACCATATCGCTTCGCATTTAGGGATAACGCCGACCCAGTTAAGTCGGGTGAGAAAAAACTTATCCCTTATCAACCTATGTAAATGAACCCCGCATAGCGCCTCGAAACACTGTCTCTCATGCGCTGGAGCGAGTAGGTTCCAGTTATGGTTTGATTGACACAGAGGTAAGTATGGAGTTTTTAACCGCACTAGAGTGGCGTTACGCCGTAAAACATTTTTCCCAGCAAAGGGTGCCTGAAGACCAATTGCAAACCCTGTTACAGGCCGCCTCCTTAAGCCCGTCGGCGTATGGATTGCAGCCTTATAGGTTAATTCTGGTACGTTCAACATACTTGCGCGAGCAACTGGTGCCTCATTCCTACGGCCAGGATAAGGTGGCTAATAGTTCGCATTTGCTTGTTTTTGCGGCGCAGACAAACATTGGTGATGAGACGGTAGAGCGCTATATAGCCCGCCACAGCGAAGTCACGGGCACCCCCATTGCCGATTTACAGCGTTACGGTGATCATATGAAGTCGGCGCTGGCCAGTAAAACACCGGCACAGCGCCAGGAATGGGCACATCAGCAAGCCTATATTGCGCTTGGCAACTTGCTTACCTGTGCGGCACAGATGCGCATAGATACCTGCCCGATGAGCGGGATTGACGCGCAGCAGTATGACCGCATTCTTGGGTTAACAAAGCGCGGTTTAACCACGACCGTGATCTGCCCCATAGGCTATCGACATCAAGAAGACAGCCAAGCAAGGGCAGAAAAAGTCCGCTTCGACTATGCCGAGATGGTAGACAGCGTATGATGGCCTTAATGCTTTGTATACTGGCCATTGCTGCCGGCGCCGCCATTGCCATACAAGCGGCCATGAATGCGCAATTGGGGGTGTTGCTCAACAGCGCAATGTTCGCCACTGGGGTGGCGTTTTTAACCAGCTTTACTCTTGTCACCGCGGTGCTGGTATTCACCAGTAAAAGCTACCCGAGTGTTGGTGTCATCACCAATGTGCCCTGGTATTTGTGGCTCGCCGGCGTGTTCAGTGCGTTTGGCGTCAGTTGCTTTTATTATCTGATCCCAAAAATGGGCCTAGGAAGCATGATGTCGTTTGCCTTGTCGGGGCAAATTGTGGTGGCCATGCTTGCCAGTCACCTGGGTTGGTTTAACTTGCCCGTTAAGGCTCTGGATGGCAGCAAGTTATTGGGAACGGTGTTATTGATTGGTGGTGTTATCTTAGTGAATTGGGAGTCGAGAAGTGGATATTAATCAAGCCAATATAGCGAACTTAACAAGCCTTTGGGAGCACTATGGTGCGGCGCCCTTGGCTGATGAGAGCACATGGCCATTTAAGGTCAATCATGTGTGGCCTCATCGCTGCTGGCACCCAGAGCCCGGTTCGCTGACCAGCATGGCGCCGCTAGCCGAGGCTCGAGCTGGGGTGATGTTTCCACTTTGGCCGGATTTGCACGGGGCGTCATTGCAGTTCCCCGAAGAGCGTGAGTTAGCGCTTAAACACGCCGGATGGGATTGCGTCTTAGAACAAACGGCCATGTATTTGCCCTTGTCCGTAAGTGATTATCCACCCACCTCGGATAAGACAATCACGAGCGCAGAGTTGGTGGTAAGAAACATTACTAGGGTCGAGGAGGTTTCTTCCTGGATAGAGGTGGTGAATGAGGCTTTTGGTTATCGTGTGGATGCCCGGGCCATTGCGTCTTTACTCGAATGTGAGCAAGCACAATTATATGTTGGGGTATGGGCGGGAAAGGTTGTTGCCAGCGCGCTTTTGTATTACACCGGGGAGGTAGTCGGCCTTCATCAGGTCGCGTTAAAACAAACGCATCAAGGACAAGGGCTTGCCAAAAGCATGATGCAGGATTTGCTCAGGCTTGCGGTGGCCTCGGGGGCGCAGTATATGGTCTTGCAGGCATCGGCGGCCGGTCGACCTCTGTATGAAAACCTTGGCTTTATAACCCAGTTTGAGATCCGCAGTTATAGCAACCGCGCTTAACAATTGAAATCTGTTACTGCTTGTCATTAAAGCCCCTACCGGTCAATAGTGCTATAACAAAAATGCCGGTCTATATAGACCGGCATGGGTGTTGCAATGTATCGGTAGTTTAACTAAGGCTTAGAAAACTACGGTTACAGTTGCAGAGCAGTTAGTCGTGCCTGCTTCACAGATTGAGTAGTTGTATACACCGCCGCCTTTTTGGTTGATAGCGTCAGTGTAGGCACCGTCATTGTTGGTTGTGGTGATAGCCGAGCCGTTGCGATAGATATCAACATTGCTGCTGTTTGCACCGCTCCAGCTTAGGTCTACGCGTTGACGACCTTTTACCTTGTAACCAAACGCATTTAGGTCGATAGAGCCGCCCGTAGCACCGCTGCTTACATTCACGGTTTGTGAGCTGGTGTCGGTTTGACCGGCGCTGTCGGTTACCGTTAGCGTCACAGTGTATGAACCGTCTGCCGCATAGCTGTGGCTAGGGTTTTGCGCCGAGCTGCTAGCGCCGTCGCCGAAGTTCCAGCTGTAACCGGTTACGCCGTTGTCATCCGAGCTGCCGTCGGTGAAGCTACAAGCCAGGGCATCACATGAGAAGCTGAAATCCGCTACCGGTGCATTGTCAGATGAACCGCCGCCACAGCTAGTACCCGCAAGATAATCGATGGCCGCTTGTGCTTTAACCAGACCGTAACCGGTTTTCACGTCACGACCGGCTGCATCTAAATCTTCAGCAGTAACCGCCAGGGCGTTACGCACTTCCGCTGCCGAACAGGCGGTGTGATATGACCACACCAGGGCTGCAACCGCACTCACGTGAGGGGTCGCCATTGATGTACCATTGTAGTAATCCCAGTCCTGGCCATCTACTTTAGACAGGCTCGCCGTTTGACCCGCTTTTGCAGCCAGCTCAAGGCCGGTTGCACGGTCAATTGAGGCCGTTGGAATGCCTTGAATTTTGCCATTGAAGTCAACCATAAATGGCGCTTGTAGGCCCGGGCGAGCAGCATTACTGTAAACGATAATACCTTCGGCACCGGCGTCGGCACAGGCATTGGCGCCACGGTATTCAGGGTATGAATTTTCCGTTGAGGTCGAGCTGTCACCTTGGTTTTCACCACGTTCAACAAGACAGATTTTACCCGTCATGTCGCCACACGAGTATGAAGTACCCGTTGTAGTACATACGCCTAGCGCGCCGCTGGCTGAGCCATTGTTGCCCGCAGGGTCAAATGACAGGCTGCTGTTGTAGAACAGGTGTGGTACCACGCCATTAGCGAAGTAGTCGGTACCGCCAACACTTAGTTGTGCTAGCTGACCGTCGCCCAGACCTACGCTTGACAGTACGGCTTCACCTGGACCGGCAAGTTCAACCTGGTTGGTGCGCTGTGAGAAGTTAGCGTGCATATTGCCAGAATCAACGGCCGCTACCGATACCACGTCATCATATGAAGCCGGGTAAGAGTGAGCGGTATTACCGTCGTTACCTGCCGCGGCGATGCTTAGTACACCTTGGCTGTAGTAGTTGGCAAAGGCATTGCCTTCGGTGCGGCTGCTGCCACCACCACCTAGACTCATGCTGATAACGTTGGCGCCCGCTGCCACACAGTCATCAACTGCTGATACCAAGCTTGAAGAGTAGCCCCAGCCAGACTCGTTAAATACTTTAATGATATGCAGGTTTACATTGCCGTTTGGCATTACACCCACAACACCCGAACCGTTAGTGATACCGGCTACGGTACCGGCAACGTGAGTACCGTGTGAACCGCCTGGCGTTGACCATTGGCCGGTACCTGAGTCGTTGGTGCCTGATACCAGGTTCGCATCTAGATCCGAGTGACGGATGTCATAGCCTGAGTCGATAATACATACGGTGCGGTTGCCGGCTAGCTCATCGGAAACGATATCCGCTTGCACGCGGCTGATACCCCATGGCTCAACCTCTGTGGTGTTTAGGTTGGTGGCAAGTAGGTGACGTTTAACGTCGGCTTCTACAAATTCAACATTTGGGTTGTTACGCAGGCCCTTAAGAGCCGCCGCTGGTACTTCCATGGCGAAGGCATCGTGCTTGGCCAGATCAACTTTAATCTCACCGCCTAGCTTTTTCGCCAGCGATTTTACTTCGGCAGACTTACCGCGAGTAAATTTTACGATTACGCGCTCTTTGCTCGCTCCGTTCGTTTTTACTTGTTCAGCTTTATCCTTGCTGCCTAAATTCGGTTGTAAAGAGTTTGCTAGTGCTGCTTCTGAGCCAAGGCCTAGAGCCAATAGGGTGGCCGTAGCAACGAGAGAGAATTTAGACTTCATAGTGAATACCTTTATTTAATTATTGTGTTGTCATTGTGCCTTGGTGACACAAGGGTATTTGACGTTGACGCGGTTGCCGCCTGTTGTAATTCGGTTACCGCGTTAGGCCCGATTATGAAAACACAGTTGTTAAAAAAATGGTATAGTTTTTTGTAATTGTTTTGGGTAATTTGGGGTTGGTTGGTAAAAAGGCATTTAAATTCAATTTGTTGTAGGTTTTGTTTTTGTGGCTAAGGCTTTGGTTTATTTTAACAAATGTGCATTATTTTTGCGTTTTTAGGTTATTTTTGCATTTTACGGGATGGTACTTGAGAGTGGAGTGGGTTAAGACCCGGCATTGAAATTGGTCTTAGAATGGCTCGTTTTGGCTACCGGGTTTCGTCTTCGATAGGTTGTGGCGGTGGCAGGGTATCGCCGGGTAAAGAATCTAGGTGGCGCTCGAAAAAGGCCCGGATCTGCTCGGGAGTGTCCAGCTCCCCGGCACGGTAGCGCTGGGGAAGCTCATCAAGTAACGGAATATGAAGGTTTTCATCGAATTCGTACAGGGCATGCAAGCGACTAACAACCAAAGCCAGGGCACCGCGACAATCATCACAGAGCAAGGCGACGTCCGCTTCGTTGATTACGCTACGCAGATAATGCTGTAATTCCTGTTCATCCATAATTGAGCCTTTAAGTCGTTACCTTAATGCCTTAACGATTTCCGCTTGATATTGCGCTTTGTCGAAGGTGAATACATCAAATTCACGGTAATCCCAATGCTGTGTGCTTTGGCCGTCGCGATAGGGGTTATGCCAATGCTGCCAGCACACATAGTCGTCGGTGCAATACACCTGGGTAAGTAAGTACCAACATTCCCACTGTCCGCAATCACAGGCCAGTGGCATCAGGGTTGCCTTGTTTTCCAACATGCGCTTGCTGATATCGTCAAGGCTCAGCGCCGCTCTATAGGCGCCACCTATGTGGGGATCAAAGCGCTGTTCGAATTGCTTTACCAGTTCCAGCAAGGGTGTGCCGTCTATCAGCACTTCAAATACCTCCCCCAGGCTTGAGTAGTTGCCACAAGCGCGTAGTCTCAGGGTATTGATCATTATCTGGCGTCCATCACCTTATCAATATTATCCGATACTAGCTTGAAAACGCCGCGAAATATACCTGGTTGCCGGGTACTGATAAGGTACTTGCTTGCTGTCTGTCGACTAAGCTTAAACTGAGTGAAATTACCACAGCGAGTCAAATTTATGAGTGTTCCTGCTATTCCACCAGGCTTTCATGCCGTTACCCCCTATTTGATTATTGATGGTGCCGTGCGTGCCATTAGCTATTATCAAGAGGTCTTTGGGGCCGAGTTAGTGATGCAGATGCCCATGCCCGATGGTGGCCTTGCTCATGCCGAGCTGATAATCGGCGACTCCCATATTATGCTGGCGGATATGTGCCCACAGCCGCATTTTCAAAGCCCACATGCCCTCGGCGGCACGCCGGTGAGTTTAATGCTGTATGTAGAAGATGTGGATGCTGTGTTTGCCCGGGCCATTGCCGCCGGAGCCAAGGAGCTGCGTCCGGTGCACGACCAATTTTATGGCGATCGTGCCGGTACCTTGGAAGATCCCTTTGGTCATGTCTGGACCATAGGCACTCATAAGGAAGATCTCAGCGAAGAAGAGTTACTGCAGAGAATGGCGGACTTTATGAGCCAGCAAGAAGATGCCTAATTTTTAGACCTTTTTGGGTTGCGATTGTAGAGGCGGGGGTCTACCAATGACCTTTGAATCTTAGCAAAAGATAACCCAGATCAAATGCAGGGTGAAATTCTGCGCTCGGGTGCGGCCTGTGAGTTACAGTCCTCACCCGTTATGGTATATTGCCGAACATGCTGATTTTTCAGCATATTAGACTGTATTTCGACTTCTGCTCGACAATATATCCAAGCATAATTCTCTCTATTTCGGTCAAGTTTTCTGGTGCGCAACCTTATTCACCCCAGTCATGCAAAAGAGTGGTCGCAAAGCTCTAGGTTTTTAGTAATAGCTCTTGTGGTGCTGGGGCTGTCGCTGCTTATTGAGCGGCTCGGGCTGGTCAGCATTATAGAGCACTATATACTGCTGCATTCTTTTTTGGAGCTTGTCTCCATCATAGTCTCTGTGCTTATCTTTGCGGTGGGCTGGAGCGCACGCAGCTATATTAAAAGCCCGACCTTTATATTTGTCTCCGGGGTGATGCTTTGGGTTGGCGTACTCGACTTTCAGCATGTGTTTTCGTTCCAGGGGATGCCGGAGTTTATTACCCCAGCAAGCGCCGACAAGGCAATTAACTTTTGGTTTGCCGGGCGCATATTTACCGCCGTTGCCATTATTGCTCTGGCAGCCCAGCCCTGGCTGGCCTTGGGGTCTCGCAGCATTTATCCATCCTTGATTGTCGCCGGCATGAGCGCCACGCTGGTGAGCTATGTGTTTTTATTTCATCCTGACTGGCTGCCACCTAGCTATATTCCCGGGCAGGGGCTAACCGACTTTAAGCGCAATTTTGAGTATTTCTTGATGGCCTTGTATGCCTTTGCTGCATTACTCTTTTTATTGCGTTTGGCGCAGGTACGACAGAGCAGAAATTTAAGCCATTTGTTCGTGGTCGCCGTGCTTATGGTGCTCAGCGAATATTATTTTACTCTTTACACTCATATCAGCGACACCCTAAACCTCTGTGGTCACCTCTATAAAATTGTTGCCTATATTTTGCTTTATCAGGTGCTGTTTGTGGAAACCATTACCCGGCCATTTCTTGATCTTGAACGTTCGCGCCATCGCCTGAGTGCCACCTTAAGCGCCTTGCCTGAACTGGTGTTTGAAATTGACGAACACGGCAAAATACTGCGCAGCCATGCCAAAGAAAACGAACCGTTTTTACTGCAGCGGGAGAGTATAGGGCGCAGCATTTACACCTTGTTTGCAGGCAAAGATCAAACCCGCCTATATAACACAGTGGCCGCGGCCAAGCGTCAGGGTATGGCCGAGGTGGAGAATATAGTGGTCGCCCGGCAACAACAGCAACGCCATTACCAATGCGTGGTGGTGAAACTGGCCGAGCAAGGCAGTGCGAATTATTTGGTGGTGGTGCGCGATGTCAGCGAACGTGCGGCGCAAGTCGATGCTCTGGCCCATGAAGCCAGACTTAAAGAAGGCTTGCTAGGCTTATCCGATGTTGCTTATAAGGGCTGTGAGTCGGCATTACTGAGTCATGGGGTGAGCTATGCCCGCTATCTAGTTCCTTGCCAAAGTATTGGCCTGTATGCGGTTAATGACGACGGGACTTACCAGTTGCTAGCTGGTGAAGGGCAGTTCAAGGTGACACAGGCCCTGGATTTATTGTCACAACTGTCGCCGCAGCTAGGTACGCAAGAGCATGTTTTACATCCTCATTGGCAGGGGCAGTCAAGCCAAGAGAGTGAGTTATCGGCGCTAGGGGTTGTAATGGCGGTGCCGGTGCGCGATCAGGAGGTACTGCGCATGGTGATCTTGCTTAGCAATGACCAGCGCAGTTTTAGCGACCGTGAGGTAGAGGCTATTACCATTTGGTCCCAGGCCATTTGGCATTGGTTAAACCGCCTTCGTCAGGAAGAGCGTATGCACACCTTGTCATTGGCGGTTGAGCAAAATCCGCACCCGATTTTAATCACGGATACTGAGGTTAAAATCGAGTATGTGAACCGCGCTTATGTGGAACTTTGTGGCTTTTCGCGCGAGCAGTTGCTGGGCAATGATCCGGCTATTCTCAGCTCGGGTAAAACCGCGCCTCAGGTCTATCAGTCCATGTGGCAAAACCTGACTGCCCAGCAACCTTGGGTGGGGGAGCTGATCAACCGTAACAAGCAAGGGCAGGAGCTGATCGAGCGTACCACCATCTACCCGATCAAGGATAAAGACGGCAAGGTCAGCAAGTACATCTCTTTTCAGCATGACATTACCGCTCAAATAGAAAACGAAACCAAGATACATCACCTGTCTTACTATGATCAGCTCACCGGGCTGGCCAATGGCAAGATGCTGCTGCATGTGTTTGCATCTTTGCGCTCGAAGAACAGGCTGACCGAGGGCGCGCTGCTGTTTATTGGTCTGGATAACTTTAAGGTGCTCAACGAAGCTCTGGGTTATGAAAAGGGCAATTTGATCCTCAAAACCTTGGCTCAGCGGCTGCTCAATTTAGGTGATGAAGACGAATTGATCTGTCGCTTACCCGGTGACCGTTTTGCCTTTTTAATGCCTTATGCCAAGGCCAACAGTGCCTCATGCAAGGCTCAACGCGTCCTCGAATCCCTGCGCACGCCGATTAATATCGACGATAAAAACATGGTGCTCACCGCCTCCATTGGTGTGGCGCTTTATCCTCATGATGGCGATAACAGCCAACGCTTGCTGCAACTGGCCGAGGCGGCGCTGTTTGAAGTGAAAAAACGTGGTCGCAACAACTTCCTTTTTTATGCGCGGGAGATGAATCAGCATGCGTCGCGACAACTGCAGGTGATCAATGCCCTCAACATGGCGCTGTTGGAAGATGAACTTTCCCTGGTCTTTCAGCCTCAGGTGCGTATAGATTCCCGTCAGGTGGTCGGCGCCGAGGTGCTGCTGCGCTGGCACTCATCTGAGTTAGGTCAGGTTTCCCCTGGCGAGTTTATTCCTGTGGCGGAAAGCGCAGGTTTGATCAAAGCCTTGGATGCCTGGGTGTTTAGGCATGCGCTGGCGCAAATAAAACAATGGCTGGCAATGGGAGTTGAAGACCTGGTGTTTGCCGTTAATCTATCGGCAGCAAGTTTTGAAGACCAAGGATTGCTGGGCGCGCTGATGCGCGAGCTTGAGTTTTATGAGGTGCCCGTCAGCTGTATTGAGCTGGAGCTCACCGAAGCCATCGCCCTGATGGATCCGGACTCGGTACTTAAGCGCATTAATTCGCTGCGCGCCGCGGGCTTTAAGGTGTCCATCGACGATTTTGGTACCGGCTATTCATCAATGAGCTACTTAAAGCGCTTCGCTGTCGATAAGCTGAAAATAGATAAATCCTTTATTGATGATTTGGCCAGCGGCGAGCCGGCGGATATGGCCATAGTCAAGGCCATGGTGCAACTGGCCAAGGCGCTCAATATTGGCAGCATAGCCGAGGGCGTGGAAACCGAGCAGCAGTGGCAATGTCTGGCTGAGCTGGGTTGTGATCAGGTACAGGGATACTGGTGTGCCAAGCCGTTGGCGGCTGAGGACTTTGTTGCCTTTATCGCGCGTTGGGAATAAACCGCGGGGCGAATGAACGCCCCCCGCAGGTTGCCTTGACCGCTGAGTTAACGCCCTTGCAGCTGCTCGCTTATCTCGGTAAAGATGCTGGCATCATCTATGGTGGAGGGGATCTGTAGCTCTTCACCATCAATCAACTGGCGCAGGTTCTTGCGCAATATTTTACCCGAGCGGGTTTTTGGTAAGCGCGGCACGCAGATAATATCCCGCAGGCAGGCAATGGCACCTATGGTGGAGCGTACCGAGGCTCTAAGTTGCTGCTCGACCTCTTCATGACTGCCGGTGAAGTCGTCTTTAAGCACCACCATGGCCATGGGGATTTGCCCCTTAAGGCTGTCATGTATGGCAAACACCGCGCACTCGGCCACCGCCGGGTGAGCCGCAACTATCTCTTCCATTTCACCGGTAGACAGGCGGTGACCGGCCACGTTTATCACATCATCGGTGCGGCCCATAATAAACAGATAGCCTTCCTCATCGAAGTAACCACCATCGCCGGACAGGTAATAGCCCGGATACTGGCTTAAATAGCCGCTTTTAAAGCGCTCGTTATTTTGCCAGATAGTCGGCAAGCATCCGGGTGGCAGCGGCAGCTTAATGGCCACGGCGCCATGCTCATTGGCTTCGCATTGCTCACCATGGACATCGAGTATCTGTACATCAAAACCCGGGGTGGGCACTGTGGCGCTGCCTGCCTTGGTGGGGAGGGCCTCAATGCCGATGGGGTTGCAGGCGATGGCCCAGCCGGTTTCGGTTTGCCACCAGTGATCCAGCACCGGCAATTGGGTGTGCTCTTTTAACCACTCATAGGTGGGCGGATCCAGACGCTCGCCAGCGAGGAACAAGCGTTTTAGACTTGAGGTGTCGTATTGCTTAAAACCTTGAGCGCTGGGGTCTTCTTTTTTGATGGCACGAAATGCGGTTGGGGCGCTAAATAAAGCTGTAACCTTGTAGTCTTCAACCACGCGCCAAAAGGCGCTGGCATCTGGGGTACGCACAGGTTTTCCCTCGTATAGCACGGTGGCGCAGCGATAAATCAGCGGCGCATAAACTATGTAGGAGTGGCCCACCACCCAGCCTATATCCGAGGCCGCCCAAAATACCTCCCCTGGGCGCATACCGTATACGCTTTCCATACTGTAATGCATGGCCACCGCATGGCCGCCGTTCTCACGCACTACGCCCTTGGGTGTGCCCGTGGTGCCTGAGGTGTAAAGAATATAGAGGGGATCGGCGCCAGCGACTGGCACAGCGTCCACGCTTTGAGCGTGATTCATGGCTGTAGCCCAGTCAATATCGCGGCATTCGCTAAGCGGCGCATAGCATTGCGGGCGCTGGTAAATAACACAATGCTCGACCTTATGTTGGGCCTGACTAACGGCCTCATCGAGCAGCGGCTTGTATTCGATCACCTTATCGACCTCAACCCCGCAGGAGGCGCTGAGGATAAGTTTTGGTGTGGCATCATCAATACGCACCGCTAGCTCATGGGCGGCAAAACCACCGAAGACCACGGAGTGAATGGCACCGAGGCGGGCACAGGCCAACATGCCGATCACAGCTTCGGGGATCATAGGCATATAGATCACCACGCGATCGCCTTTACCAACTCCCAGCCCTTGCATGACCCCGGCGAACTTACTTACTTCTTCGAGCAATTCGCTGTAACTGTACTGACGCTTGCTGTCTGTGACCGGCGAGTCGTAAATCAGCGCCGTTTCATTGCCATGGCCGTTTAACACATGCTGATCCAGTGCCAGGTAGCTGGTATTAAGTTCGGCATCGGCAAACCAGTGATAAAAGCCATGCTCATCCTGATGATAGGCTTGCTGCGGTTTCTTTAACCAGGCAATGCGCTCGCTTTGTTGCAGCCAAAATTGCTCTGGATTATCACTAAAGGCGCGATAGGTGCGTTGATATTCGCCTGACATACAAGGCTCCAAAATAAAATTGTGAGAGTGTTAATAAAAATAGGAGCTTTTGGCGCTGAGCAAAATGCGACCATAGTCGGCAGTGGCGAGGGGATATTTAGACTAATAAATCTTGTGGCGACTGCGTGTACCACCGCCAAAAAAAGTTATGTCATTAAAATTTAAAGGATAACAAGCGCATCCCTATTATCGGTATTGTTAATTTACTGTTATGCTAGAGACGTTTGCTTAGGGAGTATTATGCTTCCCTAATCGTCAATTTTAGACAAGGATTTTTGGGGGGACCCATAAGTGCTAGAACAACAGGAAAAAATAATGAAAACAATGATCTCGACATTGGCGTTGTTAACAGTTGCGGCTCCGGCAATGAGCAACCAAGTATTTCAGGATAACAGCTTGGTCGTTGCCAGCGACAATATCTTGTACGAATACAATAACGGCGCCTTGATATCACAGCGAAACATTCCGACCAACAGTGCCAATGAAATGGCACGTGATATCACCATACTGGATGATGGTCGAGTTGCTGTATTTAACGGCACCTTTACCCCTGAGTTGTCGGTCTATAACGGTGAAAACTGGCAGAGCTTTACCATGCCTGGATGGAGCACAGCGAATAACCTGTCTTATGGTGGCATAACTGCCATTGGCGATGCAGTATATGTGACCGATACTTACACTGCCTACGACGGAGCAGCCAAGGGTGTAGTTAAGTTTGATTTAGCTAGCGGCAATGCGCAGCGCATTATCGATGACAGCGACTATATCGATATCAATGTGGGGCTAGATGGAAAGTTGTATGCTTTGCAAAACACCTATGGTGCTCTTGATGTGATAGACCCAGCCAGTGGCACAGTGCTGCGCAGCCTGGCCTTGGGTCATACTTCTTCGTCGCGTGGTGTAGCCGCCGATGCCGAGGGCAATATATATATGGTGAGCTGGAGTGGCTATGTTGCCCGCTATAGCGCCGATGGCACCCTGGTTAACACCTTGGAAATTGGTGGCAATCTACACGATATTGATATCGACCACTCGGGTCGTGTAGTAACGGGCAGTCGCTTTGGTCAGGTGTATGTCACCGATACCAACTTAAGTGACTT
Organism: Pseudoalteromonas sp. T1lg10; assembly: GCF_002964545.1. Lineage (NCBI taxonomy): Bacteria > Pseudomonadati > Pseudomonadota > Gammaproteobacteria > Alteromonadales > Pseudoalteromonadaceae > Pseudoalteromonas > Pseudoalteromonas sp. T1lg10. The sequence continues at coordinate 97,032 of NZ_PQBV01000042.1, forward strand.
TACCGAGCTGTTTGTCAGCACCAGCAATGCCTTCGTGGCCACTGTGCCATCGGTATTGCCACCAGCAGCACCCGTGTTGCAAGGTACTGTGCAAAATGCCGGGCGCGATATTCAAACGACCCTGACCTGGAGTACAGAGGCTGAAGGCGTCGATCTGTATTTTAATGGCCAATGGCTGGAGTCGGTGACCGATAGCAACAGCGCTACCTATTGGTACTTTAAGAAGCAGTCTCAGGAATTTATGGTATGTAATATTGGCACCGAGGATTGTTCGGCGCCCTTTATTGCAAACTAATTAGACATTCATAAAAAGGCCACCTTGCGGTGGCCTGCTTATTTACTTGGGCATATTCATCACTATGCGCCCGGTGATCTCGCCTTTTTCCATATCCGCGAAGATATCGTTAATATCATCAAGGCCCTTCTCGGTAATAATGGCTTTGACCTTGCCGCGGGCGGCAAACTCTAAGCATTCCTCCAGGTCCTTGCGGGTGCCGACGATAGAGCCAACCACGCTGACGCCATTGAGTACGGTATCGAAAATAGGCAAGGGCATGTCCTCCGGCGGCAGGCCGACCAGCACGCATTTACCACCGCGGCGCACCACATCATAGCTTTGCCTAAAGCCGGCTTTGCTTACCGCGGTACAGACGCTGCCATGTACGCCACCGCTGACTTCTTTGATGGCATTGACCACATCGTCGGTTTTAAAGTCGAAGAAATGTTCGGCACCCAACTGCTGCGCGAGTTCACGTTTGGCTTCACCCGTGTCCACGGCCACAACCCGCATGCCCATGGCCACCGCATATTGCACTGCCAGGTGTCCAAGGCCGCCGACGCCGAAAACGGCCATCCATTGTCCGGGCTTGGTCTCGGATACCTTGAGTGCCTTATAGGTGGTCACGCCAGCACAAAACAGCGGTGCGGCATCCGGGTAGCTTAGTCCTTCGGGGATTTTCACCACATAATCACCATGGGCGGCGCAGTATTCGGCGAAACCGCCATCGACGGAGTAGCCCGCATTTTGCTGCTCCAGACACAGAGTCTCCTTGCCATCGAGGCAATATTCACAATGGCCGCAGGCGCTGTAAAGCCAAGGGATCCCAACTCGGTCGCTGAGCTTTAAGTGGCTGATGGCACTGCCGAGCTCAACAATTTCACCTACACCTTCATGCCCCGGGGTAAGGGGGAGTTTGGGTTTGACCGGCCAATCGCCGTGGCAGGCGTGTAAATCCGTATGACACACTCGCAGGCATGAATCTTCACCAGCACCTGATGGGCGTCGATAGTAGGCTTGGCTATTTCTTCAATGCTTAAAGGGGCGCCAAAACTATGGGCAACTGCTGCTTTCATAATGAATCTCCTTGTTTTTGTCATCATGAGGACATCTCTAGCTTAGCGCTAAAGTCACGGCATAATTTGCTTGGCCGTCCATGCTAGTTGTACCCCAGTCCAGTAATCGCTGTTATGATCTGGGGCAAAGGGATTAGATAAATAAACGCGTTATGGAAAGAAGAATCATCAATATATTTATATGCTTAGCTATTTTCTTAGCGCTGGCGCACGGGGCCAATCAGTTGCAGGGAAAACAGCTGGAGTTACCCGAGCCAGTAGCCGCCTGTATAACCTGGCTGCAGCAATTATTTGGCTTAAAACAAGCCTCGCTTCCAGCTCCAGCGCCGCTGCAGAATAAATCGCCTTTAAACACACCGACTAAACCCACACAAGCTCAGCCCGGTATCGGAGCTAGTACCGGAAAGAGTGGCGAAAAAAGCGCCGTGGCGACAAAGGGCAGTAAGCATAACCTTGGGCAGCGTTTTACCTGTACCGACACTTCCTTAGGAGAGCTCAAGGTGCAGCAATTTCAGGGTATTTACACCTGGACTGATAGTCAGGGCGTGCGTCATGTCAGTGATCAAAAGCCCGACTTTGAGGTGCAGCAATATCGGTACGAGGGTGCTGATGTGATGGATTACTTTGCTCTTGAACTGATTGCGCCGAGTATGAATAGTGAATTTAGAGCCCGGCTCGAGTCGACCTTAAATGGTGTCTTTAAAGCCTATAGTCAGGTGGTCGGCAGGGAGGTGATGCGTAAGGTTGAATTACGCCTGCATGTATTGCCGAAGCGCAGCAGTTACCTGGCGGCCATACGCCGCGCTGGCAGTACTTCCTCAAACAGCGTCGGCAGTTATTTCGGCCGTTCCAATGAAGCCTATATAGAATACCGAGGTGATGTTCAAACCATGCGCACGGCCATACATGAAGCTGTACATGCCATAAATCACGCCATACTAGGCAATACGCCTTCTTGGCTCAATGAGGGGTTGGCGGAATATTTTGAGCACACCGAGATTGAGCTGCAATTGGTGATGGTACATCCTAACCCAAGTTGGGTTCGTGATGGCTGGCTACAACAGAGCGTTTATAGCCCGGGTCATTTATGGCAAGCGGAAGCCTTGTGGCAAAACGATGGTGATAGTAGCAAGTTATATCGCTCCAGTTGGGCGTTTATAAGCTATTTGCTGCATAATTCTGAGGGCCGAAAGGCGTTCAAGCAAGTAGTCAAAGCACAAGTGGCGCAGCGCTGTCAGAAGCTCAGTGCTCAGCAGGTACAGGGATTAGTTCCGATTAACATCAGGCAAGGCTTTAGCCGCTGGCAGCAAGGTGAACTCAGCGGCCATAGATACTAACTTTTGAAGACTGAGTAAAAGTAACCAAATAACCATGAATAATAAGGTGCCGGTATGGATCAGATTCAAGCCCATAATTATTTGCTCAATAAGCCACAAACCAAGGTCGAACAGCCCTTTGGCGAAGGGGTTGATGTGTATAAGGTAGCAGGTAAGATGTTTGCCACTTTAACGCTGCGTGCAATCGACGATGGCGAACCCATGTGGCAAATGAACCTCAAGTGCGACCCGGATGAGGCGCAGGCGCTGCGCGATATTTTTAGCGCCGTGTTGCCCGGATACCATATGGATAAACGCAATTGTCATATAAGCCTGTAGTTTGTATACTCGCGCTCCCTCCAACACATGGGCGTGTACAGTACAGTGATTGCATATAGTTACCTAAGACTCTCCTCAAAGAAACAAATGGCTGGTTATGGTCGAGAACGCCAGCTTGAAAACACAGTTAAGGCCGCTCAGAAGCATGGTTGGGTTCTCTCAGAGAAAACCTTTGAGGACTTAGGTGTAAGTGGCTGGAAAGGTCAGAATGTCTCTGAGGGAGCATTCAGTGAGTTCTTATCCCTTGTAGACTCTGGGTCACTTCAGACACCGTGTGTGTTGATTTGTGAGAACCCAGACAGGATTTCACGCCAAGGTGTAAATAAGTCCGTAGAAATCATGCTTACTCTGCTTCGTAAGGGTGTACAGGTATACACTGTATCAGATGACCGTCTCTATTCAGGCTCTAGTGAATATGCGCTGTTTGACTTAATGACTTGGGGGATCTCTGCGCAACGTGGTGCTGAGGAATCTGAGGTAAAGTCACAGCGGATTAAAGATGCAAGAAAGCGGAAGCAGTTAGCTGCTAGAACAACAGGAATCAAAGTCACTTCTCAATGTCCCGTTTGGATGGAATATGACAAAGCTAGTGACCAATTTAATGTGCTTGAGGAAAAGGCATCTATCGTAAAAGAGATATTTTCTCTCTATACCCAAGGGTACGGCTCTATTCAAATCACCCACAAGTTAGTGGCCTCTGCTACACCTCCACTGGGACGCTCCGCTAAATGGACGCCACAGAAGGTCAATTATATTCTTAGGCAGCAGAGTGTTATAGGCTTGTTCCAGCCAATGAGAAAGTCAGGGACTACTTATTTACCAGAGGGTGAGCCCATTTCAGATTACTATCCTGCAATAATTGATCAACAAACATGGGAAAAGGCTGAGATCATCAAGGCAAAGAGCGGGGCTTTGAGAGGGAGAAAGGCGATTAATCATCGTAATATCTTCAAGGGGTTGCTCAAGTGCGTGTGTGGAAGAGCTTACACGCTCAAGGGTGGTAATGAGGATAGCGTACGGTGTGGGTCTTATGGGACAACTTGCAAGGAACCTACTTGGGTATACACCAAACTAGAGCACAACCTTCTTCTGGTACTTAATGGCTTAGACTGGACTGCATTAACAGGCACAGGTGAGCACGTGGAACAGTTGGAAGCAATTCGTCACGACATTGAAGTAACTAAGCTGAAGCTAGCAAAAGCTGATAAGGGCGTTAGCAATCTTGCGGAAACCATAAAAGAGATGGGACTTGATGATATGTTGAGAAGCAGTCTCAATGAAGCTAGAGAACAGCGAGAACGCTTAAAAGGTCAAATAGAAAAACTTAGACAGAAGGAAACTCTACTCGCTGCACAGGCATCTAATGAAGGGAATTGGAAACGGCTCCATCAGGTCAGAAACATGCTGGATAATGAAGAAGGTAGACATAAGGTTAATGGTTACCTGAGAAGCCTTATAAGTGACATTACTCTTAAGACTGGTGCAACGCCTTGGCTAACAACGCCTCACCCTGAGTTACCATATAGAGAACATGATACGCGTTCTAAAGGGTCTATGGTCATAACACTCAACTCAGGTGTAGAGATTGAGGCACAGGTTAGTAAAGATCAGAAGACAGTTTATTGGAATAATGGTGAGTCCCGTTCTGTTTTTGTTTTTGGTAATTCTAAGTAAGAGCGGCGGACGAAAGGGAGTCATCTGAACTCCCAATGGGGATTTATGGCTAAAGTACTAAGCTTCTAATCCAAGCCTTGCTAGCCGTACTTTGTTTAGCGTGGACTCCTGCGCAATTTTCGCCAGTGCTAGTTTGGCATTTTCTTCACCTTGTGGCCCAATCGACAGTTTTAAAAGTTTTCTCCAAGGCTTTCCGCTCTCTTCTTTAAAGAACTGCTGGAAATCAGATACTGTAATTTGAGACATTCTTGCCTTGTCTTCCTCACTAATGTCATAACTTGTGCCAACTCTAATTAGGAACTCTCTGGTGGGTTCCACTTGAGGGGAATTATTGAGTACCACTGCAACACTTTCAATTAGCTCATCGTCTATTTCATGTCCGAAGTCATCATGCTTGTCTAGATATTTTAAACGTCCTTTCTTTAGGTTTGTTGAGACAAAGGCCTTTATAAGCTCAGAAGCCTTACTTTTTTGCTCTAGCTCTCGCAGTAGCCGTACAGAGCTACTTAAGTTAGAAGCGTTCATTGTACTCACTGCGTTTGTAGCAATCTGCATGAAACGTTCAACAAAATCCTTCTCCTCACAAAAGGAGTTGTGAAACTCCTGCCAGATTTCACTAAAAGCATTCTCCTGAATAGATTCAATTAACTTTTTGTTCGTTTCTGCGGCTGTGGTTTCAAAAGACTCAACATCGATAAACCCAGACTCAACTATTTGAAGGAGTACTTTATCCAAGTCATCTACATGGCCAAAGTGGTAGGCGACTAATAAGCCTCTCCATCTTTTATGGTCGTCAGGTTCTTTCGTTGACAAGCTGACAAATGAATTGGTTTTCAGAAAATCGATCGGCGGTATGTCCTTATTAGAACTGGAGCAGTAGTAACTCGTAGTGAACAAGGTGATAGTGTGACAAATTTGTCTATGTATCGCTGGGTCTAGGCCATCACAATGTTGTAAACACTTTGATATTAGAGTGTATGCTTTTGAAATTACACGCATGTTTGTGAGGTTAAGGGTTTCTGCGCATTCACGGATTGCTTCTATTAACGCAAAATTATCAGGGATAATTAGGTCGATACATTCTGATGGAGTAGGACTAAAAGTTATCTCCTTATCTATAACTTTCTCTTTAAACTCTTTGTAGTCTGGGCTATCAGAAATACTCGCTTCATTTAGTAGGAGAACAACCTTGCATTTTTTTTGCTCTTTCAATTGAGACACTATGCCAAGAATATCTTTAGAACTTAGCGCATTACCTTTTCTCTCAAGATCATCAATACAGATTAAGCTATTGGACACGTACATGTAAGACATTGCATCGAGTACTGAAGAAGCATTTTTTATAAATGGCAAGTTCTTGATTTGCTTTAGGCTTTTCTGTCCAAGGGACTTGCTCATACTAACAGTATTATCTTTTAACGATTTCAGGCTTGGATCTGAACCTATCAAAGAGCTATCAATCAGGTTCTCAAACAATGTTACCTTCAACACTTCTAAAGAGTTGACTCCAAATAAACTGACGTATGAATATTTATCGAAAGCTAAGGTTTTATCATTCCTAGCGTTGACTAGCTCATGGTTCCAAGCAAAAGTTTTACCAACCCCCCAAGCTCCACTTATAGCAAGGACTTCTGGCTCACTGGAACTTAAAAATTCTGATATGTGTTGTTGGATGATTTGTAGTGACATTGTTGATTTTCCTTGTTGGTATGACTCATCTATCTTTTTGTTTCTTCCCAGAAAATTAACACATAGGTCTTTGAATAAATACATGTATTGCATGAGGAAAGGAAAGCGTCCAGCGTTATGGTCTTGATGCGAGGTAGGGGGGAGGGGTGGAGGTAATGAAGCCTCTTTGCGATTGCATCGACTCACTATGTTTACACCAAATGTGTTTTTAAAATTGTTGTTTTTTTAGGCTTTAGTTTTGTTTCTACATACTTGTCTTAAACCTGTTGTGTACACCAAGGAAAGCCACACCGTACACATGTGTACACCTAGTCTTTAAAGATTCATAAAGACTACGTGAGGCTTGCCTTTGTGGTTAATTTAACGGCTTCTAAAAGGCATCGTATGAGCTTTCAGGAACAGAAGAACCATCCCAGTTATCAGGTACTTCATCACTCGCTAGTGTTCCAGCTTGCTCCAACCATTTGTCCCTTCTGGTAATAGAGATACCAAGGGTAGAGCCCCTAGCTGTTTTACGTAGGGCTTCCCTGAAGTTATCCTCACCAACAGACTCAATTAAGCTATCAATCTTTGAATAAGTGTCCTCTATTAGGTATAGCCTATACTCTTCACTGGTCTTATCCTTGGGTATATACTTTTTACCTGAGACGGCATCAGAAAGTCTTCTTACTTTTGGGAATCCTTTAGAGTCCCATGCAGATTTAGTTAACGCCTCAGGGTAATTTAGCTTTAATTGCGACTGTAACTTGTTAGTGAAACTCTCAAGAGACTTGTAATCCTCTAGTTTTCCTTGGATAACTTCACAACAAGTTTTAAGTGCCCTTGATACATGGTTAGCTTGACCACGACAGCACCCCACTAGTTTCTGGATTTCACTTACGCTGTAATCGTACTTTCCGGCTACCACTAAGCTTCGAAACTTAGACTGATTAACTTCGTCTTTGGTAACACCTACACCATGGCTTTGGTTAGCTTCTTGCGCTGTTAGGAAGGCTTCAGTGTATGATCTGTTCTTGATTAGCATAGCTCTAACCGTGAAATCATCGCGTTTAGCTTCCTTCATGTACTCAAGGGATGCGCCAACACGATGGAATCCATCAACAACAAGCTTTTTCCCATTTACTTCAAATAGGGTGATAGGTTGCTTTATGCCTACACCATTATGAAGGTCATCAAGAATCTCTTTCGACTGACTCTCTTGCTTGAGTTCTTGTCCGCGTCTGGCGCTCTTGTTCTTGATTAAATCAGTGTCCCTTGCTTGCATAGCAGGGTCGAGGATTACTTCTCGAGGGTTAATGTCTATGAAACTACTGTCAGACATGTATTGGTTCATTAGGGCTTCTCTATGGCTTCTAGAGCTCTTTGTACTGTGGAAAGGGAAACACCAACCTCTTTGGCTATCTTGCGTAAAGACACGCCCTGAGAGCGTAATTGCTTGATTTGCTGGTGGTTGGCTTTGTTGGTAGGACGACCACGGTATTTACCCGCAGCCTTGGCTTTCTCAATGCCTTCCTGACGTCTCTCTTGAATCATGGATAATTCGAATTGAGCGACTGCTCCTAGCATACTCAGCATTAACTCAGACATAGGGTCAGAACCACCAGCTTTGAAGCATAGGCCTTCTTTGTGGAACTTTACGTTGATTCCGTTGTTGTTCCAGTCTGTAACGAGGTCTTTAAGGTCTGAGAGGTTACGAGCGAGTCTATCAATACTATGGACATGGACAGTATCACCTTCCCTGATGTATTCCTTTAGCTCACTTAAGGCAGGTCGTTGGGTTGAACCACCACTGCATTGATCAACAAACTTCTTAGTAAAGCTAACCTCTACCTCAGCGAGTTGTCGTTCCGTGTTTTGGTCTGTAGTCGAAACCCTAACATAAGCTATATGTGCCACATCCTGTACTCATTTGATTCTAAGAGGTGGCGGATAATAATGTGGTCTTAATTCAAAGTAAACCCTAATGGGTACTGTTTGATCACGTTATGACCATACCCGTTTGGGTATAGCCATAAAGGTACAGATGCTAGGTGATTAAGAGTTGATACAATACTCGAGGGTTAAACCTTTTAGGTTTCTTCGTTTGTGTTTTCTTGAAGCTTCCTAGCAGCAGCTGTTTGGCTAGGTAAAACTACTTTTATTAGTCTGGCGTTTAATATTTCACCGTTCTGTAAGTTGGCCTGATAATCTAACGTGATGGGTTTACCGTCACGAAATGCATTGTAGAGCGAGTCACTTTCCTCAGGTTTCAAGAATGAAGTATCGACTTTTATGTTAAAGCTTACGTCGTCTCCAACCATTGTAACTCCAACAATCAAGTGTGTTTCTTTTCTTTTAATAGAGTCAATGTGGAAATCGCCACTGTCTTCATCAACATCACGAGTTACAGAAGGTTTTTCGCTAATTTTTCTTATTTCTGCGTTAGAGTAAGTACTGTCACCTATCGACATTTGGTCTGCATCTTGTACAGACTTGACCACTTCTCTATATCCATTGTTAACTATTTGAACCGCTTGTTTAGCGCGCTTAGGGCTTACTTCAATTGCTTCTTCCATGACTTGTTGTCGGAGTGCGTTAATAGCGGTTTTGTTAGTCTCAGATAAAGCAATGATCTGCTCCGTCCGCTGCTCTTCTTGGTGCTTACTAGCCTCTTGCTTAGCTATTTCTATTTTAGTCTTCTGAAGACTGTCGTTGAACTCTACAACTGAGTATGAACCTGTAATAGCCAAAATTAATAAGGCTATAAGTCCTGTTTTTTGTTTACCCGTCATGTCGTCTAATACCACATCAAGTTTGTTGATTATAGCGTTAACCCAGTCACCTAGGTTACCTGATGTATCGGTTGAACCTTCTTTGATTGTGAAGGTTAACTCTAACTTTTCTTTATCATCGTTTGTTAGCTTCTGCCTGTTAGCACTTCTATAGCTAATTAGCGCATATGCTTTATTTATTTCACTTTGAAGGCAGACCAAGCCTTCCATAAGCTTTGTTGGTAAGGAGCTGTGATAACGCTTCCCTTTGATATTAAGGCTAATTATTGGCCAATTTTCAAACTTAACGTCAGTAGCGTCTTGTTGTCCAGCTATTACAGCGTGGGCATACTCTAAGAATGTTTTTTCGTCGGAAATAATGAAAGCTGACATTTTGGGTACATCCTGTTTTCGTAGTGTTGGCGTTCACAGTGTGGTAGTTATTCTTTATAACAATACTAACGCTTCTTTGGTTCAGAACTATAACTAAACATCTATGAGAACGAAAGTTCTATACTGTAAGGGGGTAATTAATGCTTGGAATAACACTATTAAGACTGTGCTATGTTTTGCTGGTTTACTCAGTCTGGTGATTATACGACAGGATTCTTGCTGGTTTTTATGAAAGATGATTAAGCGACTTTGGAACACGATTATCTTAGACGGCAGCATTCCTAAAGGGGAAGTCGAGCGCATGATGGATAACTCTTACCTCTTGGTGGTGGCGAAACTAACGAAAGCCAAGCAGCAAGAGCTTTTGACGCAGTTGGAGCAGCGCTAGGCTGTTAACACGAATCACTTTGGTAAAGCGCCGACTAAATGGCGCATAATGATGTAGGGAGACAAGATGGGAATGTGTGGGCGACTGATACATAAAACACGGCGCTGGATCCACTCTCGGCATATGCTCTCAAGCGTGACCCTGGCTTCGTTTTTAGAGTCGACCATAGTGCCCATTCCCTTGGAAGCGCTCTTGGTGCCGCTGATGCAGGCGCGGCGCGATAAAATCTGGGCCATCGCTCTGGTGGCAACTTTGGGTTGTATGCTCGGCGCCTTGTTTGGTTATGCCCTGGGCTATTATCTTTTCGATATGCTGGGTGATTGGCTAATCGAACTTATCTCAACCCCGGAGCAGTTTGCCGAAGTCAAAGCGCAAATGCACAGCCAGGGCTTTTGGTTTGTGCTGACCCTGGGCATAGTGCCCATTCCCTTTCAAATTGCCATGTTGGCGGCGGGGGCAACTCATTATCCCCTGTGGTTATTTTTCCTTGCCACCGCTATAGCCCGCTCGTTGCGATATTTTGGTCTGGCTTTGGTAGTGTATTACGCCGGTAATAAAGCGGAAAAGGTGATCCGCAAACATAAGCTCAAAGGCATTGCTGCCCTGAGTGTCTTGGTGCTGGGCACCTGGTGGTTGGCGAGCAGCTGGACGACTTCCGGTGTTAGTTAAAACGCATGTGCAAAATTTGCTAAAAAGTGGTGATAAATACGTAAACGTGGTCATTGCTACCGGCACTTGTTGTCAGGTTCTATTTATCTGTATGATTTATATGTGTTTTTAATCTTGGTCTAAAGTTTGCTGTAAAAGTACTAGCCTATATAGGATTACACTTTAAGGAATTGAATTATGTCGGTACCCGTCGCGGATAGACCCCTAGAGCAGGTTAAAGAAGAAGTCATAGACCAGCTTATACTTAATTACAGCCATGGCGAGCTCTCTGCCGAGGCGTTCGAGCGCCGTTTGGATGCAGCCTATGACAGCACGGATCAAGAATATCTAGTGACCTTGGTTGCCGATTTACCATTGCAAGCTGACCCGCGCTATCAAAGTGAAAAGGCGGCCCGTTTGCGCCCACAATACGGCCGTGGCGATGAGCAACCGATAGGTGAGTCCATCACCACCATTTTAAGTTCGGATCACCGTGGCGGCGATTGGGTTGTTCCTAAAAAAATACAGATAAAAAACGTGCTTGGGGCTTTGGAGCTGGACTTTAGCAATGCCATCTTCAGCCATCCTGACGTACATATTCACCTTAACTGCTATTTGGGCTCATGCGAGATTTATGTGCCAGAGGGCGTTGATGTGGTGACGCAAACCACCAATATTATTGCCTCCACTAGCAATCAGCGGGTGGCCTTAGGTCCGCGGGATCAAGACCGCCAACGTCCGCGTATTTTACTCACCGGCCGTAATGTTTTAGGCAGCGTCGAAGTCAGCGTAAAAAGAACCATGAAAGAAAAATTAAAATCCTTTGCCGACAATTTGCGCACCCTGTTTGATGACGGTTCTGGCAACGGCAATGATAAAAGCGATAAATATTACTAACTTATATTTTAGTGACTATACTTAGCAATGCTGTAATTAGCAGCTCCCAGGTTGCGGCGGTGTATTTAACCGCCGCTTTTTTTTTGTCTGCATAAAAGCACAAGCCCAGGGTCGCATAGATGAAGGGGCATGAGTATAATGGCGCCCTTATTTTTTGGGCGCGGATCAAGGCCACCCCTAATGAATGCAGTAGAGAAAATATTTGTGCTGGGCTTGCCCCGTACCGGCACCACCAGCGTGTGTGTGGCGGCCTTGCAGTTGGGCTTGCCTACGGCGCACACCGCCTATACTCAGGCCTGCGTTGAACAGGCTCAGGTGCTGGCCGACACTCCTTGTTTTAGTCATTATCCCGAGCTTGCCAGGCGCTATCCGCGCAGTCGCTTTATTCTCCTTTGCCGTGATGAACAGGCCTGGCTGGCATCCATTAAGCAATTACTGGCGCGCATGAGCGATAACCTGTTATGCACCCATGGCGGCTTTAGCCCTTTATTAAAACAAAGTTATGGGCGGGTATTTGCCCCTCTGAACCCACACACACTGGCGGATGATGCTCACCTTTTACACTGTTATCGCCGCCACCAACAGCAGGTGCGCGACTATTTTGCCACTCAGAGCGAGCGTTTGTTGTGCCTGAATTTAGGCGAACCCCATGCCTACCACACATTCTGCCGCTTTTTGGGTGTTGAGCCCCAAGGCAGCGAGTTTGCCCACCTTAATAAGGGTAATAAGGTAATGGCCTGGCGCGACATTAAAAGCCCGCTGAAAATTGCCTCGACCCGCAATGGCAAGGTGGATAACCTCGATAGCTGGTGGTTAGGCTAAGGGTCTTGGTTTGGGACTGGCGTGAATGGCCCTGGCTGCGTACAATAGCGCCAATTTTAGTTGTCAGTAATGCTTATGTTTGAACTCGAATTTAATACGCCACAGCAGTGGACCGATGCGGTGCTTGCCGACTTCGACGCCTTTTTACAAGATCATGCCGCCGCCGAGAAAAAAGCCTCGGGCATGGCGCTTTCTATGCTGTCTCACTACCCGGATAAGCGTAAATTGGTCAAGGCCATGACGGACTTGGCACTTGAAGAAATGATCCACTTTAAGCAGGTGGTGAAGTTGCTTACCGAGCGTGATGTTAATCTCGGCGACGATAAAAAAGACCCCTATGTAAATCAGCTGCGCGGCATGTTCCGTCATGGTAAAGAAGTCTTTATGCTCGATCGCCTGCTGGTGGCTGCGGTGATTGAGGCGCGCGGTCATGAGCGTTTTGCTTTAATCGCCGAGGCGTTGCCGCCGGGTAAGGACAAGGAGTTTTATACCGCCATCGCCAAGTCTGAAGAAAAACACAAGAATCTATTTGTGGAATTGGCCTACGAATATTTCGATAAAGAAGAAGTGGATGCTCGTCTGGCCGAGGTGATCACCCGCGAAGCACAAATCTGTGCCTCTTTGCCATATCGCGCTGCCTTACATTAAGGTTTGTAGGTCGATGCTCTGCGTCGACAAAAGGGCATTGTCGGGCTGAAAGCCCGACCTACAGGCGACCTACAGTCGACCTACAACGAGATGCTGTAGGTGGCAAAGGCACAGTTAGCCGTGCGCCTTATCCAAGGCGCGTAGCTTAAAGCCCAGCCAACATAAGATGATGCCGAAGGCAAAGGCATAAATGGCGACCAGCCAGAGCATGGCAATGATCCCCTGGCCCGGGTTAATGATCAGATAGATGCCAAAGATGATCGATACCACCCCGCTTAACAGCAACAAGGTCACGCCCTGCAGGTGCTTAAAGAGCTTGATCGCTGCCGCCATTTCCATCATGCCAATGATGATGGCCCAAAAGGCGATCAAATAGAGCATGATCAAGGCGGTCAGCTGAGGCATGCTGACCGTAACTATGGCCGCGACAATACCTAAAATGCCGGCTATCAGCGTTAAATACCAGTAAGACGAATACTGCTTTTGTTTAAATGCCAGCCAAATCCGCGAGCAACCGTCGAACATAAAGAAGGCGGCAAAGACAAAGATCAAGGCGCCTATGGTGGCTTGCGGTGAAAACCAGGCCACGGCGGCAAAGATAATGGCGATGATCCCCTGAATAACAAAGATTGGCCACTGACCCGGTAGTGAAGTATTAATAGTCATTATGCTCTCCTATTGCGGCTGCTTATAAACTTGGCCCGCTTTCATCACAAAATCAACCCGCTCCAAGACGCTGATATCCTCAAGCGGATTGCCGTCAACGGCAATCATGTCGGCGGCAAAGTCAGTGTTTAACTGGCCTAATTGCTTTTCGGCGCGCAATAGCTTGGCGGCATTGATGGTGGCACTTTGAATGGCCTCTAAGGGCGTCATGCCAAACTCCACCATGCGTGAGAACTGCTTGGCATTATCACCGTGCGGATAAATAGCGGCGTCGGTGCCAAACACCATATTCAACCCGGCATCCACGGCGCGACTAAAGCTTTCACGCTGACGCTTGGATACCTGGCGCTCTTTATTTAGGTTTTCCTCAGCAACGCCATTTTGCTCACCATAGGTGAGGGTGTATTCGGTGTTGTAGATATCCATGGACAACCAGGTACCGTGCTTTTTCGCCAGCTTAATGCCTTCGTCGTCGATATAGCTGACATGTTCAACGCTATCGGCTCCGGCGATAATGGCCGCCTTGATACCGCTGGTGCCATGGGCATGAGCGGCCACGGTTAAGCCTCGCAGATGTGCTTCTTCCACCAGGGCATTCATTTCTTCCTGGCTGTATTGCTGTACACCCACCTTGGTGCCTTTGGAGAAAACGCCGCCGGTGGCACAAAACTTAATGACGTTGGCGCCATATTTAATATTTTCACGTACCTTGGCGCGCACCGCCCAGGGACCATCGGCCACGCCTTCGGCACGGTAATTTAATTCCGGCGGTACCCGGTTGTTGTCGCAGTGGCCTCCAGTGACTCCCAAGGATGGGCCGGCCGCCCAGATCCGCGGTCCGGGTACATCACCTGCTTCTATACCATCGCGCAGGGCAATCACGCTGTAGCCGGTGGCGCCAATATTACGCAAGGTGGTAAAGCCTGCGAGCAGGGTTTTATGAGCAAAGTAGGCCGCTTTTATTGCTTTACGCGGCGCCGAATCGCTAAAACGTTGCACTCGGGGCACGGTGGGATCCGAAGTCAGATGCACATGCATGTCCATTAAACCGGGCAGCAGCATCTTGTTGCCTAAGTCGATTAATTGGTCCTCGGCGCCCAAGGGGGTCGGCAGGGTATGGCCAATGTCTGTGATAACGCCCTCATCTATGCTGATAACGACATTCTCAAGTACCTTGCCATTGGTGACATCCAACATTTTGTCGGCTTTAACATAGGTGGCGCTGTAGGCTGGGTTAGCCAAAGCCATAAGGGCGCTGCCTATCGCGGCGCCGACTAAGGAATAAAAAGGCTTAAACATAATGATCCCAAAAATAAAAGTAGCTTTTTGAATCTATCAAGTGTCTGCTTTTAAGGCAATTTTTAACGATAAAGTGTGAGCTTTTTAATTTTGCTGTCTATGCTAATTGAAGATGGAATTAAGGATATTAGACGATGTTGATAAGGGCGTGCTTACTGGCTTTGTTATTGGCCAGTAGCCTGTGCGGTGCCACACAAGGCAAGGTAACGGTAAAAGAGATATTGCAAAATCAGCAGCCTGAGCAGACGGAGCAAGAGGCAAGCGAGCAAGACCAAGGTATTGAAGAGGTGGCGCTGGATAAGCTGCACAGGGAAACGCCTCGTGGGGCCATGCAGGGTTATCTTAATGCCGCTAGGTCTCGCGATTTTACCTTGGCCAGTGACTATTTAGATTTTCGTAACTTGAGCCCCGAGGTGTTGGCGCTGGGCAAACCGCAATTGGCGGAAATCCTTTATCTGGTGCTTGAGCGCACTCTTTGGGTCGACTTGCCAAGCCTCAGCAGTCAGCCACAAGGCAAGGAGCAGGATTTACTGCCTAGCTATCGCGACTTGGTGGGCGAGCTCGCAACCGCTCAGGGGCCGGTGCAGATTTTGTTACAACGGGTGCCAGCAGAGAGTGGCGGTAATTATATCTGGAAGATATCTAATGCCACGGTGGCACAAATCCCCTTATTAAAGATGCATTACAGTTATTCCCCAAGCGGCGAGTGGCTCTACAAGCACCTCCCGGATCATAGTTTTCTCGGGGTCAAACTCTGGCAATGGGTCTATTACAGTGCCAATTTACTGGTGTATCTATTACTGGCGCTTGCCATTACCCGGGTGCTTGCCTTTATCGCCAAGCGTATTAAGCCGGATTTAAGTGCCGAGGCCAGTGGTTTGATCAATGGCCCCTTGTGTTTGTTGCTCGGGGTGATATTGGCCCGCAACCTAGCCTCAGAGGCCAATTCGACGCTGGCCAGCAAAGCCGTCTTTGAAGGGGCGACCTTATTGATCATAGCCTGGACCTGGTTTGCCCTGCGCGCCATTGACGTAGTCCGTTATCGTTTTAGCCAGCGCTTGATCCTACGAGGCAATGAGCAAGCCGTGTATTTGCTGCGACCGCTTGGCAACGTAGTGCAAATCGCCGTGGTCATCATGGCGTTATTTTTATGGTTGGAAAACCTTGGCTTTAGCGCCACCACCTTAGTGGCCGGGTTGGGTATTGGCGGTTTGGCCGTGGCACTGGCGGCACAAAAATCGGTGGAGAACATTATCGGTGCTATTACCTTGTATTCATCGGCGCCGGTACGGGTAGGGCAGGTATGCCGTTTTGGCGCCCAGTTGGGCACGGTGGAAGAAATAGGTTTGCGGGCCACCCGGGTGCGCACCTTAAACCGCACAGTGATCCATGTGCCCAATGCTCGTTTTGTTGACATGGAGTTGGAAAACATTTCCGAGCGTGAGCGTATTGGCTATCGTCCCGAGCTGATCCTTGATAGGAGCACCAGTAGCGCGCAGATCGCGGAACTACAAGCCGAGTTGATGCAACTGCTGGGGCAGCAGCCAGATGTTGCAGATAGCCCCTGTCGCGCGCGCTTTACCGGATTTGTGCCGCGGGGGCTGTGTATCGAGGTGCTCTGTTATATTGAAACCACCGACTTTAATCTGTACCTGGCCCGCAGCGAAGAACTCAATCTCGCTATCTTGTCTTTGTTGCACAAGCTGAAGATTGATTTGGCGCCACCTGATTATTTTTGAATGGTATATTTATTAATCAGTTAGGTTCGGTGTTGGGCTTTTTATGTTTATAAGTTTGGTGGGTATCGCGAAATATTATAATTAGACTATGCTTATTTTTTATGCATAAAGGACAATTGTCCTTAAATGCGCATAAAATCTTTTAAAATTCTCGATTGTGTTGGTAAAAGGTGGGAAATGTTGCAAAAAAATGAAATAAAGCTGATTTGAAGCTTCATTTCGGTGCTATACTTCGCCACCGTAATGTTCAGCCTTTTATTGGTGCCTGTACTCTCAAATTTAAGGTCCGCGTGGAGCACGCGAAAAATTGAACATTGTGCCGGGTGATAGGGCGCTACATATCTACCAATGAACAAAAGAGTACAAATAAGGGTTAAATCCGACATGAAAGCGATGAAACGTACTGCGCTTGCCAATCTAATTAAAGCAACGCTGTTATCTGCTGCTGCAGGTTCTGCATTCTCTTCCACAGCTGCCGAGCAACAAGGCCCAGCGGCGAAAGACAAATCACTTGAAGTTATTCAAATCACAGCTCGTAAACGTGTTGAAAATGCACAGGAAGTTCCTGTAGCCGTTTCTGCACTTCAGGGCGACAGCCTGGATGCGTACAGCTCCGCGGGTATGGATATTCGTTTTATGAATGCCAAGATCCCAAGCTTGTCGATTGAATCTTCATTCGGTCGCTCATTCCCACGTTTTTACGTGCGTGGTCTAGGTAACACAGACTTCGATTTGAACGCCTCACAACCAGTTTCTTTAGTTGTTGACGAAGTGGTGCAAGAAAACGCCATTCTTAAAGGTTTCCCAGTATTTGACGTGGCTCGCGTTGAAGTATTGCGTGGTCCTCAGGGTACCCTGTTCGGCCGTAATACCCCGGCGGGTCTGGTAAAGTTCGATACCGTTAAACCAAGCCAGGACTTTGAAGGTTATGGCTCAGTATCATACGGCAGCCGTGGTGCTATCGACTTTGAAGGTGCCGTAGGTGGCGCCCTGACGGATCGCCTGTCAACGCGCGTTTCTGTACTGTGGCAAGATAAAGACAACTACATCGACAACGTGGCACCGGGTTTTGAACAAAAAGACGTGCTAGGCGGTTACACCGACCAAGCCGCGCGTATTCAATTCCTTTACGAAGGTGACGATTTCACCGGCCTGTTTAACTACCATGTTCGCGATATGGACGGCACGCCTATTGCGTTTCGTGCCAATGCTATCAAAGCGGGCAGCAATGATTTGGTATCCGGTTTTGAGCACGACGAGATACAACACGACGCCGCTTCACGTGCAACTCAGCAAGTAGAATCTCAAGGTGCCAGCCTGCGCCTGGAATGGGATCTGGATGAGCACACAGTGACCTCAATCACGGCGTGGGAAAGTGCTGAGATCTATTCACGCGCCGATATCGACGGTGGTTACGGCGGTTATGAAATCGACGGCCAAGCAGTGCCAAGTGGCCCAGGCTTTATTCCGTTCACTTCAGAAAGTGCCGACGGTATTCCGGATCACGACCAATATACTCAAGAGCTGCGCCTGACCAGTAACTTCTCTGGCGACTTTAACTATCAGGTAGGTTTGTTCTACTTTGATGAAGCTTTGACCATTGAAAACTTTAGCTATGACACGGCCGCCAATGGTGCCCTGAACGGTTATGTGCTCCAGCAGCAAGACACCGAAGCCTGGGCGGTATTCGGCTCGGTTGATTACACAGTAACCGACGACTTTAAAGTGACCGTGGGTCTGCGTTACTCCGACGACGATAAAGAATTTAGCGCGAACCGTACCTTGAGCCCAGTTGGCGGCGGCACCTTGTTCCTAACGGAAAACCCAAGTGACGACCATGTGAGCTGGGATATCTCAACCAACTATAAAGTGAATGATGATATCAACTGGTACGCCCGAGTTGCCAACAGCTTCCGTGCACCAAGTATTCAGGGTCGTATCCTGTTTGGCGACGAAGTAACCGTAGCCAAGTCTGAAACTCTGACCTCGTACGAAACGGGCATCAAGTCAGATGTATGGGATGGTCGTGGTCGCGTTAACCTGGCTGTATTCTATTACGATATGGACGATCAGCAACTGACCGCAGTAGGTGGTGGTGCCAACTTTAACCGTCTTGTTAACGCTGACAAAACAACTGGTTATGGTTTTGAGCTAGATACCCAATGGTTACTAACAGACAACCTAAATGCTACTTTCAACCTGAGCTACAATAACACCGAGCTGAAAGACGATGACCTAGCGGTTGCCGTTTGTGCTCAGTGTACGGTAACGGATCCTACCTATCAGGTGCCGGGTGCATTTGGTCCTGAAGACCGTGCTATTTTGGACGGCAACAGTTTGCCGCACGCTCCTGAGTGGATCTCAAACCTAACGCTTCGTTACAGCCGTGAAATGGCCGATGGTGAGTTCTTCACTTATGCGGACGTTTCATACCGCAGCGAAATCGACTTCTTCTTATATGAGTCGGTGGAGTTTGAAGGCAAGGCCTTGACCGAAGTTGGCTTACGTTCTGGTTATAGCTGGGCAGAAGGCGACAACGAATATGAAGTGTCGGCTTTCGTTCGTAACCTGTTTGATGAGCAGCAAGCCATTGGCGCCGTTGATTTCAACAACAACACCGCCATGGTGAACGAAGAGCGTTACATTGGCGCCGAGTTCAAGATCAGCTTCTTCTAAGCTAACGAATAAGCAAGTTATGCAAAACCCGCCTTGATGGCGGGTTTTTTCGTTTATATCGCATCACCTTACTGGTACAGTACAGTTTTTATAGATACATGAGAGCATTTGCATGTCTGGATTTTGGAACTATCGCGTTATCTTGGCGGAAGAGCAGGGCAAAGAGCCGCTTTATCAAATCCACGAAGTGGAATACACAGCCAATGGCAAGGTAAGTAACTGGTCAGAAACCGGTGCCGCACCCTTTGGCCATGACCTTGACGAGCTTAAAGCCGATGCCGAGCGACTAAAAAGCGCTTTTGAAAAGCCGGTGCTCAAGGTAGTACGCCAAGCTCGCGGTTATGAGCTGGTTGAGCTGGAAAGCGGCGAACCAGCCAGCGCCGAGCCACCCACAGCAAGTTAAACCAATTAAAAGCGCCTCAGGGCGCTTTTGTGTTATTAGGGTCTGTTGAACTTTGGAGGGAGCATGATCACCACCTTGTTATTTGATTTCGATGGCACCTTGGTGGACTCGGAGGCGGTGCACTTTCACTGCTGGGATCTGGTACTGGCGGAGTATGGCGTTCGCTATGATGAACTGACCTTTTGTCAGCGTTATGCTGGGCGACCAACACTGGCCTCGGCCGAGGACATGGTGCTCGAACATGGTTTGCAGGTAAATCCTTTGGCCTTGGCCGCCAAAAAGAACAAGCTCTTTGCCGAGCGGGCACATAATACCTTGCCGCCGCTGATGGCTTATGCCGAGACTATTTTGCGTCAGGCTTCTCAAGCGGGCTTTACTCTAGCCCTAGTGACCGGCAGCACCCGTGACGAGGTTGACCCTATTTTACATGGCTATCAACTAAGCTCCCTGTTTAGCTGTATCGTCTGCAAGGACGATGTGCACCACCCTAAGCCTCACCCCGAGCCTTATCTTATGGCCCTTGAGAAGCTGTCGGTGCCCGCCGCGCAGGGCATAGCCATTGAAGATACCCATACCGGCTCGCGCTCGGCCAAAGATGCCGGGCTAACGGTGGCCGCCGTCCCTAATTGCCATTCCCAGGTTCAGGATTTTAGCCATGTGGACAGGCGCTTTGATGATTTGCAGCAGTTCTATCTTTGGTTGTTGCAGCAAAAATAAAGACAGGTCAGCTCGTGTTGCGCTAGAGCAGCAGGTTGATGGCCAGCGCTATAAAGATCAAGCCGGTTAGCCTGTCTATCCAGAGTTGGGCACTGGGGTTACGTTTAAAGTAACGGGCAATCTTGTCACCGAAATAGATATAGGTGCAATCCACCGGAAACGCCAGGATAGGGTAGAGCAGGCCAAAAATAGCCAGTTGTACCGTGGTGGAGGTGTTGAGTGTCGGGTCAACAAATTGAGGAATAAAGGCGATAAAAAAGAGCGCCACCTTGGGATTCAGTACCTCGGTCATCATGGCCTGCAACAGCGGGCTTTGTTTTTTAATTTGCACATGGGGCTTGTCTTCACACGCCTCACTCGCCGCATTTTGCTGCCAGCTTTGCCAGAGAGTCATAATGCCGAGATAAGCCAAATAGCAGGCCCCTAAATATTGCACCGTGGTATAGGCGGTAGTGGAGGCCTTGAGCAAGGCCGATAAGCCGACCACGGCAAACAGGGTATGGGCCACGCCGCCTAAAGCAAAACCGAGGGCACAATGCAGCCCGGCGCGGCGACCATTGGCAAAGGTTTGCGCCATTAAAAAGGCATTGGAAGGGCCTGGACCCACGGCGATTAGAAAACTGGCGCCGAGAAAGGACAAGAGAAGTTCGGGGTTAAGCATGATAACGAAAGGTGGCCTGTAAAGCGCACAGGGTAGCAGCTAGACAAAAAACAATAAAGCGGGCATAAAGCCCGCTTTATTTACTTACTTCTAATTTGGCTTAGAAGTTAACAGTAACAGTTGTTGAACATACTGAACTGCCTTGCTCGCACACCTGGTAACCGAAGCTACCCGCAACCTTACCTAGGCTGTCAGTGTGAGCGTTATCGTTAGCCGTAGTTGTGATTAGCTGACCGTTACGGTAGATATCTACCATAGAGGTTGCTGCACCGGCCCACGATAGGTCAACGTATGCGTCGCCACGAGTTTTGTAGCCGCTAGCGTCAAGTGTAACGTCAGCACCTGGGTTGCCACCGTTGCCGCCGTCACCGCCACAGCCGTTAGCCGTTAGGTATGCATCAGCGTCGGCCGCTTTTACGATACCGTAACCGAAGTATACGTCTTTACCCGCTGCACCCTGGTCATCTGCAGTCGCTTTAAGCGCGTTACGGATGTCTGTACCAGTACACTCTGGGTGGTTAGACCAAACTAGTGCTGCAATACCAGAAACAGCAGGTGTTGCCATTGAAGTACCGCTCATGTAGCCATAGTCGCTCGCAGAGATAGTAACAGTCGCTGAAGTTGCTGCCATAAGTGCTGCACGGTCTTCAAGGGCTGTACCTACTGCTGGGATAGAAGTGCTGTTGGTGTCGCCCAGTGTGCCGTAAAGCATGCCAGGTTCGTTGTTAACGATAATCGCGCCCAGACCACCAGAAGCTTCACAGTTAGCAACCTTGTCGTGGAAAGAGATTACACCACGGTCGATTAGACATACTTTGCCAGCTGCGCCGCCGTCGGTCGCTTCTGCCGTGCCCATGAAGTAAAGATCAGCGGCTGCTGAACCTGTATTTTCCATTGCCGATACTTCTACACCTGCACCGTCAGCTGAAGCTGAAGCGAATGCCGCCATACCCGCAGGGTAAGTAGAAAGCGTATCAACACCGCCTGCAGTTACTTCTACACAGATGGTTTCATCTTCGGTCACGTTTTTACCGCGGCCAGAAGTACAGCTTGGGAATTGCGAGAAGTCTGCGATATTGTTGTCGGCATCGTTGGCACCGATCATCATTACCGATGGGTAACCGGCAGGGTATGAACGTACGCTGTTGCCATCGTTACCTGCTGCCGCTACTACAAGACCGCCTGCAGCAGTAAAGTTAGCAAATGCATTCGATTCAATGCTGTTTGAACCGCCGCCACCTAGGCTCATGCTGATGATGTTGGCGCCCGCTTGTGAACATAGGTTTGTAGCGTGAGCTAGGTCAGATGAATAACCCCAACCAGCGGCGTTGAAAACCTTGATGATGTGCATATCAACACCCGGAGCCATACCGACTACACCGATGTTGTTGTCTGCTGCACCGATAGTACCGGCGACGTGAGTACCGTGTGGGCCGCCATTGTCGAACCAGTTACCAGTACCTGAATCATTATCACCTGTGATTGCACCCCAGTTGAAGTCAGGGTTAGATGCGTCAAGACCTGAGTCGATAACACATACTTTCATGCCAGCGTTGGCGTTGAAAGTCACCTGGTTAGCTTGTGATTGGTAAACAGCATAAGGAGTCAGCTGTTGTGACATTGGATCGCCAAGGTCGTCGTTATATAGACCCATTGGGTAACGACGTTGGTCTGCTTCTACCAATTTAACGTGTGGGTTGTTTAGTAATCCTTTAACCGTGGCCAAGTCTTTACCAGCGAAAGTCGCTGCGAAGAAGCCATCACTATCCATGTTAACTTCACCACCCAGTTTTTTAGCGAGCGCTTTCACGACGCCTTTCTTATCGTTGTCAACTTGGATGATGTAACGGTCATCAGCAGCCATAGACTGTGTTGCGCCACTTAGAAGTGCTAACGCAACCGCGCTGCGAATCATTGTTTTTTTCATAGTAACCTCAAAAGCATTGAAGGGTGTTAACCGTTGTTTAACATTCGTTAACAATGTTACGTATGTTGGCACAAAGTGCAATAGTATTTTGTTCCTTTTTTCTACTTTTTTAGAATATTCTGTAGATGATATGGGCAGGAAAGTTATAAAGAGGCTTCTATCTAGCTAAATTAAAAGAGGATTTTAAGGCTGGATTACTATGGGGACAGGAGCCAGCAATTTGAGAACCCTTCAAAAATTACTGGCTAAAAATGCAACAGTTTGTCTTATTTATGTAACATTTTTCCTTTGTTGCCGAGTAGAACTAGCCAAAATGGCAGTAGCATACCTATATGCAGAGCGATTAACGCTGGCGCTGACAGGGGCAGAGACTGGGTTATTAGCACCAGCACTCCTGCGCCGCTCATCTGCATAACGCCAACCAAAGCAGAGGCGGTGCCCGCCTGCTTAGCAAAAGGGGCTAGGGCGGCGCCGGCGGCACTGCCAAGAATAAGCGCATAACCCAGGGCGCCTACAAACATGGGTATCATCAGCGCTGCGGCGTGTGCGCTGTGTTGACCGGCCACCAAGGCAATGGCGCACACCAACATCAGGGTTAGACCTAAGCGCAGGGCGCGGCGGGAGCTGCGTTTAATAAGCTGTGGGGCGATAAAGCAGGCCACCACGCTGATGGTGCCATTAAGAGAAAACCACAGCGTGAAGGTTGGAATATCGTCACCCAGGTGCTCGATGATCCAGCCCGGAGCACTGGTTACAAACATTAGAATTGAGCCCATGGTTAGCATGGTGATGCAGCCGTTAAACAAGAAAATTGGGTTGCGTAAAATGGGCATAAAACGCCGAAAATCGAAAATATGGCCCTGATAGTGGCTATCATGCGGGCGGGTTTCGCGGTAGATAAACCAGGTGGCGAGGGCACCGATCACGGCCCATATCAGCATAAAGATAAAGTTACTTTGCCAGTTAAAACGCAGCGTCAGCCAGGCTCCTAAAATGGGCGCCAGGGCGGGAATAAAGCACACCACGCCATTTAAATAGGTCAGCATCTGGCCACTGCGCGCCGGACCAAACACGTCGCGCACGATGGCAAACGCGGCAACAAAGGTGGCACAGGCGCCGATTCCTTGCACGGCACGGGCCACCAACAGCCAATTTAAATCACGGGCCATGGCACCGGCCGTGGCGGCCAGGGCATAAATCACAATACCCGCAAGGGCAACGGGACGGCGACCTATTTTATCGGCCAGGGGGCCGGCAACAAGCTGACCTAAGCCCACGGTGAGCATAAAAATGGCAACCGTCTGTTGCAGTTGCTGTTGTGATACCTGGAAATCTTTGGCCATCACCACAAAGGCGGGCAGGTAAATATCGATGGCCAGCGGGCAAAACACCACCAGCATCATTAATACGGTGATCAGAGATTTGCTGGGTTGAATATTCTGGGGAGTAGTCGGTGTAACTAAAGGAGAATTCACGATAATAATACGGCCTAGCTTACAAAGACATATTGTAAAAATGTCGCCAAATAGATGCCAGCATTAATATGGAAATATTTTGTGTGTCTGTCGCGTTTATTTTGTCGCGTTGGCGACGACAACCAAAGAGGGAGTGATTCGACTCCCTCTTTGGAAACTCCGCGAACCCGTGATTCGCCAATGCTTACGAACTCAGGTTTTTGTTAAACGTTCCGCTTAGGTGTTGATGCGATTTAACAGCACATCCATGTCCTGATAAATCTAGCTCGACATCGTGTCTCACGATCAACTCCACGCTTCACAACAAAAGCCGATTTCTTCAGCGCGAATCAAAACGGGAGAGGCGGCACCTGATATTTCAGAGTTTGCTGATGGGCTGATAAGTGACGGGAGCCGAAGGCGACAACACCGCCTTGTTAGCAGGCAATTTCCTTCTCCAGTGCCTTAATGAAGGACTCTTCGAGATCGGCGCAATCCTTTGGGTCGGCACCTTTACGAAAGAACTTACCATTAGGGAGTTTGGGGAGCAGCGTGTTGACGGACTTCATTGGCCCATACCCCTCTGACAGCGAGCGCGGGACCCAGCCGCTATTTTTTTCTGCCACAGCGGCAATATATGCGGAGCGGAACTCCGCCCACGAACAGAGCCCGATGCCAGATGTGCCAATGCCGATGAATGTGTGTGGCCAGCGGGAAGTGTCTGTATTAACAATCCACTCATTGAACTCACCTTTCGTTAAGCGAATAGTGCCCAGCTTGGCCTCAATACCGAATTGGTGTTCGTGGTCTTTGTAATATACGACATCCCCGATGATTCCTTTTGTTCCATCAGGATTGATGTAATCCGGCACGCGCTGGTTTAGTTTGAAAAGCCTCGGAACTAGATAAGCGCTCACAAAGTGGTGTTCTCCAGGGCAAGGCCGCTTACTCAGTCCTGACTTACTGAGATAGCGATCAATGTACTCACTGTAAGTATTTAGCACCTGTGCCCCCTTGACTGCTAACAATTTAATATCGAGCGATTGGGTCGTTTTTCTGCCGCAACCTGTCTCGTTTTTGTCCTATGACCATTGATAGCAAATTTAGGAAGTACTTACCAGCATTGAAGTTTCGCTACATTGCTCTAAACGTGGACACGACAAAGACGACCCTTTGGGTCGTTTTCCTGACTATGGGAGAAACTCAAGGATTATGGATGTATACACTGTGATTTCGGTGGAAGGATGAACCTCCGATCCTCGCTCTAATCAGACTTACAGTTTGCGTTAACCTAAATTGAAACGCAGATGTATCAGCTAAATCCCGTTAAAATTCGCGCTGAAGAAATCGGCTTTTGCTGCGAAGCGTGGCTAAGACAGCGAGGCATGGATGCCGAGCTAGATTTATCGGCACAGGGATGTGCCGTTCAATCGCGTCGTAGCCTAAGAGTAGCGCCTATCAAAAACCTGAGTTCGGAAGCATGTGCGAATTACGGGCGCCTTGGGGTTCATAGGGGTGGTTGGCGCAAACCACCCCTATGGTGTCGTCGCCACCGCGACAAGATCTTAATTTGAAAGTCGTAGTTGAGAAAGTGCAAGCAATTCATCCATAGAACAGGGTGGTATTGATTGAAGGTTTGCCGGTCTTATCGGCAATTTCTCCTGCATTGCTCATTTGTCAGACTGCTAGGTAACTGCTCCTGCGTAACCCTAGTACCTCCATCCATGGCGGCAAAGTCTGACCTACAATCTTGGCAGCTATAGCCGACAACAAGGGGGTTGCATTTATACCCAAACCCGGGTTTACTGGTACGATGAGTGCTTAAGGAGAAGAACAATGACTGCACCCCCATTATTACGTACCTATCAAAAGTTCACTAAGTGGCCCTGTGGGCACTGGCTGTTTTCAAAGGCCGTCTGTGCGAAAGCGCCGTATTTTTCATCAATTAAACCAGCTATTAGTGAGCTGATGCCGGGCAAGTGTGTGGCTAAGGTGAAAAACCGCCGTGCCGTGCATAACCACATCGGTACCATACATGCGATTGCCCAGTGTAATTTGGCCGAGTTGGTGGCCGGAGTGATGACGGATGCGACCGTGCCCCATAAAACCCATCGCTGGATCCCCAAGGGAATGACGGTGGAGTATTTAAATAAGGTGGATACCGATATGCAGGCAACGGCGAAAATCCCTATGCCCCATCAATGGTTCGATAAAGAAGACTTAGTGGTGCCGGTAGAGATAGTGAATATGCGTGGAGAGTTAGTGTTTCGCGCGGCCGTTACCATGTACATCACCGCGCGAAAAAAGTAGCCGTTAAGATTCGGCTACCAAGGCTTCTTCATCATTGCTGACAAGCGATAATGTTTCTTGTTGGTTAAGCTGTTTGATTTGCCCTTCCATCTGCGCGCCAGCGGCGATGCTCAGGGTGTTGTGGAACACATCACCCTGAACCTGTGCAGAGCTTTCAATTGCTACCTTATTGGCGCGAATTGAACCGCTTACACGACCACGTATAGTCACTTCACCGGCTTCAACACTGCCCTCTACATGGCCTTGACTGCCAATCATTAACACCTCGGCTTTAATATCGCCCTCGATGCGACCATCAAGTTGTACTTCGCCTTGGCTGAACAGTGAGCCGGTTAGGCGCACATCTGCGGAAATTAATGAGGGGGTACTGCTATTTTTATTATTATTCACAACGGGACTACTCTTCTGTGTATCTTTGTTCTTTGAAAACATCGGTTAATGCCTTGGTGATTTTGACCGGATTGATATGTTTATTATTGTGCAACACTTCGTAATGGAGGTGAGTTGCGGTACTGCGACCGGTGCTTCCCATTAAGGCGATGACCTCACCCTTAGTGACGAGATCTCCACGCTTAACGTGAATTTTATTTAAATGCCCAAAGCGCGTGGTAAAGCCATTGGCATGCTCTATTTCAATAAAACGCCCATAACCACCGTTACGCCCGGCTCGCACTACGGTTCCATCCGCAGGGGCAAAAATTTCGGTGTTACGCCATGCCGCCAAGTCTACACCTTTGTGCATAGCGCGACGACCATTCATGGGATCCTTACGCAGGCCGAAGCTGCTGGAAATATAGTAATCTGCTGCAGGTAACATATGCGGCACCTGAGCCAACATGGACTCTAGCTGGTTAAGGGTCAACAGCTTATCGACCACGCTGAGTGAGCTGGTGTCCTGCTCATCGGTATCGAGTAATTCCAGCGGGCCGCCCTGAGCCACCTGCTCCTCGCTTTTAGCGATCAGCTCATCCATCACAGTGCTGGGTAGGCCTGCACGGGCAATGGCAGCACCAAGCATTTGTTCACGCTTGACTATGGCTTGGTCGAGTAGGGAGAAGGTGTCGTATTGACGCTGCTGTAGCGTTGCTAAACGCTCATCGACACTAGTATCCGCCGAAGGCGTATCGCTGGCCTCAAAGGGAATACCTTGTTCCGGCAACAAAGATGCGGGCAAGGAAGCCAGTACATTCTGTGTCAGTTGCTGGCGTTGCTCCAGTTGGCTCAACTGGGCAATAAATTGCTCTTGCTGCTGCTTTGCCGCAGCGATTTGCTGACGCAATTGCTCATTTTCAGCAACCACATCGCCGCTGCTTAATTGCAATGCGCTTTGCTGCCAGAAGTTATAAGCACCAAAAGAGGCAAGTGAAGCAACACATACAAAAGCACTAAGCGCCATGGTGCACTGCTTCTTGGTGGTTAGCTCAACCACTTTCACTTCACCCTCTTGGCGAATTAAGAGCTGCCGTGCTGGGAAGTGCTTAGTAATAAAGTATGATAGATTAAACTTCATAAGGACAAATTACTGATAAAAACCCTGCTAAGATAACAAGGTGAGTTTAAAAATCCAGCAAAAAATTGTAATTGACCGCAAAAAAAAGCAGCTTATCGTGGTCAAAAGCACGAAAGCTGCATTTTTATTAGTTATCCTTCCAGGCTAGATAAGCCGTCAACTGGGAAGGGAAACTACCTGGCAATCTATTAGTTGGCAGGTAAAACGGTGGCGCGACATTCGCCGAAGCCGATGCGTGCGAAGCCTTGCTTCTCACACCAACCGCGCATGATCACGGTATCGCCGTCTTCCAGGAACTTACGGCTTTCACCATTACCCAGGTCAAGCGACTCTTTACCGCCGCGCGATAGCTCAAGTAGCGAGCCCGCTTCTTCATGCTCAGGACCAGACTGAGTGCCCGAACCCAGCATATCACCGGCGTTAAAGTTACAGCCGTTTACTGTGTGGTGCGCAACCATTTGCGCTACCGTCCAGTATGAATGCTTAAAGCTTGATTGTGACAGCTTGGCCGCTGGCGTGCCTTCGGCGCGCATTTTTTCGGTCTCTACCGCTACATCCATTTGAATATCAAGGGCACCTTGTTCACGGTTTTTGGCCGATTCCAGGTACTCAAGCGGTTGCGGCTCGTTCTCGTCGCGAGTCCAGGCCAAGCGATAAGGTACAAGCGCTTCATTGGTCACAACCCAAGGAGATACGGTTGAAGCGAAGTTTTTCGCCAGGAATGGGCCTAGCGGCTGATATTCCCAGGCTTGTAAATCACGCGCCGACCAATCGTTAAATAGGCAGAAGCCAAATACGTGCTCGTCTGCATCATCAAGCGCGATTGACTCGCCCAGCTCGTTACCCTTACCAAGGTAAATACCCAGCTCTAGCTCGTAGTCCAGACGCTTACAAGGGCCGAAAGTCGGTGTATCCGCATCCGGAGCCTTAGTTTGGCCCTTAGGACGAGGGAAGGTTTGACCGCTCACGCCTATGCTTGAAGCACGGCCGTGGTAACCGATTGGTACCCACTTGTAGTTAGGCAGTAAAGGGTTGTCCGGACGGAACAGGCTGCCTACCGCTGTGGCGTGGTAGATAGAAGTATAAAAGTCGGTGTAGTCGCCGATATGACATGGCAGGTCATATTCAACTTCTGTTTGGGCAATCAAAGCGTCGCTTAGTGCTTGCTCGTGCTCGCTACCCGTGCGCAATGCTTGTGAAAGCGCAAGACGCAGTGCCGACCAGTGCGCCTGACCCATGGCCATAAAGGCATTTAGACTGGTTTGTGACGCGGCTTCAACGGCTTCTTGGGCAAGACCGCTGAAAATGCCGAGTTTGGCCACGGCGGCTAAGTCTACTACCTGATCACCAATGGCGACGCCACCACGGAATGCTTCGCTGCTACCGGCGCGGCGAAAGGTGGCAAAAGGCAAGTTTTGGATTGGGAAATCAGTTTTGCCGTCGTTCGCAGAGCTGACCCAGCTGGTCAGGTTAATATCGTGCGTTTCATTGAGTTGCATGAGTTATTCCTTTTGCTAAAGCTTTTATCTGTTATTGAGCCAAGAATAAAAAAAACAAGGGCTCGGAACTTAAAAAAGCAGTGCCCACACAAAGGTGGACGCTGCTTTTTGGCGCTAGATTTGGGGGCGCTTAGATAACGCCACGGCGCTCTTGGTCACGCTCGATAGACTCGAACAGAGCCTGGAAGTTACCTTCACCGAAGCCGCCATCATCAACACGTTGGATCATCTCAATGAAGATAGGACCAAATAGGTTTTTGGTGAAGATTTGTAGCAGGTAACAATCTTCGCTTTGGCTATCTACCAGGATCTGGTGCTGTTTGATCTTCTCTTTATCTTCTTTAACCCAAGGAACACGGTCGAAGATGGTGTCGTAGTAGTGATCTACGATATCCAAGGTCGCGATGTTGCTTTGATCAAGTTTATCAAGTGAGGCGACAAGATCGTCAGTAAGGAAGGCTAAGTGCTGTACACCCGGGCCATTGTACTCGTTTAGGTACTCATCGATCTGGTTGTTGTTGTTGTCTTTACCTTCGTTGATTGGAATCGAGAAGGTGCCACATGGTGATTTAAGGGCGTAAGACAATAGGGCTGTTTTTTGACCTTTGATGTCGAAGTAACGTACTTCGGTAAAGCCAAATACGTCTTTGTAGAAGTTAGCCCATGTTTCCATCGTACCCTTGTACACATTGTTGGTCAGGTGGTCGATGCGGATAAAGCCTTTGCTTTCTACTACATTTTGCTCTTCTAGGTCTACGAAGTCAGTGTCGTAGATGCTGCCCTTGTCACCGAACTGGTCGATGAAATAAATCAGGCTGTCGCCGATACCGTAGATAGCAGGGTAAGGCATGTCTTTGTGCGTTGAATCGGTTGCAGGCTTTGCACCGCGCTCAACGGCAGTGTCGAATGCTTTTTGTGCATCTTCTACACGCCAACCCATAGAACAAATGGCCGGACCGTGGCTCTTAGCAAACTCTGCAGAGAAGCCGCCGCGCTCGTTGTTCAATAGGAAATGAATGTCGTTTTGGTTGTAGTAAAGGATGTCTTTATCTTTGAATTTCTTTAACTTTGAAAAGCCAAAGTCGGTAAAGATCTTGTCCATATAGTCCGCATCTGGTGTTGCGTACTCGGTAAACTCGATGCCCTTAAGGCCTAATGGGTTATTTACTTCACTCATGATTTAGCTCCACTTGCTGTGTGTTTGGCTAGGCTCTAGCGGTAAAGGTCGTTGCTGAAAATAAAGCGCCGC
The DNA here is from genome assembly GCF_002964545.1 of Pseudoalteromonas sp. T1lg10. NCBI lineage: Bacteria > Pseudomonadati > Pseudomonadota > Gammaproteobacteria > Alteromonadales > Pseudoalteromonadaceae > Pseudoalteromonas > Pseudoalteromonas sp. T1lg10. Next base: position 128,059 of record NZ_PQBV01000042.1, read on the forward strand.
CATTGCCATCAAGCCATAATTGTTTGAGCGCATAATCGGAGAATTTGTTCGAAAGCGAAAGAGTGGGGGGCTAATTAACTAATGGGTTAAGTGTAAATAAAGGTGTACGATATCCTGCTGGTGTAAGCTTTTCGTTAAATCGGGTAATAAAAAAGGCGCCTAAGGCGCCTTTCTTGACTTCTATGGAAGAATTACTGCTTCTCACCTGTGAGTTCTAATTCTTCTTCTAGCAGCTGCTCTTCGTCATGCGTACCTTCTGCACCATGCATCCAGTCAACTAGCTTGTCAGCCATCAACCATAAGCAGATACCAGCGAGGAACGCCATGATGGCCACGCCACCGAAGGTGCTTAATGGGCCTGCATCACCAACCAGCTTACCGATTTCAGCGGCCGCGTAGTTACCGATACCCGAGAAGAAGAACCACATACCCATAAGGAGTGAGGTGTATTTCAGTGGCGCTAGCTTAGATACCATAGACAGACCGATAGGCGATAAACATAGCTCACCCATGGTGTGGAATACATAGGCCATAACCAACCAGATCACATGGGCTTTGGTATTGGCATCGTCACCGATTTGCAGTGCCGCACCCACCATGGAGATAAAGCCCAGGCCAAGGAAGAACATACCCAGGGCAAACTTGCGCGGTGAATCCGGCTCTCTATCTCCCATACGGATCCAGAAGCTGGCAAAAATAGGTGCTAGCAAGATGATGAAAATAGGGTTAACTGCTTGCAACCAGCTCGCCGGCATTTCCCAACCAAAGAATACCAGGTCAGTTTTGTATTTAGCGAAAAGGTTCATTGAGCCCGCAGCCTGCTCGAAGCCGGCCCAGAAAATGATGGTGAAGAAGCTCATGATCAAAATTACTTTGATGCGGTCACGCTCTTCATTAGTAAGAGGTTTTTTAGCAGCGCCTTGGTTGTCGTCACCGCCTTGCTTTGCCGCAGGCACGGTACCGATATTACCCAGGTACTTGTTAGCAAGAGACAGCTGCAGGATAACACCAAGAAGCATACCTACACCGGCTGTTAAGAAGCCGTACTGATAGTCAAATTTCTCACCGATAGAGCCAACTACGAAGTAGCCCAGGATAGAGCCCAGGTTGATACCCATGTAGAAGATGGTAAATGCGCCATCGCGACGTTTGTCACCTTCAGAGTAAAGGTCGCCTACCATGGTCGAGATATTTGGTTTGAAGAAACCGTTACCGATAATAAGTAGACCAAGACCCAGGTACATAAATTCAAGCTCTAGGCCAGGAACCATGGCATGCGGTGTACCCAGGGCAAATTGACCCAGGGCCATGATCACACCACCTGTGATAATGGCTTTACGCTGGCCCGAGATGTTATCTGCAAACCAACCGCCAAGTACTGGCGTTACATATACTAAGAAGGCATAGAAACCCAAGATGCTCAGGGCATTTGAATTCAATGCTTTTTGATATTCTTCGTCGGCGCCTGCTGACATTGGGTCGATGCCGAAGTAGGACATATCCCAGCCCATGGCGGCAGCGGTAGCAATAGTAGAAAGGTAAAGCACGAAAATACCGCGCATACCGTAGTAGCTCATGCGTTCCCACATTTCTGTGAAGAACAGCAGGAAGAGCCCCTTAGGGTGACCTAGAAAATCACCTGTTTTTGGTACTGAACTCATTAAAAATACTTCCTAACTTACAAATTTATTATTTTGCAATGCTGGGCATCGCTGCTATTTGTGAGGCCTTATTATTGTTGCTTTTGCTACTGTAAACCTCAGGTGAAACCTTGGATGGAAACCCTTGATGATCCCAGATAGCTGGCCTGTATCGGCAGGATAAAAGAGCGGCAAACTACCTGGCCGGTAGCGCGGGCGCCACTTTATCCTAGCGACAAACGCGCCACAGTATACATACCCACTGGCATCAGGGGAAGAGTTATGAATTAACGATAAATGAACCATTATGTGCAGAGGACGTCACGCCTCGGCAATATGGCATTAGCAAGTTTGTGCAGTAATCTTTACAATTTGCTACCCAATTATTGCTAATTTAGCGTATGATTGCGCCAGCCACACAGATAAACCGCGACTGAGGAACACATGCGTCTTGAAATTTATTGTCAGGACCGAATTGGTATCGCCCAAGAGGTACTAAATATACTGGTTAACTATCAGGTTGATTTAAAAGGCATTGAGGTAGATGCCAAGAATTGCCGCATGTATGTTAGTTTCCCGCCCATTGAGTTTGAACAGTTTCAAAAAATCATGCCGTCCATTCGCCTTATTCATGGCGTTGAGGATGTGCGGACCACGGCGTTTTTACCCTCGGAACGTGAGCATAATGAACTTAATACCCTGCTCAGTGCGCTGCCCGATGGCGTCATCTCTATCGATAACAAGGGCTGGGTGCGCCTGTGCAATGCCGCCGCCTGTCGCGATTTGCAAATGACAGAGCAGGAAGCTGTGGGTGCCAACATAAATAACCTGCTTAAAGGCTTTAACTTTACCCGCTGGCTTGAGGGTAAAGAAGTGTTGGGACAAACCACTCGGGTAGAAGTGGGCGGGGAAGACTTTATCGCCGATATTCTGCCAATATCCGTCCCGCAAGGGGATGACCAAAATGCCCTGGCCGGTGCGGTGATCAACATCAAATCGCAAAGCCGATTGGGACAGCAGGTTAGCGCGTTTCGTCGTTACGGTCAGGAAAGTTTTGCCACCATACATAACTATTCAACGGCCATGCGCCGCACCGTGCGTGAAGCCCGAAAGATGGCGCAGCTAGAAGCGCCCATTCTGATCACCGGCGAAACCGGTACGGGTAAAGAACTATTGGCGCGGGCCTGCCATTATGCGTCGAACCGTTCTATTAAACCCTTTATTGCCCTGTCTTGTGCCTCGCTTCCCGATGATGTTGCCGAGTCTGAACTCTTTGGTTATGCCGGCTATGAAGACAACGCCGCGCCAAAGCGCGGGGTGTTAGAGCAGGCAGATGGCGCACGGTTTTCCTCGATGAAGTGGGGGAGATGTCATCTCAGCTGCAAACCAAGTTGCTGCGCTTTTTGCAGGACGGCACTTTCCGCAAGGTCGGTGATGAAAACGAGGTTAAGGTGAACGTGCGTATTATTGCCGCGACACAAAAAGACCTGCCGGCCATGGTGCAAGAGGGAACCTTCCGTGAAGATCTTTATTACCGCATCAATGTATTGACCTTGGACATTGCGCCACTGCGCGATCGCAAGGCCGATATTGGCCCGCTGGCTGAGCATTTTGTGCAAAAATATGCGCAGCAAAATGGTGCTCCGGTTCCCACCTTAAGTGAAGAAACCATTGAGTATTTGCAGCAGTACCCTTGGCCGGGCAATGTCCGCCAGTTGGAAAATGCCATTTATCGTGCCGTGTCCTTACTTGATGACAGTGAGCTGACCGTAGAGCATCTGCAATTGCCGACCTTTACCAATGATCTGGGTTACCTGGAGTCGGATTTTGAAGGCAGTTTAGATCAGGCGGTTAAGCGTTTCGAAGCCACCTTGTTGCGCAAGCTTTATCCTGCTTACCCGAGCTCACGGCAGTTGGCTAAACGCTTAGGGCTCAGTCACACCGCGGTAGCCAACAAATTGCGCGAATACGGTATTAACCGAAAGACCGTAAAAGTGTAATCGGCAGTTTTTGCCAGGTTATTTCAGATGGGTACCTCAGGGTGCCCATTTTTATATGCCCTTACCTATGAAGGTAATGGATTCAAAGCCTTGCTGGTATGTTTTAAAGGGGTAAAGCAATAGGTGAGCTTTTATTAAAGCGGTGATACCATGCTGGTCTTACCTGTTTTAATGGATCTCTAGGAGCATACCTTGAACCTCTATTTTCGGCTGTTATGGTTATTTTTTAGGATTAAACGTAATAAAGCGCGCCAATCTTTACTGGAATCCGTGGATATCGACTTTCGCGCCTGGCCTCTTGATTGCGATATTAATCTGCATCTGACTAATTCCCGCTATTTAGCCTTGATGGATATTGCCCGCACCTGGATGACAGAGCGACTGGGCATGCTGGGGGCGGTGATGAAGCGCCGCTGGTTTCCTATAGTTAATGCTACCGCCATCACCTATATTCGCGATATTAAGCCATGGCAAAAATTCACCGTGTCTACGCGTTTGGTGGGTTGGGATCATAAGTACTTCTATATCGAACAAAAATTTACAACAGAGAAAGGCTTACATGCCATTGCTTATGTGCGCGGCGTATTTCGCAGCCGCCAAGGTGTGGTGGATGTTGAAGAGATAGTGGCCTTGACTGGTTATAAGGGTGAAACGCCGGTTTTGTCGCCGGAGATAGAGCATTGGAAGGCCATGCTGGAACAAAAAAAAGCGACTAATAAGGGTTAGTCGCTTTTGCTTTGCTTACATTAGCAAGTGTGGGCTTGGTTATACCAATTCACTTAAATAGCTAATCATTCTAGCGGGCTAAATATCGTGCTCACTGCGTTGGAATTTTTGTATGTAGAATAACTACATAAGAAAAACTCCGCCTTGTTATCACATCATTTATCCAGCGCTATATCTGTTCACATACTTAACAGAATTGGTATTTAGAAGCTGTAACGTACACCGAACATGGCAACAACAGGGTCGATTTTAACGTCAACTGTCAGTGCCTTAACGCCATCGGCATAAACGCTTGCGTCGCTGTCGATATCCATGTAGCTGACCATGCCGTGTAGACCCCAGTTTTTGTCCAGCGCGTAGTTAAAACCAACCTGAGCGGCAAGGCCCAATGAGTCGTCTAGCTTTAATTCTACGTCGTTGGTACCCAATACGGTTTTAAGATCTTGGCTCGCTTGCTCATCGAAGAAGATGGTGTAGTTAATACCGGCACCTACGAATGGGCGGAACTTATCGCCGGCCTGACCGAAGTGGTACTGGCCAAGAAGCGTAGGTGGTAAGTGTTTAACTTCACCGATTGATGCACCTTTAAGACCGGTACGACCGTCCACGTCGTGGCTAAATGGCGTGGCTGCGATTAGCTCTAACACCCAGTTGTCGTTTAGGGCGTAGTCGATGGTAATACCCAGCTGCGTATCGTCATCAACGTTTAGGCCAAGCGTTGGATCTTGGTCGATTTTAGACACTTCGCTGTCTGGGTTTACATTAATGGCACCCACATTAATGCTCAGGTTTGCGTGAGCAAGAGAAGAGGTTCCAAGTAAAAGGCCAACTAAAGCTGCGCTAAGTGTTTTTTTCATCTTCATCTTCCTAAGTAGAAATTTTAAATTTGTTGTGCTGATGGCGCCATTATCAGGGCTGTTGGAAAATAAAAACTGTTCTAGATCAAGCTTTCATCCGCGTTTGCGTATCGCCTCGGTGGATCTTTGATTTAGATTAAACTTTGCGTCGGTTATAAGGCAAAAAGTTGACATAAGGCTGTCATAAAAAGGCGCTGTAATGGCTTTAACGCCATGTTATGGAGCATTTTATGTCGAACGCTGCTCGCCTTAAGGCAAAGGTTTCGAATCTTGCGGATGAGCTTGTGTACTTGCAACAGCTTATTCGTTTTCCCTCGGTTACTCCCAATGAGGCCGGCGCCATCGCCTGGCTTGATCAGCAACTTACACAGCGGGGGTTTAGTTGTGAGCTCTTTGAGTGCCAAGGGGTGAGCAATCTGATAGCGAAATACGAGTTTGGCCCAGGGAGTGCCTTTGCGTTTTGCGGCCATATAGATGTGGTACCAGCCGCCGCCGAGCGTTGGCGCTGCGATCCTTTCGCTGGCGACATTATCGATGGCGAAATGTATGGTCGAGGTGCCGCGGATATGAAGGGCGGGGTCGCGGCCATGCTGGCGGCCACCGATCGCTTATTGGCGGCTAAGCCGACTCAGGGACAATTCTATTGGTTGATCACCTCGGATGAAGAGGGTGAGGCCGAGTTTGGCAGTGCCGAGATTGCTAAGCATCTGGCCAACCAGGGGGTGCGTTTAGACGCCTGTCTTGTCGGCGAGCCCACCGCTGATTTGCATGCCGGTGATACCATCAAAAATGGTCGTCGTGGCGCCTTGTCGGCACGCATTAGTGTTAAGGGTCGCGCCGGACATGTTGCCTATCCAGAGCATACGGTCAATGCCGCGCATATTGGTGCGCAATTGGCGGTGGCGCTGCAACAAATTCACTGGCATAAGGATATTGAGGGCTCGAAAACCACATTACAGGTGACCGGCCTACATGTACCTAACAGTTTGGATAACCTGGTGCCAGCCCAGTGCCAGCTGACCTTTAATGTGCGCTATAGCCATGGTTATCGCAGTAATGATGTGCAGGACATGGTCAATCAGGCCCTGGCGCCCTGGTTAAATGAGATTGAAATCAGTTGGGAGCGCCCTTGTGAGCCTTATTACACCTCCGGTGGTGGCAATATCGATCTGATTGCGGTATTGGAAAGCGCCATTTATGCCTGTACTCACAGTTATCCTAAGCTCAGCACCAGTGGCGGCACATCCGATGGGCGCTTCTTTGCCAACGAGCACACTCAGGTGGTGGAGTGTGGTGTACGCAACCACACCATCCATCAGGATAACGAACGGGTTGCAGTGGCGGATCTTAATGCTATTACTGATATTTATGCCCAGACGCTAAAGCAGGTGTTCGCCTGCTCTTAAGAGTGGGCACTGTAATTAAGAGATGAAAAAGCCGGTGTAAAAACCGGCTTTTTTGTGGTTGGGGGAATCTGTTAACTAGTTTTCTTTTGTACGGGCGATCAGGGCATCATTGGTGAGATAGCGCTGCGCCTTTTTCTCTTTCAGCTTGGCCATATCGACCAAGACCAGGCCATCGATACAGTTATTAAAGTCAGGGTCGACACTAAAGCTTAAAAATGAGACCCCGTCCTCTTGGCAAAGTTCAGTGTATTGCTTGAACAGGGTTGGCACCTGGGCGCCCATATTGGCCAAAATATGCTTTAACTCGGTAAAGTCAGCTTTAACATCATTTCCGCAGAACAGGCTTTGTGCATAGGCCTGAGTATCGTCACTGTGTTTAAACTCGTGTTTAGGAATAGCCAGTTGCTGCGCTTGTCCATAATAATGTTGGTAGTGATACACCAACAGCTCCTTGGCATTTTCCGGCAGTGCATTAGAGAGGCTGACGGCGCCGAATAGATAGCGGTACTTGGGGTAGCGGCTAACAAAGGCGCCAATGCCAAACCATAAATAATCCAGGCTCTTACGGCCCCAGTACTTTGGCTGCACAAAGCTGCGTCCCAGCTCTATGCCTTGCTCGAAATATTCGTCCATGCCCGGCTCGTAGTCGAACAGGCTGTCCGTGTACAGGCCCTGACGCCCTTGTTTATTGATGATTTCGTCAGCACAGGCCAGTCGGTAAGCACCTACTAACTCCAGCTGCTTTGGATCCCAAAGCAAGAGGTGATGATAGTCCATATCATATTTGTCTATATCGCGACGTTTGCCACTGCCTTCGCCCACGGCGCGAAAGGCGATTTCCCGCAGACGGCCAAGTTCGCGAAACAGCGCCGAGCTGCCCTGATACTGATACAGGTAAATATGCATGCCGTCCTGAGTTTCTCCCAAACGCTCGCAGTCATTAAGGGCCGATACCAAGGCCTTGCGGCACTCGGCATGGGCAATAGGCGTCTGAGTTTTTAATAGCTCAGGCTTTTTCGTGCCAAGACGATAAAGCTGTTTGCGGATCAGGCGGCTGATCTCTTTATCGTTGAGGTTATCAAGCAGATATGACTTGGGCACTATGGCGGCGCCAATTTCAAATTCCAGCGACTTTTGTCTTTGCTTGAACATTTCCTTGACTAACAAGAGGCTGGCCAGCGGCTTGTAGATCATCGAGGTGCCGTAAAACAGCGGGCTGTTCTTGGCCTTAACTAAAATTGGCAAAATAGGGGCGCTGGCTTTTTTAGCAATGCGCAAAAAGCCGTGGTTCCAGGTGCAGTCCTTGACGCCGGTTGGACGCAAACGCGATACCTCTCCGGCGGGGAAAATCAACAGGGCTCCTTCATCCTTAAGGTGTTGATGAATAGCGCCCAGCTCTTTTTTACGGCTGTTGCCGGACATATTGTCCACCGGCAATAATAAGGAGTGCATGGGCGTGACACTCATCAGTAAGCGGTTGGCGACCACCTTGATATCCGGGCGGACTCGCGCCAGCACGCTGATCAATGCCAGGGCATCAAGTGAGCCGATAGGGTGGTTAGCCACTATTACCAAGCGCCCTTCGCTGGGAATATTGTCCAGTTGCGCGGAGTTAAATCGGGCGCTGAAATCCAGCTCTTCTAAAACTTGCTCGATAAACTCCAGGCCCTGTAAGTGTGGGTAATTATCACCAAAAGCAACAAACTCCTGCTCATGTAACAAATAACCCAGGCCTTTTTTAACCAGCCCCTTTACCTTGGGTGAGTTTGCTAAACTCGGTAGGTTATCTTCTACGACCTTATCAATGCTGATCATACTGTGCCCTTTGGCAACGAAATAATAGCTAGATTAAAAATCGACCATGACACTAAGGTGTAAAATAAGTGACAGTTTTAAGACTGGGCGAGGGTTAAAGCGGCCATTGCAAAATAGCCTAGTGACGCTGCACTAAGGCTATGTGATACTGCTCTTTTTTATTGTTCGGGAGTAGTCGATGAGCTTATTGTTAGCCATTCCTAATCGTAATATCGAGCGTTTAGAAGCCCAGCTTCAGGCGCAATTGGGGGCTGATAAGGTACAGGTATGGCCGAATATAGTTGATGCCGAGGGCATAGACATGGTGCTCGGCTGGCAGGTACCTGAAGAATTATGGTCGCAGTTGCCGAATGTGCGCGCGGTAATGTCTTTTGGTGCCGGTGTTGATGGATTGAACTTGGCGGCTATTCCCGCGCACCTGCCCGTCGGTCGCATTGTCGACCCTGAGTTGGCAGCGGATATGGCCGAATATGTATTAACTCAGGTGTTACTGCATAAAACCAATATGCCCCGTTATATGCATCAGCAAGAGCAGCAAGTTTGGCGGCCCAAGCGAGTACGCTCTCATAATCGGGTGGGTTTGCTGGGTTTTGGTCAACTTGGGCAAGCCATAGCCAAGCGTTTAATCGCTAATGGTTGCTCTGTGATGGCTTATTCTAATGGCGCTAAAACCGAGAGTGATGAGGTGCAGCATTTTCATGGTGAGCTGGGTCTGAATACCATGTTGGCACAAAGCGATTATCTGGTGTGTATTTTGCCCTTGACCGAGCAAACAAGGGGGATAATCAATGCCGATTTGCTGGCTAAACTGCCCGATCATGCGGTAGTGATAAATGTTGGCCGTGGTGCCCATGTGGTGGAAGAGGATTTACTGGCGGCGCTGCAAGCGCAGCAACTTGGTGGCGCTTCTCTCGATGTCTTTAATCAGGAGCCTTTGCCCGCAGAGCACATGTTTTGGCAAACTCCAAACCTGATCGTCACTCCCCATTGCAGTGCGCTAAGCAGGATAGATACCGTGGTTGAGCAGGTGGTGACTAATTATCAGCGCTTACAGCGGGGCGAAGCTTTGCTCCATTGCATAGACAGGCAGCGGCAATACTAAATTACTACTGTCTAAGTAAACAGCTTGTTAATTTTTTGCCGCTTGCTTATAGTATGTGCCGTTACATACTTGATGTAAAAAATAATAATAATAATCTTAGCCGCTAAAAGGCTAAGCCAAGTGGGAAGCGTTATGAAACACAATCAAGGTGGAGCTAAGTTTAGCTATATATTGATTTGGGTTGCTTTTCTCGGATTAGCGGCCTGGTTCAACCAAGCTAACGCCATGCCTTTATAAGGTCTAGGGCTAGAACACTACCATTCCAATGCATAAAAATGCCGAGCTGAGCTCGGCTTTTTTTTTGCCTGAGATTCGAGTCTTAGCGCTTGGCGTGCAGTTCTCGGTTTTCCAGTTTTTTCTGCGCACTTTTTTTCAATAATGCATAGGTGGAGCCAAGGCCGCCGTGGCATTTTAGGGCGCTATGAAAAGCCAAAACACAATCGAGTTGCTGCAGCCAATGGTTCACATAGCTTTTTAGCAGGCCTTTATGGGGCTGGCTCTTTTCTCCAATACCGTGCCTTATCAGTAATACGCGAATATTCCGTTCATGGCAGTCGGTAATGGTTTCATACATGGCCTTGCGTGCCTGGACCAGGGTTTGACCGTGCAAATCTAAGGTGGCATCCACATCATATTTACCAAGGCGCAGATTTTTATACACGCCTTCTTGCACACCGGATTTTTTAAAGGCTAGAAAATCATGGGGATCGAGCAGTTCAACATGTTCGCTTGCGAGCAGGTTGTCATCGAACTGGATCGCTTGCTCCGCTGCCCGACGTTTCTCCTGCTGTGCAAGCGTGGGTTTAGATGAGCGTTGAAAGTAACTGACGGTATCTGGCTTTGCCATGGGGGTAACATCACCCATAAACTCAGCAAATAGGTCGCTGTCGCGTGCTGGAGAAGAAGAATTCATAATCGCCTCGGCCAAATAAATTACAGCTAGGCTGATGTTAGCCTATTTTATTTGACTTGTACCACAGCATTTTTGTGCCGTGGTACCAAGTGCGTTATTTTTGCGCTGTTTTACACTAGAGTGCGGCCAACGCGGCTGGTGTATACCTTAAATAAATAGAAGGTATTAATTAACACTAGGGTAATGTTAGTCAAACCATTAGGTGTTACTAACTGCTGAGCATGGACAAAAAATAACAAACCAATGGCGATACTTGCGGCGATACGCAGCAGGGTGCCATGACTAATAAAGAAAGCGCCAATAGCCAGTGCTCCAAGTATGATTTGAATTCCAAGGTTGACGTCCAAGTTGCTCGACTCCAAAGTGTAATAGGACTAAAAAAGAGGCGCTATTATGCGAGCCATTATGGGTGCAAACAAACTAAAAAAAATATCATTTTCGGATAAGTTTTATTAATCTGAAATTTAATGCGCTCAGAGTGAGAATACATCCATATTGAGGTGCGGGATCTGGGCCGTTGGGCATTAGCCGGACAATAAAGGAATTCAGGTAAAATCAGGATAATTGCCAATTCATGGGGGTAAATGACTGAAAATCAGTGGTTAAGGAAGCGTTCATCATTTTTTTTAGCATCTGAAAAAATAGATAATGATGCATTACTGATTAGAACTAATGCAGGCTAGCGTTTTCTTTATGACTATATAGGGAACTTGATTGAGGTTAAGTCGATAGAATAAACATAAGTTTGCTTAATGTTTAATAAGGCAGTTAAGCGCCCCGTCATTTCTACCTTGTAAGCTTGGTTACCAAGGCGCTGGCAGATGCTTGGCCTAACCGTCGCATCGCTCTATAATAAGGGCGGTTTTTAGTGTAGTTTGGTTATCTAAGTTAATTCTTAGGATTGCCCCATTCAGTAGGATAAGTTAGGAAGTTTCAATGGACGATATAGCAATATTAATAGTGGATGATGTTGGCACGGTACGGAGTTTTCTCAACCAAACCTTGATGCATTTAGGGATAGACGATGTCGATGAAGCGGCGACTGCGGCGCAATGTATGTCGGCCTGTGCGCAAAAGCGTTACCAGATTGTATTTTTAGATATCGAACTGCCCGATGGTGACGGAAAGGCGATGATAGCCGACATTAACGCTATTTTGCCCGAGGCCAAGGTAGTGATGGTTAGCGCGCATTCTACTATTGATAATGTAAAGGATGCCATAGACAAGGGCGCCAAAGGTTTTGTGGTGAAACCCTTTTCACCGAAGAAGATTGCGGCGATGCTGAAAAAGTTTTATCCCAGCATAGAGTTTGCCTAAGAGGCAACTCAAGAAATGGGGAGCAGGTGTATACCGCGCCTGCTTAATCATGTGTTTATTCGAACGTGATTGATTTGCAGACATAAAAAAACCGGCCTAGGCCGGTTTTTTTGCTAGATTAAGAGCTAAATTATAGCGCTTTGATCTTAGCAGCAAGACGGCTCTTATGGCGAGCTGCCTTGTTTTTGTGGATTAGACCCTTAGTTGCGTAACGATCTAAAATAGGTGTAGCTACTGCGAAAGCCGCTTGTGCAGCTTCTTTGTCACCAGCTTGGATGGCAGCAATTACTTTCTTTGTGTATGTACGCATCATTGAACGACGGCTTGCGTTGTGCTGACGGCGTTTTTCGCTGGTTACAGCGCGTTTCTTTGCAGACTTGATGTTAGCCAAGGTTTGCTCCTAACAATCTTAAATAAAGCTTATATTTAAAGGCCGTGGACTATGCCCGTTTTTTTTCAATTTGTCAATCAAATTTACTCACGTGGCACAGCCAACTGCAGGAGTAACGAATCGCCAATGCCTACCGGGAGACACATATATAAGGTGCTATAGCGGGTTAGCGCACCCTATACCCAATAAAATTTGGTTTGTTATTGCAGTTAATGGCCTGTGACCGCGGCGGATTATAGCAAAGCAAATGAGCGGCGACCAGCGCTGTATTCGCTCGGCTTTTATTGGCATAATGCCGCAATTAATGTCGGCCCAAGAGAGGATGTGTGGCTAACAGCTTGTTTCGTTCCGGTATGATTGTCAGTGCCATGACAATGATTTCGCGGGTATTAGGATTAGTACGCGATGCGGTGGTGGCCAATTTATTGGGTGCTAATGCCAGTGCCGACGTATTTTTATTCGCTAATCGCATTCCCAACTTTTTACGTCGCTTATTCGCCGAAGGTGCGTTTGCGCAGGCCTTTGTGCCAGTTCTGAGCGAGATAAAAGAACAACAAGGGGATGACGCGGTACGGCTTTTTGTCGCCCGCGCCGCCGGCACCCTGGGCACCATATTAATTATAGTTACCCTGCTTGGGGTGATAGGCTCGCCCATAATTGCCGCGCTGTTTGGTGCCGGTTGGTTTGTGGACTGGTATCAAGGTGGCGCCGATGGGGAAAAGTTCCTGCTTGCCTCAAGCTTGTTGAAATGGACCTTTCCCTATTTATTCTTCGTCTCCTTGGTGGCCTTCAGTGGAGCCATTTTAAACGTTTATAACCGTTTTGCGGTGGCCGCCTTTACCCCGGTGCTGCTTAATGTGGCAATTATTGGCTGTGCTGTTTTTCTGCATCAGCAATTCGATGTCGGGGCCTATGCGTTGGCCATAGGTGTCTTTGTCGGTGGCGTGGTGCAACTGGCATTTCAAATCCCCTTTTTATATCGCGCCAAGATGTTGGTCCGGCCCCGTTGGGGCTGGCATGATGAAGGGGTGAAAAAGGTAAGAACCCTGATGATCCCGGCGCTGTTCGGGGTGTCGGTGTCGCAAATAAACCTCTTCTTGGATACGGTTATTGCGTCCTTCCTGGTGACCGGCTCCATTGCCTGGCTTTATTATGCCGACCGCTTAATTGAATTCCCTCTCGGGCTATTTGGCATTGGCATTGCCACGGTGATCTTGCCGACGCTGTCAAAATTACATGCCGGCGATAAAGGTTCGGACTTCCAGGTTACTCTGGACTGGGGCGTGCGCTTTGTGATTTTCCTTGGACTGCCGGCCATGGTTGGCTTGATGCTCATCAGCCCGCTGATCATTACCGTGCTGTTCGACCATGGCGCCTTTGCCAGTGCCGGTGAAGACCATGTAAGGGCTGTGGCCTTAGGTGTTGCCGCCTACGCGGTGGGCCTGGTGAGCTTTATGCTCATTAAGGTCTTGGCGCCTGGCTTTTATGCCCGCCAGGATACCCGTACTCCGGTACGCATTGGTATTATCGCCATGGCGCTGAACATGGTGTTTAACCTTATGTTGGCGCCCTTTATCGGTTACCTGGGATTGGCTCTGGCCACGGCACTGTCGGCTACTTGTAATGCCTTTTTGCTGTATCGTCAGCTGGCCAAGGACGAGGTGTATCATTTTTCCCGCTTTAGTTTGGCCTTTAGCAGCAAATGCCTTATTGCTAGCGTGGTTATGGGTATCCTGGTTTACCTGGTGCAAGCCCAGTTTGCGTGGCAAGATTGGCCCTTGCTTGAGCAGATAATGCTGCTGGCTGGCCTGATAGGGGCGGCGGCAAGCACTTACTTTGGTATGCTTTTTATTTTTGGTGTGCGCCCAAGTACGATAAAAAATGTGGCAACTACTGAATCACATTAAAAAAAAGATTATAATCGAGCACTTTCGTCAGCAGTAGTGCGCAAAGACAAGGCATTTTGAGCGATGGAGCTTATACGCGGAATCCACAATATACGCGACCAGCATCACGGCTGTGTACTCACCATAGGTAACTTTGATGGGGTGCACTTAGGCCATGTTGAGGTGATCAAGGGGTTACTAGAGGACGCCAAGGCGTTAAACCTACCCAGCACAGTGATGATCTTCGAGCCGCAGCCACAGGAGTTCTTTTGTAAAGCTCAGGCTCCGGCACGGCTAACGCGACTGCGTGATAAGCTGGCTTTACTTGCCAAGCTTGGGGTTGAGCGGGTGATCTGTGTCAGCTTTAACCGCAAATTTGCCAATTTGGCCGCTGCTGATTTTGTACAACAAGTGTTGATTGACAAGCTGGGCGTAAAGGCCCTGACCGTGGGCGATGACTTTCGCTTCGGTCGTGGCAGGGAAGGTGACTTTTCTTTGCTGCAAGAGCTGGGCAAGGGCGCCGGTATGGCGGTTAAAAGCACGGAAAGCTTTAAAAAAGCCAATGCCAGAGTGAGCAGCACCGCCATTCGTACCGCCTTGAAAGCGGGAGACTTGCAACTGGCGAAAACCATGCTGGGTCATGACTATGCCATCAGTGGCCGGGTCATTCATGGTTGGAAAAAAGGCCGCGAGTTGGGTTTTCCGACCGCCAATGTCGCCCTTAAACGCCAGGTATGCCCTCTTAATGGCGTTTTTGCGGTGCAGGCGGTGATAGCCGGGCGCACCTACAATGGGGTAGCAAATGTAGGTAACAAACCTACATTTAATGGTACCCGGGCCTTGTTGGAAGTACACTTGTTCGACTTTGCCCAGTCGATTTATGGACAATTTATAGAAGTGAAGCTTAAACATAAGCTTCGCGACGAACAAAAATTTAATGGCTTCGATGAATTGGTGCAGCAAATTAAGCACGATGCCATCGCGGCAAAGCAGTTTTTTACTTTAGCGACCACCGCCCAGAGCGGCAGTCTGTAGCCGATACGGAAAGTAGGATTAATGAGCGACTATAAACATACCTTAAACTTACCGGAAACCGAGTTTCCAATGCGTGGCAACCTAGCCCAACGCGAACCGCAAATGTTAAAGCAATGGTACGAGCAAGACTTGTACGGACAAATTCGCGCCGCAAAAAAAGGTAAGAAGTCTTTCATCTTGCATGATGGACCTCCTTATGCCAATGGCAATATTCACCTAGGTCACTCAGTAAACAAAATCCTAAAAGACGTGATTATCAAGTCGAAAACCCTGTCGGATTTCGATGCCCCGTATGTGCCGGGCTGGGACTGTCACGGTCTGCCAATTGAATTAATGGTTGAGAAAAAAGTAGGCAAGCCGGGTCACAAGGTAACAGCCGCAGAATTCAGACAAAAATGTCGTGACTACGCCGCCAAGCAGGTGGAAGGTCAAAAAGCCGACTTTAAACGCCTGGGCGTATTCGGTGAGTGGGACAACCCATATCTGACCATGAACTTCGATTTCGAAGCCAATGCCATCCGTACTTTAGGTCGTATTATCGACAAGGGTCACCTGCATAAGGGTGCTAAGCCGGTACACTGGTGTACGGATTGTGGTTCGGCCCTGGCCGAAGCTGAGGTTGAATACCAAGACAAGCAGTCGCCAGCCATCGATGTGAAGTTTGTGTTCGCCGATGAGCAGGCCGTTGAAGCGGCATTTGCGTTGAGCGCAGAGCACAAGGGCACAGGCAGCATCGCCACCGCGATTTGGACCACAACGCCTTGGACCTTGCCAGCAAACCGTGCTGTAGCGGTACACGCTAATCTTGAATATGCCTTAGTCCAAGTAGAAGACGAAGGTCAACAACAGCGTTTAGTGCTTGGCTCTGAACTGGTTAAAGATTGTATGGACCGTTTTGGCTTTAAGCATTTCCACACGCTTGGTTATGCCAAAGGTTCTGCCCTTGAAAACCTGCAAGCAGCGCACCCATTCTTAGAATTCAATGTGCCGGTTATTCTTGGCGACCACGTTACTACGGACTCGGGTACCGGTATCGTTCATACCGCGCCGGGCCATGGTCAAGAAGACTATGCGGCTGGTCTTGCCTATGGCCTTGAAGTGGCGAACCCGGTTGGTGCTAACGGTGTGTATCTTCCGGATACACCTATTTTCGCCGGTCAGCACGTATTTAAAGCCAACCCGAATGTAATTGAACTGCTGCAAGAAAAAGGTGCCTTATTGCATCACCATGCGCTGCAGCACAGCTACCCACATTGTTGGCGCCATAAAACGCCTATTATCTTCCGTGCTACGCCGCAGTGGTTTATTGCCATGGATAAAGCGGGCTTGCGCCAGGATTCACTGGCTGAAATCAAGAAGACAGAGTGGTTGCCAAGCTGGGGTGAAAGCCGTATCGAAAACATGGTTGAAGGTCGCCCGGACTGGTGTATCTCGCGTCAGCGTACCTGGGGTGTGCCGATTGCCCTATTTGTTGATAAAGACACGGGTGATTTACACCTGAATACCAGCGAACTAATCGAAAAAGCGGCGCAACTGGTAGAGAAAGGCGGCATTCAGGCATGGTATGACCTTGAGCCGGAAACCCTATTAGGTGCGGATGCTGAGCGTTACGTAAAAGTACAAGATACTCTGGACGTGTGGTTTGACTCGGGTGTAACACACGCCTGTGTACTGGATGCTCGCGATGAGCTGAGCTCTCCGGCGGATCTATACCTGGAAGGGTCGGATCAGCACCGTGGTTGGTTTATGTCATCGCTAATGACCAGTGTTGCCATTCATGGCCGCGCGCCATACCGCCAGGTGATGACTCACGGTTTCACCGTGGATGAAAACGGCCGTAAGATGTCTAAGTCTTTAGGTAACGTGATTTCACCGCAAGACGTGATGAATAAAATGGGCGCCGACATTCTGCGTCTATGGGTGGCGTCGACCGACTTTACCGCAGAGATGACGGTATCGGATGAAATTTTCAAACGCGCCGCGGATCGTTACCGTCGTATTCGTAATACCAGCCGTTACCTACTGGCTAACCTAAATGGCTTTAACCCAAGCACTGACTTGGTTGATGTGGCCGACATGGTTGAGCTTGACCGTTGGATCGTCTCTCGTGCGGCGCAGTTGCAAGAAGAAATCGTTAATGCCTATGACGAGTATCAGCTACTTGTGGTTACGCAGAAGCTAATGAACTTCTGTACCGGCGAGCTGGGCTCTTTCTACCTAGACGTGATCAAAGACCGTCAGTACACGGCCAAGGCTGACTCGCACGCTCGTCGTTCATGTCAGAGCGCTCTGTACCATATTGCCGAGGCGATGACACGTTGGATGGCGCCTATTCTAAGCTTTACCGCTCAAGAAATCTGGCAGGTGCTGCCGGGTGAGCGCAGCGAGTTTGTATTTACCGGTACCTGGTATGAAGGTTTAACTTCGGTTGAAGGTAAGTTCTCTGATGAGCAATGGCAAACCGTGTTGAACGTCCGTGATGCGGTAAACCGTGTCCTGGAAAGTGCCCGTAAAGAAGACATTATCGGTGCTACCTTGCAAGCAGAGGTGACTCTGTACGCCAATGACGAGCTTAAAGCGACACTGGATGCCTTGTCTGACGAGCTGCGCTTTGTGCTGCTGACCTCTAAAGTATCCGTGCTTGCCCATGGTGATAAGCCGGCTGACATTGAAGAGTCTGAATTGACTGGCTTAGCCGTATTCGTGGCCGCCACTAATGCACAAAAATGTGAGCGTTGTTGGCACTATTGTGATGATGTAGGCAGTGTTGAAGCGCATGCGGAGCTGTGTGGTCGCTGTGTTACCAACGTTGATGGCGATGGCGAAACACGTCAATTTGCATAATCTCAGCTGTAGGAGTGAATGTGTCAGCTAAGCGTAATGGATTAATTTGGTTGGTACTTACTGTGGTGCTTTTGGTGGTCGACTGGGCCACCAAAACCCTGGTAGTCAATACCATGACCTTAGGGCAGACCATAGATATTCTGCCGGTTTTCAATATTACCTATGTACATAACCCAGGTGCTGCATTTAGCTTTTTAAGCGATGCCGGTGGCTGGCAACGTTGGTTTTTAAGTGCCATTGCGGTGGCGATTTCGGTGTTACTGATCTGGTGGCTTAAACGCTTACCCGCATCGAATAAATTACTTGGCTGTGCCTATGCCCTTGTGTTGGCTGGCGCCCTGGGTAATCTTTATGATCGTATGGTTTATGGCTATGTGATTGATTTTATTCATGTGTATTATCAGAACTGGCATTATCCCAAGTTTAATATTGCCGATTGCGCCATCTGTATTGGTGCCGCGCTATTGTTAATTGATGCCTTTAAATCAAGCAGTAAAAAGGAGTCGGTCAATGAGTGAGGCTATTATCGGTGCTA
Organism: Pseudoalteromonas sp. T1lg10; assembly: GCF_002964545.1. Taxonomy (NCBI): domain Bacteria; kingdom Pseudomonadati; phylum Pseudomonadota; class Gammaproteobacteria; order Alteromonadales; family Pseudoalteromonadaceae; genus Pseudoalteromonas; species Pseudoalteromonas sp. T1lg10. The sequence goes on from NZ_PQBV01000042.1 coordinate 146,526, forward strand.
ATTCTGAAGTAGTGTTTCATTTTTCGATCAAGTTGTCGGATGGCTCTGCCGCCGATTCCACCAAGGTTCACAACAAGCCTGCTAAACTGGTAATGGGTGATGGCAGCCTGACGGAAAACTTTGAGAAGTGTTTGCTGGGTCTGCGTGCCGGTGAGGAAAAAAGCTTTGAGCTTGAGCCTGAGGATGCCTTTGGCCAACCTAACCCGGACAACATTTATCATGTGGATCGCAGCAAGTTCAGCGCCGAAGCGCCAGCTAAGGTGGGCGCAATTATTGCTTTTACTCAGCCAGATGGCACCGAGCTACCGGGTGTTGTGCGTGAAGTGCAGGGCGAGTCGGTGACCATTGATTTCAACCATCCTTTAGCCGGTCAAAAGCTGACGTTTGAGGTGGAGATCTTAGAGGTAATTAACAGATGAAAATCATGTTAGCCAACCCGCGCGGATTTTGTGCCGGGGTCGATAGAGCGATCAGTATAGTAGAGCGTGCCTTGGATATTTTCGAGGCGCCCATCTATGTGCGTCATGAAGTGGTGCACAATAAATACGTGGTCAATGGTCTAAAAGATCGAGGCGCCGTGTTTGTTGAAGAGCTGGATCAGGTACCCGATGACAGTATCGTGATTTTCAGTGCTCATGGAGTATCGCAAGCGGTACGCCAGGAAGCCAAACGTCGTGAGCTGAAAGTATTTGACGCTACCTGTCCTTTGGTAACCAAGGTGCATATGGAAGTGACTCGTGCTTCACGCCGTGGCACCGAATGTATTTTGATCGGTCACCAGGGTCACCCAGAAGTGGAAGGTACCATGGGTCAATACGACAACCCAGAGGGTGGCATCTACTTGGTGGAAACCCCAGAGGACGTTGCCAAGCTTGAGGTTAAAGATCCTAGCAAGCTGTTTTACTGCAGCCAAACCACCTTGTCGGTGGACGATACCGCCGATGTGATAGACGCATTGCGTGAGCGCTTCTCGGATATCGATGGCCCGCGTAAGGACGATATCTGCTACGCCACACAAAACCGTCAGGATGCGGTGCGTGATTTGGCAGACAAGGTTGATGTGCTTTTAGTTGTCGGTGCTAAGAATAGCTCCAACTCTAACCGCCTACGCGAACTGGCCAGTAAGATGGGCACCACAGCCTATTTGATTGATGATGCCAGCTCCATTGATGCCAACTGGTTACAAAATGTTGATAGCGTTGGCGTAACAGCAGGCGCATCGGCGCCAGAGGTGTTGGTAAAAGAGGTGGTCAATCACCTTAAATCACTTGGCGGTGAGCAGGTGGTGGAAAACCCGGGACGTGAGGAAGATATAGTCTTTGCCGTTCCTGCAGAGCTTAGATAAGCACTTGGGGTGATTAATGAGTCAGTCGTTATCAGCCCAAGCTAATTCCTATTCTTTACTGACCACCTTGTGTCAAACGCGCGGTATTCTGAGCGCTTTGATCGTGGCACAGGTGCTGGCCCTGATCATCAGTTTCAGCGAGTACCAACCGGATAATTTCTGGTTGGTACTTGGCCAGAGCAGCCTGCTTATTCAATTTGTTACCTCCATCAGCATTGCTGCGCTTTATGTTCTGAGTCGAGTTAAGCCTGACCTAAACAATTCTGTGCAAGCGCTTGCCGTGGTTGCTGTGTTGGTGCTGAGCACCCTAGCTATCACCTTTTATATCAGCTACCTCGAACTGCTCGATGCCCGGCTTTCCCATTGGTTTGTGTTTAAAAGCAGTGCCATTAGTTTGCTGGTCGCGGCCTTATTTGTGCAGTTTATGGCCATCTATAATGAACACGCCAAGGCGCATTCGGCCTATGCGCGAGCTCAGCTTGATGCGTTACAGGCTCGTATTCGCCCACACTTTTTGTTCAATAGCCTCAACACTCTAGCCGAGTTGGCCCATGAAGATAGCGACGCCGCTGAGGAGTCGGCATTGGCGCTGGCGTCTTTATCCCGGGCGGCGATGCAGGTGGGTCAGCAAAGTACCCTGGCGCAAGAGCTTGCTCTGGCCAAGCGCTATATTGCCCTGGAGCAGTGGCGTTTTGGCGAGCGTCTAAAGGTAAACTGGCATCTGCCCAAGGAAATACCCGAGGTGGTTTTACCCTGCTTAACGCTACAGCCCTTGTTGGAAAACGCCGTGGTTCACGGTATTGAGAGCAGTGATAAGGGTGGGGTTATTGATGTTGAGGTACATATTAGTAAGCAAAGTGCTACTGTTATTGTTAGTAACAGTTTGAGTGCGCAGCAGACACCAACAACACGAGCTCATAACGGTATCGCCTTGGATAATATTCAAAAGCGTCTGAGCATCATTTATGCCGGCCAGGCCAGCATGCGGTCACGCCGTTTGGCGAACAGTTATCGCGTTAAGTTGGTGGTGCCTAAAATGGAGTTTATATAGTGCAGGTTTTGATCGTTGATGATGAGCCCATGGCGCAAAAGCGCCTTAATCGCTTGTTGGCCGAGCACGCCCATATAGATGTGATCGGGTATGCGAATAATGGTGTGGAGGCTGTTGAGTTAGCGGCACAATTGCAGCCCGATGTGATCTTTATTGACGTTGAAATGCCGGGGAAGAACGGCTTAAGTGCGGCGCAAGAAATTAACGAGCAGGCCATTCCGCCTGCTATTGTGTTTGTAACCGCTCACCCTCAGCATGCCCTCGATGCCTTTAAGGTCATGCCTGCTGCATATCTGTTAAAACCTTTGGAGCGCCAAGAGCTGGATATCGTGGTGAATAAACTGAGCCAACTTAATAAGGCGCAGGTGAAAGGGCAGCAACAGCAAAGCATTAGCTATAAGGTAGGACATCAAACCAAAAAGCTAAACTTGTCTGACATTATTTACTGCTGCAGCGATGGTAAGTATACGCAAGCCATTTGCCATGATACGCAGGTCTTGCTTGATACCAGTCTAAAGGATTTGGAGCAGCAGTATCCAAGAGTGTTTTTACGCATTCACCGTAATACCTTGGTGAATAAAGAACAGCTGCAGTCCGTGGTACAACAGGACAGGCAATATCAGGTGCGGCTAAAGTCGTGCCAGGATTTATTAAGCGTTAGCCGCCGTGAAGTAACCCGGGTAAAGGAAGCTTTGACTGAATAACCTGCTGTTAACTTTGCTCTTCGCCTTGGTCTTGTTGTCATAATTTTAAGCTTCTAACCTCAGATTTTAGAATATTCACACATTCCTTGGGCAAGGCTGAGTTATAGATGATTTTTAAGGAAAAATTCTTAGTTAATAATACCCCCACCTAAACCATCAGGATTAGCTAACCGCTTAATCCTGAAAAGATACCGTTTATTCCTTCTTACGTTGAGTCTGGCATTAGAGTTACTAAACTGTTAAGAATTACTGCAACTCCATGGATCATTATGCGTAATCAACAAGGTTTTACCCTCCTAGAAACGCTTATCGCGTTTATTGTTTTAGTCTTTGGCCTCCTCGGTGCCATTGCCTTGCAGGCAAAAGCAAAGCAGGCTACCTATGACGCCATGCAGCGTGCGGCAGCGCTGGGTGTGGCCAATGATGTGATTGAACGTATCAAAGCCAATACCGAAGGGGCACTGGCAGGCAATTATAACGGCAATATTGCCAGTAGTGATACGTTAGGCACTACTGACTGTTTTGGTATTAACAGTGAATGCAGCGCGGCTCAAGTTGCTCTTTTTGATAAGGAACATTGGCGTAAATCAATTCGTGCTGAAGATAATACTGGTTCGTTGTCTGGCGCCATGATTTGTATTGATACCACCGATGGTGGGGCTGATAACCGAACTATTAAAGTGACTATTTCTTGGGATTCACGGCAGAAGCTGGTCATTACCGATGACCCCGATGACCCCGATGACGACGATGACGTGGCAAGCGTTAAGGAACGTTGCGGCACCAATGATGATCGCCGCCGTGTTTTAGCACTTAATTCATTTCTATTTGTGTAGGGAGCGACAATGGATATAAAGCACAGCAGGTTTAATCGAATAGCCGGTTACACCCTATTAGAGCTGATGATCGCTATGGTCGTTGGCTTGTTTTTACTAGGTGGCGTGATGTTTACCTATCTGAGCATGAAGGTAACCACATCGGACACGGTGGAAATGGGTGAGCTGCAAGAAACCGGTCGTATTGCCCTAGATATCTTAGGAAAAGATCTGAAAATGACAGGCTTTTTTGGCCGCTTAAATATTGATTCTTTAACCACAGCCGATGTCTCTGGGGTAACTGCTCCCGCAGTTGATTGCATTGACGAGGTCTTTAGTATAGGCAGTTTTCCAGGTACGGGGGCTGTACCAAACTTTCCCGTTATATATGGACTAGAGGCTGACTCTGCAAATGAGCTTGGTTGTATTACCGATGCTAAGATTGGAAGTGATGTTATCCAAATTAAACGAGGCGTGGGTGAGGAAATGTCTGGTCAAGACACACAGACTGGCCAGTATTATGTACAAACCACCTTATCTGATGCGCGCTTTATCGAAGGTGATAGTAATCCTATTCCATTTGAACTAGGTAAGGGCGTCTGGCCCTATGAACACTTGGTGTACTACGTAGGTGAGGATAAATATACCTCGGGCGGTAAAGAGATTACCGTGCCTGTGCTTAAGCGTAAGCGCTTAATTGGTGACGAAATGGACACTGAGTCAGTACTTGAAGGTGTGGAAAATATTCGCTTTCTTTACGGTCTCGACAACGATGGCAATGGCGATGTGGATGAATATCTAGAAGCGGGCGAGATGACGCCCGCACATTGGCAGCAATCTGGCACGACACGTATTAAAACCGTGCAAGTATCCGTATTAGTGCGTGCCACAAAGGAAGATAACAACATTAAATTAACGAATCAAACCTATGTGCTCGGTGGAGATGATACTGCTTCCGGTAACACGCAACGGAAGTTAACCTTTGACGATAACTATCGTCGCATGGTGTTTGTTTCAACCTTTAAGATTAACAATGCTGGAGGCAACCAATGGTTAATAGCACTTTAGGACGTACTCACCAACAAGGGGTGGTGCTGATAGCAGCCCTGGTTATGGTGTTGGTAGTGAGCGGCGTAGCCGTAACCCTTATGAGCAGTAGTAGCGTTGATATGAAGGTCATTAATGCGGCGCAAGATTATGATGAGGCTCTTACTCAGGCTTACGCCGATAGTAGCCGCGCTATTTTTGATGAAATAAAGGTAAATAGCGCCGTTAATTTTACTAAGCCTAATTTAGCTCCATTTCCAATCGATGGTAGTAAGCCTAATGATGAGGTGATCACGCTAACTGCTAAGGACGCTACGGCTTCTTTGTCTTTGCTTAAGGCACCTGGAGTGCCTAGTGCTACCAACTGCTCGCGTAAAAAATCGGCACATGCCACTGGTGCCCAAATTAAGTGCAGTCGAGACTTAAGGGTCGTTAGTGAAGTGAATTATGGAAAGAATAACCGCCATTTGGTCAGCGTGATTGCCGGTATAGAGCAAGAGTCTCTGTAACACGAGCGGCATAAATTAATAGGTGAACGACATGAAAGTTTTTAAAAAATTAGCTTTGCTGTGTGCACTATCGGTGCCGGCAGCAATACATGCTGAAGATATAGAAGTTTATGTGGGTAATATGGGCGCCACGGGCGCCAAAGCCAAGGTGCTGATAATAGTCGATAACTCCGGCAGTATGAATGAAACTGTTATAGCTCCGCCTCCTTATAATACCAACGAGGAGTACCCTGAAACCGGCGCCGAGTCCGGTAGCGGTTTTAAAAATGATTTTGTCTTTTACTCTGTCGGTATTCCCATCGATGAGATAGCGCTGAGTGACATAGAAAACCGCTCTGATGCAAAACGATTTGATATGTTGCTTAATGGTTGTGACGCGGCGAAAGAAGCTCTAGCCAAGTACGGTTATTTTACTGGGAAAATGCTTGAGTTCTCAGGGATCAATAATGGTGGCTGGATTAATCTGAAAAATGACAATGGCGGAAATATGAAAAACCCCGTTGATTGTTTAGCTGATTTCCAAAATGACGATGGCGATAATGCCTTTCAATCTCCGGTAGACACCAAAACATTGATTGACCCGTATTTGAAAGTTGGGCCTAACGATGAATATAGTTCTGCTACCCATGATCAGCTTAAAGGTTTTCCCTCAAACAGCAATTACGAGAACCGCCATAAGCCATTTTTTGGTTACAGTGGCGAAACCCCTCATTCCCAGTACGACCAGTACGAACGTTCAAAAATGGAGGCTGAGTTTGAAAATGCCAATGTGGTCACACTTTATTCTCCCAATTATATCCGTTGGTATATAGCCAACAGAGGAAACACTGCTAACAAGGATCTTAAGATCGAAGTGGCTAAAAATACGATAACAGCAACTCTTGGCGCCACGCCTGATGCCGAGTTTGCCTTGATGTTATATAACCTGAATTTCCCAGAAGAAAACGATCGGGATGGTGGACGTCTAGTTGCAGGCTTTGGTCAGGATGAAACTATTGTAAATAGTCTGGTTACCTCAATTGAAGGTCAAACGAATACACCTCTGTGTGAGACCCTGTTTGAAGCTTACAATTATTTCGGTGGCCATGCTGTAAAGTTTGGTGATGATGATACTGACTGTAATGTTGATACTGACGGTAACGCCGCTTGTGCTGGCCTTAATTATCAAGCGAATATCCCTGCATTTGATACGTCTACAACAATAGACGGCGCTGGTGACATTTATAAAACTCCCTATACTAACCGTGGCGGTTGCGCCGAAGATATCAGCATTATTTACATTACAGATGGGGCGCCTACCCTAGATAACGCGGCTGATGTACCAATAGGTGCCCTTTTTGATAATTATGTTACTAGCCAAATTCCCCAAATAACCCCTTCTATTAAGCCAGATATAGATGATTTGATTAAATATGAAGAAGTAGTTGAGGGGGAAAATGGCGAGCAGTTAGTAACAACAAAATCAAGCTATTTACCAGCACTTGCTCACTATATGAAAAAGCAGGATATTAATCAGAATATCCCAGGTAATCAGACCGCCACCTTATACACGGTTGGTTTTGGTGGAGGCGCACCTGAGGCTCTTCTAAGAAAAGCCGCTCATGAGGGGGGAGGTAAATACTATTCTGCCACTACAAGTGAGTCATTGCAGTTTGCCCTTGACGATTCTATAAATAAGATCCTTTCTGACTCCAGTTCATTTACAGCCCCTTCGGTTGCAAGTAATAACTTTGACCGTACCCAAACCTCGGATTCTGTTTATTACGCCATGTTTTTACCTACGGAAGGTGCCCGCTGGGCAGGCAACCTGAAAAAGTTAAAAGTGTCTGATGGCAAAGTCGTCGATGTAAATGGCGTACAGGCCCTTGACGGCGATGGCAATATTAAATCAGGTAATGACATAGTAACCACATTTTGGAGTGCGGCCCCAGATGGTGATGAAGTACGTGCCGGTGGTGCCAACTATGTGCTGTCCCAGCTAAGTGCAGATAACCGTAACGTATATTCTAATTTTGTAGATTATGGTGTGCCCCTAACTAATCCAGAAGCTTCATTAACTGCGTCAAATGTTAATAAGTTTTATGGCAATGGAAATGAGACGGTTGGTGAGCCGATAGCGGCTGATAAACTTGGGGTTTCAGCTACAGAGATCACAGGCTTGATTAATTGGGCGCGTGGTTTTGACGTAGATGATGAAGATATTGATGGTCAAACCAATGATACGCGCCAGGATATTATGGGTGATCCTTTACATTCGCGCCCCGTGGCGCTGACTTACCCTGACGGTGAAATAAAAATTATTCTGGGAACTAATGCCGGCTTTGTACACTTGTTCTCGGATAAAAATGATACCTTAACTGAACAGTGGAGCTTTATTCCTCACGAACTGCTTAGTAATTTAACGACCTTACGTAACAACGAATCGGGCGAGAAAGTCTATGGTATGGATGGCACCGCCACAGTCTATTTTAACGACAAAAATAATGACGGTATTGTAGATGATGGCGTGGATACGGTATGGGTCTTTATCGGAATGCGTCGTGGTGGTAATTCATATTATGCAATAGACATGTCTAATAGCAATGCGCCCAGATTAATGTGGAAATTGGACCCTGCTTCTCCTGGATTTGAAGAACTTGGCCAAACCTGGTCTCAGCCAGTTGTTACTTACCTTAAGGGCTATACGTACGACTATATCGATGCGCAAGGGAATAAATGGCAGAAGCCTGAACCTATTCTAGTGTTCGGTGCTGGTTATGACACAAACAAAGACACGGGCTTCGGAGCAGACTCTGTTGGCCGTGGTATTTATATGGTTAAAGCCAGTGATGGTAGTCTGGTTGGCAAGTTCACCAATGGTGATTCAAGTGGTGGTCTTGCCTTCGAAGGCAAGCATAGTATAGTTGGTGAAGTCGCTATGTTAGATAGTGATTATGATGGCTATACCGACCGTATGTACGCCAGCGATACCGGCGGTAATGTGTGGCGCTTTGATATGCCCAGTACAGATAAGAGCACCTGGTCTGTGTTCCATTTCGCCGAGTTAAGTAATTCAGAAATACTATCGGAGCAGCGTCGTTTCTTTTATGGCCCCTCGGTAGCTCGTACCTATTATACGCAAGTAAAAACCACCACAATTGATGGTAAAGAATATATTACCAGGCAGGAACTTCCTTACGAGGCCGTGTTGGTGGGCAGTGGTAACCGCTCTCACCCGTTGGAAACGATCGAGAGCAACTACCTCTATATGTTGCGCGATACAAATACTAAAACAGAGTCTTTTACAGAGGCTTTAGAGAATGTACCTACGAAATTAACAACTTTGGATTTAATGAATATTTCGGGTGCACCACTTGAAGATGTTGAGCCCGATGACGAAGATTTTATAAATTTTGAGAAACAACTGGGCAGCTCCCAAGGCTGGTATTACTCACTAAGCCCAACCGAGAAATCACTTGCCCAACCAACAGTGTTATTCGGTGTTGCTTACTTCACGTCCTTTACGCCCAGAGAAGAAAATGATATCGCCAATTGTGTGTTGGCCGGTGGTATGGGGCGTTTATACGCATTTAACCTGCATTATGGCTCCAGTGTATACGACTTTGGTCATTCTCTGGATCTAGGTGATAAGATCCCGCCACCCCCGACTTTTATCGTGGAAGAAGAGTTTTATTGCTTAAACTGTGGTACCGATGATGAATCTGCACCTGATACGCCGGATAATGGTAAGTTGTTAGAGTTAATCGGGGTAGATGAAAACGATCCGACTAAAACAAGCAAGCCGGGCTTTAGAACCATACAAAACTATATTTTCCGCCAAGAGGACAATAACTAATGGAACGAAGTAACGGATTTACACTAATAGAATTGATGATTACGGTGGCAGTAGTCGGAATTTTAGCGGCTATTGCCTATCCGAATTATCAGAGCTTTGTTATTAGTAGTGCCCGCTCGGAAGCTATGAGCGCAGTGCTTGATGCGGCAAGCAAGCAAGAGCAGTATTTTGCTGATAACCGTCAATATACAACGACCATAAGTAACTTGGGTTTAAGTACCACTACAGAGTCGGGTTTGTACGCACTTTCTGCCACCGTAGATGGGCAAAGTTTCGTAATAACAGCCACCCCAGCGGGAGGAGTGGCGTTAAAAGACACCAAGTGTACAACATTCACCATAAACGAGGTTGGCGTTAAAGGCGCAACTCCAAGCGCCAATACCGACACTTGTTGGAAGAGGTAAGCTATATGAAAATTTTATCAAAATTAATGTTAGCGGGTGCCTTGGTTGCCTTGTCATCAAGCGTTTACGCTAAATCGCTTAATGGTTATAAGTGCTATGCCTTGTTAGAAGACAATACCTTTGCCGTTATCGATGTGGAGATAAAGCAAAAAAGTAAGGCGCAGGCGGCTAATGCGGCTATTGCAGAAGGGCATAAATACCCAGGCAAGAAGCTACAACGGGTAGCAGAAATTCAGCAGTGCGTTTTACGTAGTGAAGAGTTTTCCGATACTAACGCACGTAAATTGGATAAGCTGAAGTTGCGTTAGTATCAACGAACCTAGTTTCACGCTTTAGAAAATGCCAGCTTTGCTGGCATTTTTACTTTCAGCCCCTAAACCACCTACTTCAGTAGGTGGTTATCATCAATTTAGGCTTGGCCTGAAAAAGCTACCCATGCTAATTGCTCCGTTGATTTTTAGCGAAGTCAAAGGACAAGAAGCATGAGTAGATACGAGAAAGCATCGCATGTGTACTGGCGATGTCAATATCATATAGTTTGGACTCCAAAGTACCGTTTTAGAATTCTCAAAAACAAAGTAGGTAAGGATGTTTACCGCAGTATTCACGTTTACAGTGAGCAGCTTGGATGCAAAGTGGTAGAGCTAAATGTACAGGTAGACCATGTTCATTTAGTTATAAAAGTACCGCCCAAGTTATCGATATCGAGACTGAAGGGAGCACTCAAAGGCAAAATAGCACTAAAACTATTTAGTAAATATCCGTACTTGAGGAAGAACAAAATGTGGGGTAACCATTTTTGGCAGCGAGGGTACTTTGTCGATACGGTTGGAATAAATGAAGAGATAATAAGGCGTTACGTCCGACATCAAGAGAAAGAAGAAAAACAGAAGCAAGCTAAGTTAACGCTGGAGTAAACAACGCCCCCTTTGAGGGGGCATTTACAAAGCCACCTTCTTCAGAAGGTGGATTCTTTACTTGGCTTATAAGGTAGTTTTGGGAGTTATATGTGCTTTGGCTTTACTCTATCGCTTCGTTTAAGTACCAATAGAGCCGACATTGATATAGAGACCCTTCCCAATATAAGTGAGCCCGTACGCGTGAACGTAGTGATGCAGCACGGCGTTTACAAGGTGCATGTTGTTCGAGGTGAACCTCCAAAAAAACACGTGAGTCGGGCGGTAACCAAATCATACCCTTGCAGCGTTCCTAATTACATTTGTCGCTATCCTCAAGTAAGCGAATTCGGCCGACTAGACTCACGGTAATACGCAGTGCGGGTTGATTTAATTTGGGCTCTACCGAGCAATAGACAAAGCTGCCGTTATTAAAACCCAGCAACATTCCTGTGGGTTTAAAACTGACACCGGTTCGCGAATAGCTGATGCGGTCGCCTGAATGAGGAGGGGAGATAACACGCAGGATCTGTTCGTTAGCATTGCGCTGACGGTCTTGATTTTCGTCAACAAAAATCATTATGTCGTTTTGCCAGGAGTCTGTGCATTGCTGCGCTATTTGCGGGCAGATTCTTACAAACTGATTATGGTAGATGGCGTAGGCGCGAGCTGACATTACATTGCGATGCAGGGTTTGCATATAGTTAGTGCGGCGATTAGTAAGTTGTAGGTCACCGAAGCTAAACAGAGCGATGCTGATAAGAATAGCGGCTATTGAGATAGCAACCATTAATTCTACCAGCGTCATACCTAAGGCGGCATGATGTGAATAAACCAGAGATTGTGCTTTCATCCTTGAAGCCCATATCTAATCCTTTAGCTATAAGGTTAGCTGCCTTGTTAGGAATCGCAAGTACTGGTGGTTTTGCCCAGGTCGCGAATGGTGCCGGCAGGCATTACTTGAAGCTCAATATTGTATTTATTGTCGCTGGTTGGGCAATAAATAAAGCTTTGTGTTGTATTCACTTGACCGCGCTGGTCAAAGATTAAGAACTTATCTGTAGCGGTACTTTTTAATTTGCTATTAGACACAAGTGAAGACAATGAACGCAATAACACATCGTCGCTGCTCTCAAATTCATCACTGGCGTTGATATCGGAAAACATAACAATGCTGCCCGTTGTCCAGTCATCAGCACAAGCTCCATCAGACCCCGGATTTTCCATGGCGCACATGACAACTGGATCACCGGTCGTCATGGCTTTAGCGCGGGCAAACTTAACCTGACGCTTAAATTCCATGGCAAAATTATTGGCTTTTTCTTTATTCGTCATTTGTGTGGTGCTGAATAAAGCCATACCCAGCAAGATGGCACCAATGGCGATTGTCACCATCAGTTCAATAAGAGTAAAACCGTGTTGTTTTGTAAAGTGATGATTTTTCATTACATCGTCCTGTTGGTGTAATTATATTAATTTTAACACCATTAACGCATTAGTCACCCCTTTTGGTGTTTGCGTCGCCGTCAACAATTGACTAAAATCGGCTCATCTGCCAGCGCAAGAACGAAAATATGAAAAAAGTAGAAGCCATCATCAAGCCATTTAAATTGGACGACGTACGAGAAGCCTTATCTGAGGTGGGTATCACGGGTATGACGGTATGCGAAGTGAAAGGCTTTGGCCGCCAAAAGGGACATACTGAGCTTTATCGTGGCGCCGAGTATATGGTCGACTTTCTGCCTAAAGTGAAGCTTGATATTGTCCTTGCCGATGAAGATGTCGATCGTGCCATTGAAGTCATAGTGAGCACGGCACAAACGGGCAAAATTGGTGACGGTAAAATTTTTGTGACCGATGTCGAGCGTGTAGTACGTATCCGTACACAAGAAGAAGACGAACAAGCCATCTAATATCAATTACATTAGTAAAATTGGTATTCAAGCTATAAAAAATCCGATGTGTTGAGCATCGGATTTTTAGTATCTTGGTTAAGCTATTTAACTACTTAACGTTTATCCTTGTTTAATTCCAGCGTTTGTCTGGTGTGCGCAGCCACGTCATCAAGGCCAAGCTTTTCATAGCTCTTCACCATCATTTCCAGCGCCGGGATTAAATAGCTACTTTGCGAGAAATGCTCTACCACATATTTACCACGGTTGGCGGCCGCCAAATAAGCCTCACGCTCATAGTAATAATTCGCTACCTTTAACTCATTACGAGCCATTTTATTTAGCAGCCATACCAGGCGGCGTTTGGCCTCGGGAGCATATTTACTCTCAGGGTAGTTATTGATCAGAGTTGAGAAATCACTAAAGGCGACGCGAGTGCGCTGGGCATCGCGGTCGGCGCGGTCAACACCAAAGTATTCCTGAAATGCATTTTCATCCGCCTTGATATTCACCAAGCCACGCATGTAATACATGTAGTCCAAGTCTTTATGGTTGGGATTTAAGCGAATAAAACGGTCGATGGTAGCCAGGGCCTGCTCGGTATTGCCAGTTTGATAGTGAGCGTAGACCAAGTCCATCTGTACTTGTTTAGAAAATGGACCGAAAGGATAGCGAGCATCAATAGCCGAAAGTAATTCTATCGCACGGGCGTAAAGGCCCGAATCTAGCGTTTGGCGTGCGTCTTCATAGAGCGCCTGCGCCGATTTATTAGGCACGCGTTCTATTTCTTCTTGCTCTGGTGCCGATGAACATGCGCTAAGTAAGGAGGCCGTGAATACGACTGCTAATGCCCGTTTACTTATTTTATTTATCATTAATTAGGTACCTTCGTTGTCTTTGGCTAGGCCAAGTAGGTAAAACCGAGTAAACTATGCGAATTATGCGATTCTAACCCAGTCAAGCAGACCTTGCACTGGTAAATTAGGTAAAACTTGCTTATGGCAGAACAAATTTCCCTCAGTGCAGAGGTTCCCGTAGAGCTGGGCGGTAAACGTCTAGACCAGATTTTAGCGCAATTGTTCCCGGATTATTCTCGCTCGCGCATTAAAACTTGGATTCTCGATGACATGGTGCATGTTAACGGCCTGGTGGTAAACACCCCACGTGAAAAATTGTTGGGGGGAGAACAGGTTAACATCGAAGCCCAGCTGGAAGCACCGCGCGAGTATGAAGCACAAGATATCGATTTGAATATCGTTTACGAAGACGATGATATTTTAGTGATCAACAAGCCTGCGGGTCTGGTTGTGCATCCAGGTGCAGGTAACCCAGATGGCACCGTGCTTAATGCCTTGTTGCATCACTGCCCGGAAATCGAAAATGTGCCGCGTGCCGGCATTGTGCACCGACTGGATAAAGACACCACGGGTCTAATGGTGATTGCCAAAACCATACCGGCACAAACGCATCTGGTTGCGGCGCTGCAAAAGCGTGATAACTTTACTCGTGAATATGAGGCCATTTGTTATGGCACCATGACGGCGGGTGGCATGGTGGATGCACCTATTGGCCGTCACGCGACTAAGCGTACCCATATGGCGGTAACCGAGTTTGGTAAGCCGGCGGTAACTCATTACCGTGTTGCCGAGAAGTTCCGCGCTCATACGCGCCTGCGTCTGCGTTTGGAGTCTGGACGTACGCACCAAATCCGTGTGCATATGGCACATATTAGCCACCCCTTGGTAGGTGACCCCTTCTATGGTGGTCGACCGCGTCCGCCGAAAAATGCCAGTGAGGAATTTATCAGCGTATTGCGTGGCTTTAAGCGCCAGGCTCTGCATGCCATTAAGTTGCAGCTTGCACACCCGATCACAGGTGAGCAAATGCGTTGGCAGGTGCCAGTGCCCGAGGATATGGTTGCCCTGACCGAAGCCTTGCGTCTGGATACCCAGCTAAATGGTCACGAAGACTATTAATTCCAGCGTTTTTACCCCAACCTGGCCTGCGGCCGCTCTAGCAGCCGCAAAAGTGGGTGCTTTGCAAACCACTCGCCAGTGCGGTGTCAGCCAAGGGGTATATCAAGGTTTTAATCTCGGCTACCATGTCGGTGATGATAACGCCTTGGTTGCTCAAAATCGCGCTTTGCTGAATGCTTGCCTGCCTGCACCGGCGCACTATGTGCAGCAGGTACACGGCACACATATACACATTCTTAGTGATCAAAGCGATACCAGCCATATCGAAGCAGACGGCTTATTCACCCGCTGCGTACAAACGCCGCTTGCTATTATGACAGCAGATTGCCTGCCGGTTTTACTTGCCAGTGATGATGGTGAAGAAATTGCCGCCTTGCACTGCGGTTGGCGCTCGCTGCAAGGGGGAATTATTGAAAAGGCCATACCCTTATTTAATGCACCAGCCGCTAAGATATCCGCGTGGCTAGGACCGGCAATTGGCCCCTTGGCATTTGAGGTCGGCGCCGAGGTCAAAGCACAATTCCTTGCCCTTGATAGTGCCCATGAGCTTGCCTTTAAGCCACATGGCGATAAGTTTCTTGCCAATTTACCCCTGCTGGCAACACAAAAGCTGAAAGGCCTTGGTGTGACCGCTATTGCCGATGCGCAGCAGTGCACTTATTCATTGACCGAGCAATACTTCTCCTATCGTCGCGATGGTCAAACTGGGCGTATGGCAAGTGTGATCTGGCGCAAATAATCGTCCATTTTTTGCTCGTTCATCTTGAACATTGTCTAACTCGCACCCATTAATTAGCTAATCAAACTATTTAGTGGAAACAGATACATGCGTTTAGACAAATTTACGAGTAAATTCCAACAAGCGCTTTCCGATGCTCAATCTTTGGCACTGGGGCGCGACCACCAATTTATTGAACCCGTCCACCTTATGTATGCGCTGCTACAGCAAAGCGGCTCAAGCGTACGTGCCTTATTAGCCCAAGCCGGCGTTAGTGCCGATGAACTCAATACCAAGCTCTCTCAAGCGATTGAAAAACTTGTTAAGGTCGAAGGTGTGGGTGGCGACGTGCAGTTGTCGAACAACATGGTGACCTTGCTTAATCTGTGCGACAAATACGCGCAAAAGCGCAAAGACAAATACATCTCCAGCGAAATTTTTGTTCTTGCCGCCTGCGACGATAAAGGCCCCTTGGGCGATATTTTCAAGGCGCTGAACATTAACAGCAGCAAGGTAGAAACCGCCATAGAAGCGCTGCGCGGCGGACAAAAAGTAGATGATCCTAATGCCGAGGAAACCCGTCAGGCCTTGGAAAAATTCACCATAGATCTGACCGAGCGCGCCGAGCAAGGCAAGCTCGACCCTGTGATTGGCCGTGATGAAGAAATTCGCCGCACCGTGCAGGTATTGCAACGTCGTACCAAGAATAACCCTGTGCTTATTGGTGAGCCGGGTGTGGGTAAAACCGCGATTGTTGAGGGCTTGGCCCAGCGTATTATTAATGGCGAGGTGCCCGAGGGCCTTAAAAACAAGCGAGTCTTGTCGCTGGACATGGGCGCCCTGGTAGCCGGTGCCAAATACCGTGGTGAGTTTGAAGAGCGCTTAAAGTCGGTGCTTAATGAGCTGGCCAAGGAAGAAGGGCAGGTGATCCTCTTTATCGATGAGATACACACCATGGTCGGTGCCGGTAAAGCCGATGGCGCCATGGATGCGGGAAATATGCTTAAGCCGGCCTTGGCCCGTGGTGAGCTGCACTGTGTTGGGGCTACGACCTTGGATGAGTACCGCCAATATATTGAAAAGGATGCCGCCCTTGAGCGTCGCTTCCAAAAAGTGTTGGTGGATGAGCCCAGCGTTGAAGACACCATTGCCATTTTACGTGGCCTAAAAGAGCGTTACGAGCTGCACCATTCGGTGGAGATCACCGACCCGGCTATTGTTGCGGCGGCGCATTTGTCGCATCGTTACATTAGCGACCGCCAGTTACCGGATAAGGCCATTGATCTTATCGATGAGGCAGGCTCGTCCATTCGTTTACAAATCGACTCTAAGCCGGAGCCGCTTGACCGCCTTGAACGCCGTATTATTCAGCTGAAGCTGGAAGATAATGCACTGGCGAAGGAAAAAGACGAGGCCTCACAAAAGCGCCGCGAAGAAATGCAGGGGCTTATTAAGGAACTTGAAGGCGAATATGCCGAGCTTGACGAAGTTTGGAGTGCAGAAAAGGCCTCATTGCAGGGCACCCAAGTGATCAAGGCGGAGCTAGAGCAGGCTCGTTTGGATTTGGATGTAGCGCGCCGTGCCAGCGATCTGCAACGCATGTCTGAGCTCCAATATGGCCGTATTCCTGAGCTTGAGCGCAAGCTGGAGCTGGCATCGCAAGCCGAAATGCAGGATATGAGCCTGTTGCGTAATAAGGTGGGCGAGGATGAAATCGCCGAGATTCTGTCACGCTGGACCGGTATCCCGGTAGCGAAAATGCTCCAGGGCGAGCGCGAGAAGCTCTTGCAAATGGAGCTGGAGCTGCATCAAAGGGTGATAGGTCAGGATGAGGCGGTGACTGCGGTGGCCAATGCCATTCGTCGTTCTCGTGCCGGGCTGGCCGACCCTAATCGCCCCATCGGTTCCTTCTTATTCCTGGGGCCAACGGGTGTGGGTAAAACCGAGTTGACCAAGGCCTTGGCTCAGCTTATGTTTGACACCGAAGATGCCATGGTACGTATCGATATGTCCGAGTTTATGGAAAAACACTCCGTCGCTCGTTTGGTGGGTGCGCCTCCTGGTTATGTCGGCTACGAGAAGGGGGTTACCTTACGGAAGCCGTACGTCGTCGTCCGTACTCGGTGATCTTGCTTGATGAGGTGGAAAAAGCACACCCGGATGTGTTCAATATTTTGCTTCAAGTGCTCGATGATGGCCGTTTAACCGATGGTCAGGGGCGTACCGTGGACTTTAAAAACACTGTGATCATTATGACTTCGAACCTGGGTTCTGACGTGATCCAAGAGGAAGCGAGTAAAAACGACTACGCCACCATGAAAGAGAAGGTCATGATGGTGCTGGCGCAACAGTTCCGCCCCGAGTTCATCAACCGTATTGATGAAACCGTGGTCTTCCATCCATTGGCGAGCGAACATATTAAACAGATTGCCGATATTCAGTTGGCGAAACTGTATGAACGTCTTGCTGAGAAGGGCTTTAGCCTGGAGGTTACCGATGAAGCTCTGGCTAAACTGGCGCAAAGCGGTTTTGATCCTGTGTATGGCGCTCGCCCGTTGAAGCGTGCCATTCAGCATGCCATTGAAAACCCGCTGGCGCAGAAGCTACTCTCTGGTGAGTTAACAACGGGCAATACCATTTGCATCGATGCCGATGAGAATGGCTTTACCTTTATCGGTAAATAAATTTAATCTTCTAAGACATAACAAGGCGGCCTCTTTTTGGCCGCCTTTTTTATTGTCTCAGCGCGACGGTAATGTCAATATAGAGCCAATAATTCGAACAAACAGAGTTGCTTATGACACGCGACTATCAAGCCATGGCTATTCAGGCCTTTGGTGAGCCCGGTGTAATTAAACCCATTTCGGTGGCCTATCCCACAGTTGCAGCCGATGAGGTCTTGGTTAAGGTACTCAGTGCAGCCATTAATCCTATCGATGTAAAAACCCGTGCCGGTATCGGTTTTGCCGCAGAGCAAAACAAACATAATTTGCCCCTGGCTCTGGGTTATGACCTCTACGGTGAGGTGGTCGAGTGTGGCGAGCAGGTTTCAGGCCTGCAAGGCGGTGATCTGGTTATGGGCATGGTTGGATTTGCCGCTCACCCAGGCACCTATGCACAATATGCCAAAGCCCGCGACAACGAGTTGATCAAAGTCGATAAAGAGAATGCCGATCCCGTGTTGGCCGGTCTCTGTCTTGCTGGATTGACCGCATTTCAAGCTCTCAATAAGCTTGAGTGTCCGAAAAGCCAGCCCTTGTATATTAATGGCGCCAATGGCAGCGTCGGCTCGCTGGCGCTGCAAATAGCCGCCAATATGGGTTATCGAGTTATAGCTGTCACCCGCAGTGCATTACCTCATGAGTTAGCGAAGCGCTTTGAACAAATCGGTTATGATGACTTTGTTAAATCACCGGCCAAGCGTTATTTGCTTGATGTGGTGGGTATGGAAGTGGGCATGCACTGCTTACAGGGCTTGTCTGCACAAAGTGTGATGGTGACTGTGCCGACCTTATCGCAGGCGCAAATTATCGCTGCGGCTCAGGAGCAAAGGGTCCAGGGTAAGGGGGTGCTGGTGGTAAAAAATGCCTCGCAATTACAGCGCCTTTATTCTTGGTATTGCCAGGGTAAGCTAAAGTTAGCACACAGGTGTATGCCGTTAAGTGCTGCAGGGGTGGCGCATCAGCAAATTGAGCAAAATAGCAGCAAAGAGAAAGTAATTTTATTGCCCTGGTCTTGAGTAATGAGCGATGCCCCCCATAACAACACAATTGAGCTGACGCTCCAGAGGTAGAACTTTTTGACTTGTACACAATTACAGCAGCGAATTAGCGCTTTGTCCGCGCCATCGGAATTGGCGGCGATAGTAGGCATACAACGTGGTATCGAGCGCGAGGCATTGCGCACGAATAAGCAGGGCGGTTTGTCGACGCGTCCGCATCCCGTTGCCATCGGCTGCGCACTGACCAATTCAATGATCACCACCGACTTCTCCGAAGCCTTATTAGAATTTATTACCCCGGTGAGTGATGACCCAAAAGAAACACTGGCGCAGCTAAGGGACTTGCAAAAGTTCACCCTTGAACAACTCGACGGTGAGTTGCTGTGGCCCGTGAGTATGCCTTGTTATATTCAGAACCAGGATGAAATTCCCCTGGCGCAATTTGGTAGCTCCAACATAGGGCGAATGAAAACCCTGTATCGCGAAGGCCTAAAAAATCGTTATGGCAGTATGATGCAGGCCATTGCCGGTGTGCACTTCAATATCTCATTTCCACTGAGCTTCTGGCGCAGCCTGCAAAGCCAAAGCGGCGATAGCGGTGAGTTACAGTCTTTTATTTCCGACGGTTACCTTGGTCTTATTCGTAACTTTAAGCGCGAATTATGGCTGATCAGTTATTTGTTCGGCGCTTCGCCGGCCCTGTGTAGCTCTTTCCTGGAAGGGCGCAAAACCGACTTGCCCTTTAAATCGCTCGGTAAGGGCTCTTTATATCTTGAGCATGGTACGGCGCTGCGTTTAGGCGATCTCGGTTATACCAATAGTGCCCAGTCCAGTTTAAAGGTCATGTATAACTCCCTTGAGGAATACGTCGATGGCCTGAAAAAGGCGATCAGCCTGCCTTCAAATTTATATCAGGACTTGGAAGATTATCACGGAGCTGTGCCGCAACAGCTCAACAAGAATATTTTACAAATAGAAAACGAGTTTTACTCGCCTATTCGCCCTAAACGTAATGCCCGCTCCGGTGAAAAACCAACAGAAGCGCTGTTACGTGGTGGCATTGAATATATCGAGATCCGAGCTTTGGATGTGAATCCCTTTGCCGATACCGGTATCGACTTACAGCAAATTTATTTCCTCGATGTATTTCTAACCTACTGCCTGCTTAAGGCCTCGCCACAGATGAGCTGGGAAGAGCAAACGCAAACCCAGGAAAACCTCGATCAGGTAGTCAATCAGGGCCGCAACCCTGAGCTTATACTAGTTCGCAATGCTCAAGAGGTCTCGTTAACCCAGTGGGCCGGCGATATTTTTGCTGAGCTTGCTAAGGTAGCCGATTATATGGATACGGCCCATGGTGTGAGTCATTACCGTGAAACGGTCAATGAGCTTGCAACCTGGGTAGATGCTCCTGAAAAAACCACCTCAGGTCGTTATATGGCACAGTTATTGGCCGCTAATACGGACAATGGCGTATTTGCCTTGGAGCTTGCGAAGGAATACCTTGAGCAACATCAGAAGTGGCAGTATCACAGCTTCGATAAGGCCTATTTGCAGCAACAGGCCGAGCAGTCGGTGGTGGCGCAAAAAGACATCGAAGCGGCGGATACCTTGAGCTTTGAAGCCTTTTTGGATGACTATTTTAAGGAATAGTTTCAGGAATAAAAAAGCGCGGCTAAGGTAGCCGCGCAAAATATTCTACAGGGATGAAACAATGCTAAACTGCTGCATTCATATACTCAGACTGGGCCCTAAGGAGTTAGTTCAAAAAAAATGAAAAAAATTTCGATTTTATTGCTGCTGACTCTGTATTTGTCCGGTTGTGCCACCGCACCGCCAAAGCAACCTGATGATATCTGTAAGATTTTTGAAGAAAAGGAAGATTGGTATTTCGATGCCAAGGATGCCCAGGAAAAGTGGGGATCGCCGAAACATGTGCTGATGGCCATGATGTATCAGGAAAGCTCCTTTAAACACGATGCCGCACCACCGATGGAATACTTCCTTGGTTTTATTCCCATAGGCCGTGCCAGCGATGCCTATGGTTATTCTCAGGCGAAAACTTTGACCTGGGAAGACTATACCCGTGAAACCGATAATGGCGGTGCCGACAGAGATGACTTTGACGATGCCATCGACTTTATGGCCTGGTTTGTGTGGAAAACCCATCAGGTTAATGGCATATCTAAGTGGGATGCCTATGCCCAATACCTTAATTATCATGAAGGCTGGGGCGGCTTTAAGCGCGGCACTCACAATAACAAAAAGTGGTTACTAAGCGTGGCCAACAAGGTGAAACAGCGGGCCGGACGTTACGGCGCTCAGTTAAAGCGCTGCGAGGCCGATTTAGACAAGAGTTGGCTGGAGCGTTTGTTCTCTTGAGTTTAAAAAAACGGCGCTAAGGCGCCGTTTTTTATGTGCTGACCAAGTTACTGGGTTTGTTTTGGAAAGGTGTGGATATACACATCGCGTTGCGGGAAGGGGATGGTGATATCGGCGGCATCAAAGGCAATTTTCACCCGCTCGTATAGGCCAAAATACACCGGCCAATAATTTTCTGATTTGACCCAGGCCCACACCAGCATACCAATATGGCTATCACCGTGCTGACTCACATGCACCAGAGGCTCAGGATCTGTCAGCACCATGTCATAGTCTTTAAGCACCGACATCAATACCTCACGAGCCTTGTGCACGTCGTCGCCATAGCTGATCCCAAACTCGATATCGACACGGCGGTTTTCTTCAACAAACAGGTTTTTCACCGTGCCGTTAGAGAGGGCCCCGTTAGGAATTATGATTTTTTGGTTATCATAGGTGAGCAAGACGGTCACAAAAATTTGTATTTCTACCACCTTACCCATATGGCCCTGGGCCTCAATTACATCACCTACCTTAAAGGGTTTAAAGAAGAGGATCAGTACACCACCGGCGAAGTTTGCCAGGCTGCCTTGAAGTGCCATTCCCACGGCCAGACCAGCTGCACCGAGCATGGCGATAAAGGAGGTGGTCTCAACCCCAATCATGGAAGCGACGGAAATAAGCAGCAGCACCTTAAGAACGACGCCGATGAAGGAGACCAAAAAGTGCGTCAGCCCGGCTTCAACCTTCACTTTATGCATGGATCGCTCGCACATGGTGGCAACACGGCCGATAAGCCACCAACCAACGAACAGAACGACAATGGCAAGGACGAATTTAGGGCCGTACTGCATCAGCATTTCTATGGCGGTGTTGTAGATATTTTCTAAGGAGATGTCTGTCATCTGTGCTTTCCTTTGTTAACGACAAAGTTTTATTAAAGCACAGATGACAGTGGTGTATTGATTTTTCTAGCTTTTCTTACGCTTTTTCGGTGGGATAACGCGCACTAGCTTAATCATGTTTTCTTTTACTTCCAGTACCTCGATAGGGTAGCCGGCGATTTTTAAGCCCAGGTTGGCATCGGGAATATCTTCAAGATACTCAACGATTAAGCCGCTTAGGGTTTTAGGACCGTCGATAGGCAGTTTCCAGCCCATTTCCTTGTTGAGGTCGCGAATATTGGCGCTGCCTTCGACCAGGACTGAGCCATCGGCCTGAATATTGACTTCCTCGCTCGGAGCGCGAGTTTGGGTAGTGGTAAAGTCACCGACCACTTCCTCGAGAATGTCCTCAAGCGTTACCAGGCCTTGAATATCACCGTATTCGTCAACGACAAGACCGATACGCTCTTTGACCTGCTGGAACTTGTGCAACTGGGTGTTGAGCGAGGTTCCTTCCGGAATAAAGTAAATCTCACGTACTGCACGTAGCAAAGATGCCTTATTAAACTGCTCCTTGGTCAGCAGGCGCAAGGCATCACGAGCGTGGATAAAGCCCACCGCATCATCGATTTGGTCACGATAAAGGAGCACGCGAGTATGCTGTGCATTGGTGAGCTGTTTACTGATCGCCTTCCAGTCATCGTTGATATCAATGGCGTTTATTTCGTGACGCGGGATCATGATGTCTTCAACCGTGACCTGCTCAAGGTCTAGAATCGAGGTGAGCATGCTTTTATGCTTAGCCGGTAAAAATGCGCCAGACTCGCTCACTACGGTTTTTAATTCTTCTTTACTCAGGCTGTGCTCTTCAATTTCCTGAGTCGATACACCAAACAGGCGCAGCATGCCATTGGTCATGGCATTGACCACGACAACCAAAGGATAAAGTACTTTTAACAGGAATTTGAGGATCACCGAGCTGGGGAAGGCCACTTTTTCTGGGTACAGAGCCGCCAGAGTTTTTGGCGTAACCTCGGCAAAAATAAGCACGACCAGGGTCAGTGCAAAGGTGGCGATGGCAATACCCATGTCGCCATACAAACGCAAACCGATAATGGTGGCCACCTGGGCAGCGGCGATATTAACTAGGTTGTTACCGATAAGAATTAAACCGATCAGTCTGTCCGGGCGGTTCAGTAGCTTGCTGACACGCATGGCGGCAGGGTGATTTTCTTTTTCTAGGTGCCTAAGACGTATCCGGTTTATAGACATGATGCCGGTTTCAGAGCCGGAAAAGTAGCCCGAAATCAATATGAGTATGCCCAAGATTATAAACAGGGTACTCGTCGATATGTCGTCCAAAGAAGGATCCTTTTGTAGTTAGTCAGGGTATATTAAGCGGTACTCAAAGCCCAGAGTCAAGCCCGCTTATGCGGGTCTATTCGTGGTTGGTTAAAAACGATGCAAAATCACTTCTTGAACAAAGCGACTACCGAAGTAGGCAAGCGTTAAGAAAGCGGCACCGACCATAATGGTGATGACCGAGGACTTGCCACGCCAGCCTTTAAGGTGACGTCCTAAAACCACGGTGGCAAATATTACCCAAGCGAGCAGAGATAAGATGGTTTTATGGGCATATTCTTTGCTGATCATGGTATCGACAAAGATAAAGCCCGACAGCAGCGCCATAGTCAACAGCGCCGTGCCCACGGTAACCAATTGGTACAGCTGGCGCTCAACCACCATAAGTGGCGGCAAGTGGCTGTAAACAATGGCCAGGTCTTTGCGCTTGAGGCGCTTATCGATAAAATAAAATTGTACCGCGTACAGGGTCGCGATAATTAAAATACAGTAGGCCAGTAATGACAGCGTGATATGGGTAACCAGACCTGCTTCAAGATGAATGTCTTGCACTATCAGATGGTGCGGCATAAACAGGCTGGCAAACAGCAAAATAGCGGCAAAGCCATAGACCACAGGCAACAACAGGGTAGCCGGGAACTTTAACGACACCGCAGTGACCGAGAGCACAATAACCCAGCAGGTTAATAAAGAGACATTAATAAAGCTGACATCTTGGCCCTGATTGGTAAAGACCGAATTCACCAACAGCACCATGTGCGTCAGTATTGCCAGGGTACTCAAAATGACCGTGGCTTTTTGTGAAGGTCCTTGGGCGTGAAATAAGCGTGATAAAACGTGCACCGTTGCCGCAGCGTAAAAAACACAACTCAATAATGTCAAAACCGTGATCAGCATAATGACCTTTATAAGGGATTAAATGAATGCTTTAAAAGGACATTGTATGTAATGCACACACGCTTGCCTAGATCTAATTATGTGAATCCATTGCACTTGCCTCTGGGATTTGCACCTCGCTTTCAGTTATAATCGCCGCCAAGTTAGTAGCAACGGACTCGTTAGCGATGTTTGAAAACCTTCAGGAACGATTAGGAAAGACCCTAAAAAATATTAGTGGCCGCGGCCGTCTTACCGAAGACAATATTAAAGAAACGCTGCGCGAAGTACGTATGGCGCTACTTGAGGCCGATGTTGCCCTGCCTGTAGTACGTGAATTTGTGAAGCAGGTTAAAGAGCGTGCGGTTGGCACGGAAGTAACAAAAAGCCTAAGCCCGGGTCAGGTTTTCATTAAAATCGTCCGCGAAGAACTTGAAAAAGCCATGGGTGAGGCCAACGAAGAGCTCAACCTGAATGCCCAGCCACCGGCTGTAGTCATGATGGCAGGTCTGCAAGGTGCTGGTAAAACCACCAGTGTGGGTAAACTGGCTAAGTTCTTAAAAGAGCGTAAGAAAAAATCCGTGCTTGTGGTCAGTGCCGACGTATATCGTCCGGCGGCGATTAAACAGCTGGAAACCCTGGCCAACGAAGTCGACGTTGAATTCTTCCCCAGTGACATCAGCCAAAAGCCGGTTGATATTGCCACTGGCGCCATTAGCCACGCGAAGAAAAAGTTTATCGATGTGGTGCTGGTGGATACCGCCGGTCGTTTGCATGTCGACAGCGACATGATGGATGAAATCAAAGAGCTACACGCAGCCATCAATCCTATTGAAACGCTATTCGTTGTTGACTCAATGACGGGTCAGGATGCCGCCAATACAGCTAAAGCCTTCGATGAAGCGCTGCCGCTTTCCGGTGTGATCCTGACTAAAACAGACGGTGATGCCCGTGGTGGTGCGGCGCTGTCAATTCGTCATATCACCGGCAAGCCGATTAAATTTATCGGTGTGGGTGAGCGTACCGATGCCTTAGAGCCTTTCCATCCAGACCGGGTAGCTTCACGTATTCTTGGCATGGGCGACGTACTGTCGCTTATCGAAGAAGTGGAGATGAAGATTGATAAGGATAAAGCCGCCAAGGTTGCCGACAAGGTATTTAAAGGTGATGGCTTTACCTTAGAAGACTTTGCCGAGCAGCTGCGTCAAATGAAAAACATGGGCGGTATGATGTCCATGCTTGATAAGTTACCGGGCATGAGCAACTTGCCGGATACGGTAAAAGGCCAAATGAGCGACAAAACCTTTGTGCAAATGGAAGCCATTATCAATTCTATGACGCCTAAAGAGCGTGCTCGTCCGGAAATCATCAAGGGCTCGCGTAAAAAGCGTATTGCTGCGGGTTCGGGCACTCAGGTGCAGGAAATCAATAAACTGTTGAAGCAATTTACGCAAATGCAGAAGATGATGAAGAAGATGAAAGGCAAAGGCGGCATGATGAAAATGATGCGCGGTATGAAGGGCATGCTACCTCCGGGTATGATGGGTGGCCCTGGCGGTCCTAAGTTTTAAGCCTTTAATCGCTCTAACAAACGAGATAGAAAAAGCGTGACACGAGTCGCGCTTTTTTATGTGTTTGCAAAGCCCAAGAGCACATGAAATAGTGAAAGCCTAAGCTCCTTGCCAAAAACGGTAGAGATCATGTTGCGAGTTTTGCTCTTAGTTTTATTATTCACTGGCGTGAGCGGCTGTGCCAGCTCAGATTGGCGCACCGCCAGTCGTGAACCCGCTGGTATTGCTATGCCCGTTTCGCAGCCACAAGCGGTTATAGAGTTTTATGCCGCCGATGCCTTTGGCTGGCGCGGCTGGTTTGCGGTGCATACCTGGTTCGCCATTAAAGAGCAGGGTGCCGATGAATATACGGTGTACGAAGTGGTGGGTTGGGGCGTAGACCAGGGACGCCCGGCACTGCGCACCTATCAAACCAACACTCCGGACAGATACTGGTACGGTGCCAGGCCAGAGAAGTTTTTATCCATCAGTGGCAAACAGGCACAACAGCTTATTCCTAAAATCAAAGCTGCGGCCACGCGCTACCCTTGGGCTCATGAATACACCTTGTTCCCCGGGCCGAACAGCAACACCTTTCCTGCCTGGATAGGCTTGCAGGTGCCCGAGCTGCAATTGGAAATGCCCTTTTCTGCCATCGGCAGCGGTTATGCCTCAGGCAAAGCCTCAGGTGATACCTCGGGTGATGCCTCGCTTGATGCCAACAAGTAGACCCACTTTGTTATGCGGGTCTAAAGGGAGGTAATAAAACGAAGCGTTTTAGCGTCAATTTGTATAGACTGTGACGATTAACCAGCAGGTGTTTGAATAACGGTCAAATCCTCTTGCTACAGCGGCTTAGGATCAGCATTTAACCGACATAAACAAAGCATTAAATGCACTTCTTACTTGCATTGTGGCAAAAAATTCGTACAATTCCCCAGCTTCCCTCTATGGGGAAGTAAACTTATTAATGAAAACAGTCAATCTATTTAGAGGACGGTATGGTAACTATTCGTTTGCAACGTGGTGGCGCTAAGAAGCGTCCTTTCTATCAAATTGTGGTTGCGGATAGCCGTTTCTCGCGTGACGGTCGTTTCATCGAGAAAGTAGGTTTCTTTAACCCTATTGCTGCAGGTCAGGAAGAAAAAGTACGTTTAGATTTATCTCGTGTTGATCACTGGGTAGGTCAAGGTGCATCTCTTTCAGATCGCGTAGCAAAACTAGTTAAAGACGCTCGTAAAGCGGCTTAATAGGCGTAAGTGTAACCATGAGTCAACAGGAGCAAGCCTCTACAATCGTCGTTGGCAAACTCGGAGCCCCGTATGGGATTAAGGGTTGGCTTAAGGTACATTCATTTACTGATGATCCCGAAGGGATCTTCGATTTCAGCCCATGGTTGATAGGGCAACAAGGTAAATGGCAATCCTTTGAAGTGAGTGACTGGCGTCGCCACAACAAAGGCTTTATCGCCAAGTTCGCGCAAGTAAACGACAGAGACCAAGCAATGGCTTTTACCAATGTGGAAATTTCTGTGTATGCGGCGCAACTGCCAGAACTACCGGCAGGTGAGTTCTATTGGCGAGATCTCATCGGCATGATGGTGGTAACCGATAAAGGTTACAACCTAGGTCAGGTTGATGACTTGATGGAGACAGGCTCAAACGACGTACTGGTTGTGAAAGCAAACAGTAAAGATGCGTTTGGCAAGGGTGAGCGTTTAATCCCGTTCTTAACCGATTCGGTTATTCAGAACGTGGATCATGAAGCTCGCCAAATTACTGTGGACTGGGATCCGGCCTTTTAATGGCGCAAGCACCTTTATGGGTGGGGGTGATAAGCCTCTTCCCCGAGATGTTTTCGGCTATTACTGAGCAGGGTGTCACAGGCCGCGCAGTGAAACGTGGTTTAATCGACTTTCACTGCTGGAACCCACGCGATTACGCGACGGATAAGCATCGTACAGTGGATGACCGACCTTATGGCGGTGGTCCGGGCATGTTGATGATGGTTGAACCATTAAAGCAGGCCATAATCGATGCTAAAGCCGCAGCGGGTGAGGGTGCTAAGGTAATTTATATGTCGCCACAAGGGCGGAAACTAGATCAGCAAGGCGCGCAAGAGCTTGCTCTTAGCGACAAACTGATTTTAGTAGCTGGTCGTTACGAAGGTATAGATGAAAGGATCATCGAATCCTATATCGATGAAGAATGGTCGATTGGGGATTTTATCCTCAGCGGTGGTGAACTACCGGCCATGACATTAATCGACGCGGTCGCGCGATTAGTGCCAGGGGTGTTAGGCCACAACCAGTCGGCTGAGCAAGACTCATTTTCGGATGGCTTGCTTGATTGTCCTCACTATACTCGGCCAGAGATATTGGATGGCAAAGCGGTTCCATCAGTTTTACTGAGCGGTAACCACCAAGAAATTGCGAAATGGCGGCTTAAGCAGTCACTCGGAAGAACTTGGCAACGACGTCCAGACTTGTTGCAAAACCTAGCTCTGACTGAGGAGCAAGCAAGTTTACTTGCTGAATATCAGCAGGAAAACTCATAGCTTGTGGCTAGAAGACAGTTACACCTAGGAAAGTGAGAAATAAAATGGCAAAAGTAAACCAAAATATTATTAAAGAGCTTGAAGCTGAACAGCTTAAGCAAGATGTACCTGCGTTCGGTGCTGGTGATACAGTTATTGTTCAGGTACGTGTAAAAGAAGGTGAAAAAGAGCGTCTACAGGCCTTTGAAGGTGTTGTAATCGCTAAGCGTAACCGTGGCCTACACTCAGCATTCACAGTTCGTAAAATCTCGAGCGGTGAAGGCGTTGAGCGTGTATTCCAAACGCACAGCCCTCTTATCAGCAGCATCGCAGTTAAGCGCCGTGGTGCGGTTCGTCGCGCTAAGCTTTACTACTTGCGTGAGCGTTCTGGTAAATCTGCACGTATTAAAGAAAAACTTAATTAATACGCGCGTTTTACTAAAACGTGATAAAACGGGTCAGCTAGCAATAGCTGGCCCGTTTTGGTTTCCCCCTCATCTTGTTTCCTTTAGTCGGCTAGCTAACCCTTCAATTCCGCTTTGATTGTGTTAGTATCGGTGTAATTATTAATTTACCGCATGTAATTATAAGTTTACATAATGTCAGCCGAGCAGCAGTTAGCCCAGTTACGCAGCGAAATAGACGCCTGCGACAGTGAATTAGTCCGCCTTTTAGCAAAACGTAATCAGATCACCGAGCAGGTCGGTAAGGTCAAGCAGCGTTATGGTGCGCCTTTGCATGCCCCGGATCGTGAAGCCGCTCTCCTTGCCGCGCGCCGTGAGCAAGCAACAGAACAAGGCGTGAATCCCGACCTGGTCGAAGATATTCTCCGCCGCATGATGCGCGAGGCCTATCAAAATCAACAAAGTGAACTCGCCTGCGTTTGCCCTGAGCTTAGCCCTGCAGTGATAGTCGGTGGTCGCGGTGCCATGGGTCAGTTGTTTGCCAAGCAACTTATCCGCAGTGGCGTTGAGGTGCGTATTCTCGATAAGGATGAACAGCAGCAAGGCAAGGCCGAAGAGATTATTCGCGGCGCAAAGTGCGTGATTATCAGTGTGCCCATCAATGCCGTTGACAAGGTGGTTGAATCACTCCCTGCGCTCGATGAGGACGCGCTACTGGTAGATATCACCTCGGTTAAGGAAAAGCCGTTAGCGGCGCTGACACAAAAGCACAGCGGTCCTGTGCTGGGCTTACACCCCATGTTTGGCCCCGACATCAGCCATTGGGTTAAGCAAACAGTGGTGGTGTGCCCGGGTCGTGAGAGTAAGGCTGGGGATGCCTTGCAAGCCCAGCTTAAGGTTTGGGGTTGCCAGCTGGTGACAATGAGCGCACGTAAACACGATGAGGCCATGCAAATAATTCAAGTGATGCGCCACTTAACCACCTTTGTATACGGTCAGTTTCTGGCGCGCCAGGAGCACAGCTTGCAGGAAATTCGCGACTGCTCATCGCCCATCTATCAGTTAGAGCTGATGATGGTAGGGCGGTTATTTGCACAAAGCCCGGAGCTTTACAGCGATATTATGCTGGCCCAGTTTGACCGCGTCGAGCCGCTGCTTGAGGCGTACCAAAACACCTACGAGCAAACCCTGAACATGCTTCGCGATAAGGATAAGGATGCCTTAATCGCCGCCTTTAACGATGCCAAACATTTCTTTAGCGATGCCAGCGACCAGTTTTTGCGTCAAAGTCGGGCTCTGCTTAATAAAGCCAATGATGCCAAGGTGTTGGATTAATCATATCGGCGCTTCCCACATACTAGGTCGGTGCTAAGCGCCGACCGGTTTCTTTTAAGTCGATATGACTTTGCCCTGAAAATTAACCTCCAGCCACCTATGTTTTTAGCCACCATAAGCACAGATTAAGTCTATAGTTAAATTAGATTTTAATCGGCCCTCGCAAACAAGGAGGTGAGCATAGGTGCTAGTTTGTACCTCGAACGGTAAATTATAAGCTCAATTATGCTTGATTCCGGCCGGGGTCGGGGAGAATAGTATGAACAGGCTCTTAGTGTCACTCTTTGGGATTTTTGCCTATCTCGTTGGGCTGGCAGGACTCACAGCATTTATGCTGTATTTAGGGGGATGGAGCTTTTTACCTTTGCATATCAATTCTCAGCCGGCCGGCAGCGCTGGCACCCAGGCTATCCTCATTAATTTATTCATTATCTTGTTATTTGGTCTGCACCATAGCCTGGCGGCACGCAGCAGTTTTAAGAAAAAGCTGACTCAGATTGTGCCCGCGGCGGTGGAGCGCAGTATCTATGTGCTCATTTCCGGCCTCTTTATGTTCGCTTTTTGTTTCTACTGGCAACCCATCGCCGGAACGGTTTGGCACACAGATAACCAGGTCGCGGTGATTATATTGCGTGCGCTACATGTCTTTGGCTGGCTTATCTTGGTGCTAGCCACCTTTGAGATAGACCACTTTCATTTGATGGGGTTAAAACAAAGTTTATCCATGAACCCAGATGAAGGTCATGAATTTAAAGAAATTTTTCTTTATAAAATGGTGCGCCATCCCATTCAAACCGGGGTCTTGATGGGGGTCTGGTTTACGCCCTTTATGAGCATGACCCAGTTGATGCTTTCAGTTTGCATGACTGTCTATATCTTTATTGGATTGTATTTTGAGGAAAAATCCCTGGTGTCTCGTTTTGGCAATGTCTATGTGGATTACAAAAATCGGGTGCCTGCGGTGATCCCATTTTGGCCCATGGGTAAAAAGCAGGATTGAAAAGCAAACTTACTCAATTATTTTACTGGTTTTGGTTTGTTTAATCGCTAATAGGCTGCTAGCTTTTTGATATCAAAGCATAAACCTCATCAATTTGGGACGAATAGCAACCTAGTTGCAAAGGAGTGTGATATGTCAGCGTCTATTTTAAAGTCGGCTAATGCCACGGCTCAGTGCGGTGTGGCGCGCGCCGACGGCGAACTGGTTTTAACCGACAGTGAACTGCAATTTAGCCCCTTCAATGAAACATTCGGCCTTGGGCCCTATGCCTTTTCTCGTAGCAGTATTGCCACTGTGCAAAGCACATCAGCAAAGGGTGGGGGTGTAATTCCACTATCGAGCGAGGCGATTAAAATCACCTTAATCAACGGACAAGCCTACGAGTTTATTCTGGCCAACCCGCAGCAGTGGCTGGATAGCTTGCGAGGGCAGCCTCAGCCCAGCTAACTGGAGCATGAAAAAATAGGTATGATCATGGAGGATTTATGATTGTGTTACGGTTTTTAATATATGGATGTATCACCTTTGCTATCTTGGGCATATTGATACAAATGCCCCTACAAGGGACTCTTCTGTTGGGGCTGGTAGGTGGCCTGGCGACCTCTCTTTCATGTCTGGGTTTGGTATTGATGGGGCGCCTCTTCAAGGAGTTGAGGTCATAATGGCTGGTTGGATAATGCTGTTCTTCTTATTGGCCTCCCCCTGCATCCCTTACTTGTACGCTAAACGCATGCAAGCAACCAACGCCTTTTTATTCTTTGCCCTTGTAATAGGGCTGGCGACCATAGTGCAATTTCTATTTTTCCTTTTTGCCTTGCCGTTTATGCTTATTGGCACTTTCTTGGCTCCCCAACTTAGCACGTTTGGATTTACAGAATATGTGCAGTGGCTGATTGATTTTGGCTACTGGCTTGCCGATTATATTTATATTTTGCTTATTCCCTTACATCTGGAATTAAGCCGGTTGGTTTATAGGAAGTATGCATTTTTTAGAGATACGGCGTAACCTTAGGCTTTCAACCTTGTATATTTGTCGCGGCTATATCGTCCTAATGCTTGTCTTAATGCCGGTAATGCTTAGGTTTTAGCCTAATTACTTGAGCGAGCTTTTTAGGGGATGGCGACTGCAACTCCGTGCCGTCATTTTCATTCGCAAAAGAGCGCTTAAATGACATATAAATCACCTTGTTGTGGACGCGATAAAAGGCTCGTTTTTGGCTCATAATTCATGCTCCAATCTGTCTATAGAGTATAGCTCTTATGCGGGTGATTGCTTTTAACGGCAAAGGCCTGCTTAGCACTTACTCGGAGCATATTTGGATTAGGTACAAAACTGTTCTACACTGGCTACTCAAAACTTCAATGGACGAAGAGGTAACTAAATGAAAAATATATTAATATTGGCAGCAATCGGTGCGGCAATTTATTATTTCTACAATAATAGTGAGATTTTTACCCCAGAGCGGGAAATGGTGTATGCCCAGGCTCGTATCACTTACAACTTACCAGGGCGTGAGATTGAGATGATCGGAGTGGGGCACAGATATAAGGAAGGTGCCTGTGATGCCAATCTGGTTCAGGACTTTGTGGATCAGTGCGTAGAGGAGAACTTTTGCTCCCATGTCACCTTTGAGTGCAAAGAAAGTCTGGATAAGCGCTATGCCTCCATGTTGCAGCAACAGCCGGCGCGTACTCACTATATTCATTTAAACGGTAATCGCGACGCCCGTAAAGGCGCCTTGATCTTTTGGGGTCTAACCGATCAGGAAGCGAAAAAGGTATGCACCAGCATCACCGCAAATATCAATCGCAAAAATGATTGGGATATGACCGCACAGTGTATTTAGCGAGTAGCAAACAAATAATGAAACGCCAACCTTAGGGGTGGCGTTTTTTGTGTGGGAAAAAGGCCGGGTTAGATTAGTTCTGAAGACGCGCGAGCACCTTATCCAGTCCTTGCTTTGATGCCGCTACACTTTGCAGTGGGGTCATCTGCTCGGGATATTGTTCCTGCTCTAATACCAGCCACTGAGTTTTACCCTCAGCAATCAAAGTCTGAATGATTTCATCCCACTGAAAACCATTGTTTCCTAAAATGGGGCTAAGGCCATTGTTTTTGGCGACTACCTTAATGTGCGCAGAGCGGGTACGCTGCGGGTAGGCCTTAATTAAGGCCTGAACGTCCTGTTGAGCGTAATGTACCCAACCTATATCCAGTTGCAATGGCAAGGAGTTCGAGGTGTGGGTAGCAATATAGTCCCAAAACGTCGCCTCTTTATAGGGTTCAAACTCACGTTCATGGTTATGAAAACCGATCTCCATATCGAAGTGCCGGGCTTGTGCATGAGCGGCGCTTAGTTGCTCGGTAAACTGGGCTATTCGGTTGGCATCCCAGGCACGCTCATCCCAGGGAACATACAGGGTGTTAACTCCGAGTGTTTTATAAAACAGCAGGGTGTGGGCTAGCTTTTGTTCAGTGAGGACATCAAAGCCGATATGGGCGCTGCTGGCTTGAAGACCAAGCTTGGCCAGTGTTTTCTTAAGGGCGCTGGGGTTGTCACCATAGGGGCCAAAGTCTCCGGCGAATTCAACACCGGCAAAGCCCATGTTCGCAAGTGCCTCAAGGGTTCCGTGAAAGTCGGCTTTAAGGGCCTCTTTTACAGACCAAAGCTGCACGCTGATGGGAGGGGTCTTAATCTGCGGCTGTTTTGCCGCCGTCGGCAGAGACAAAGCTAAAACACAAAGCCAAACAATAGGGTTAAAAGAAATATATTTCATTTTGAGTCCATAAAATTAGAGCCCATAAATGGGCTCTGCGGTGCGCTAGATGTATTAATCCTGGTAGGCGTAGGTACTGAGTCCGAGCTCATCTAGCACCTTATCGAGGTGGGCTTTGGCTTGTGCACTGGGCCCTGGATAGTCGCCGCCAATAGGCACATTGCCTAAGTAGCCAATGTCTTTACAGCCTTGCGGAGAGCAGAAAAACGCTCCCAACACTAAATCTTTAAAGCGCAAAAAGGCTTTACCAATGCGCTTAAACTGCTCAGGGGTTTTATCTGAGTAATAGGCGATATCGTCGATAATCGCCTGCTGCTGAGCGCGATTCAGGGCGGCAAACCTGGCCTTAAAGCGCAGTTGAGCCTCATCGTCTATCCAGGCCAGCGCATTCAAAATAGTAATGCGGTCGCGTTGTTGTCCCTCATAAGGCGCACTGACCCACTCATCAATGACAGCTGGCACTTCTAATTCCGATGCAGAAGGAATTGAGCCCTCGCGTGGCACAATCCAATCCGCTAACACGGCGACTAAAGTGAGCTGAGCTGCACTTAAAGTCAGTGGCCAAGGCGACTGCGGCGGGATCACTAAGTTTGGATCAGTACCATAGCCCGGTGCGGTAATGGGTTTCAGATCTAAATCTGGCCAATGCCCTTTGCTGCTTGCTGCAGTGACATCAAGCGCTTTGGAGCAAGCTGACGTGAGAGTGACCGCTGAACCAGCTGCTAATAAGCCTAGCCATTTGAGTGACTCGCGACGAGTCATCCCTGATTTGTATTGATAGGCGTTGTCTCTGTCTTGATGGTGCATTATAACGCTCCTTTGCCAATTTGTTCGCTGAGCCAAGTTGAGTTGCGCATAGCTAACGTCATGATCGTAAGCGTGCAGTTCTTATGTGGGTTAGACGCAAATACACCGGCATCCATAACAAAGAGATTGTCACAATCCCATGTTTGGCCCCATTGGTTAGTAACCGACTCCTTCGGTGAGCTGCCCATGCGCGTGGTGCCAACTTCGTGAATGATTTCTCCCCCTTTTGAAATCGCCTTTTCGGCAGAGGGCAGTTCACCGACGGTTGCGCCCATGGTCTCTAGGATTTGTTTAGCAGTTTTGAGGCCATGCTCAATTTGCTTAAGTTCTCTGTCTGACCATTTGAAGTGGAATTTAGACACAGGGATACCCCATTTGTCTTTCACTTCTGGGTCAATCTCCATATAGGTATCTTTGTTGGGCAGCATCTCACCGCGTAATGCGAAACCAACGTATGAGCCGTATGCATCACGAATTTGCTGCTTAAGCTCAGGACCATAGCCTTGTTTATCACCAGATACGCCGGAACCAGGTTGGCGGAAGCCGCTGCTGATCTCGAAGTGGTAACCACGTGGAAAATCAAGTTCTCCTTGTGCCTGAGCCTTATGCCCCCACCAAGGAATAAACAGGTGGTTTGCGGTATGGCCGTCTTCGTTGTAACGCGGGCGACCTTTCAAGGCAGGGATCTGTGCTCCCAACCAGGCACCTGTGCTGTCCATCAGGTTTTTGCCTATTTGGCCGCTGGAATTGGCAACACCATTGGGGTGCGCCGCGGACTTGGAATTCAACATGATGCGCGCAGACTCACAGGCGCTGGCCGCCAGGATCACCACATCGGCGCTGATGGCATGCTCGGTAATGGTTTTCTTATCCACATAGGTGACACCGGTGACCTTGCCGTTATCGTCCACGGACACGGACTTAACCATGGCATCGGTGATCACTTCCAAGTTACCCGTCTTTTTTGCCAAGGGAATAAGGGAGGTGGTGGTTTGGAATGCCGCACCTATGGAGCAGCCACTGCCACAGGGAGTGGCATAAAAACAGGCCATACGGTCGTCAAGAGGGCGGGTAAGCACAGCGCGGTGCATGGGTGCTGCAGGAATGCCAAGCTTTTTCGCAGCCGCAGCCACAAGTAACTCTGGAACACGGGGTTTGGGTGGCGGCTGCAAAATGCCTTCAGAAGACGGCGGCATATCATCTAGGCCGGTGTTGGTGCCACACACCCCGACTATGGCCTCGGTTTTATCGTACCAAGGAGCAAGATCTTGGTATTCAAATGGCCAATCAGCACCATGGCCGTCGCGGCTTTTCGCTTTAAAGTCATGTTCGGAAAAACGCAGCGAGTAGCGACCCCAGTGATTGGTGCGACCGCCTAGCATGCGCGCGCGCCACCAGTAGAAGTCGGTGCCTTCTGCCTCGGTGTAAGGTTCATCGGGTACTTGCCAGCCGCCATCTACCGTGGCGTCATAAAAACCAAAGTTTTTGTCTTTGTTGCCGGCGCCCATTAAGGGCGCTTCGCTATTGCGCTTAAACATGGGGCTTTCGGTTTTTGGGTTATAGTCGCGTCCCGCTTCGAGCATTAGCACCTTGTGACCCAGCTTAGCCAGGGTATAGGCCGCCATGGCGCCACCGGCGCCCGAGCCGACAACCAGCACTTTATGATCAAATTTTGCCATCACTACAGCTCCTTAATCTTGATATTTTTAAACCACACGCGGTCGCCGTGGTCTTGCAAGCCAATGTGCCCACCTTGGCCCTGGGCAAAGCCCTGCCAGGTAGCAAACTTGCTGTTGGCGACCAAGGCATTCCAGGTGGTGCTGCCTATCACTATGCTGGTGGTGCTGATGCCGTTTTGCCATACCTCGAGGTGGTTATCGCGCAGACGAATGCGCACATCATTCCACTGGCCAGCTACTTTATGCGCACTGCTTGGGGCTGCGAATAAATCATAAATTGAGCCCGCCAGGTGCGAGTCAACCTTGTTATCCGGGTGCTCTTTATTATCGAGAATTTGGATTTCCGGGGCATGGGAGTAGATGGCACTGCCTTTTTCATCCACAAGCACGAAAATGCCACTGTTGCCTTTTTGGGCGATTTTCCACTGCAATTGCAGGTCAAAGTCGTCATAGCTTTTCTTGGTGAGGATATCGCCGCCGCCCCCGGCGGTTAAGGTCATGGCGCCATCTTCTATCTGCCACTGTTTATTCAGG
Source organism: Pseudoalteromonas sp. T1lg10 (assembly GCF_002964545.1). Lineage (NCBI taxonomy): Bacteria > Pseudomonadati > Pseudomonadota > Gammaproteobacteria > Alteromonadales > Pseudoalteromonadaceae > Pseudoalteromonas > Pseudoalteromonas sp. T1lg10. The sequence continues at coordinate 183,544 of NZ_PQBV01000042.1, forward strand.
CCATCACTTTTGAAGTTACGCCACTGAGACATGTCTTTGCCGTCAAATAACAATTGCCAACCGGCTTGTTGCTCTTGCTCCGTCAACTGGTTGTCCTGCGCCCACGCACAGGCCGTGGAGCTTAGAGCGAACATTAACGGTAGGGCTTTAATCGAATTTTTCATAGTAGGAAACCCATGTTAGTCTTTACTTGTTGCTACCTGGGCGTGTGTTAGTGCGCCCTTATTGTTCTTGATATAAAAATAAAAGCCTAAAAAGGCGAAGATAAGGATGGCTGGGAACAGCAGAATGTTTCCTAGCACTGCTTGACCCGCAAGTAATTCAGCTTGTTGTGCGTCAAGATTTGCGGCCTGTGCCTGCGTACGTGCATTGTCAATCCAGCTACCAATGACTGGATTCCACAAACTCACTGCGAACATGCCGGCACCGCCGATAAGCGACATGCCCAATGCACCGGTTTTTGGCGTGTATTCAGCCACGCAGCCGAGCATAGTTGGCCAAAAGTAGGTTACACCGATAGCAAATAGCACAGCAGCCACGTAAACCATGCTGCCGGTGGCTTGGCTCATCACGAAAATACCTGCAGTCGCACATACCGCTGAGCCCAAGAGCACACCCGATGGGTTAAATTTATGCACTATGGGCCCGGCAAAAAAACGACCAATAGCCATCAAACCTGTTATCAAGGCAAGGATCATCATAGGGGATGCACCAGAAGCACCTAAAATTCGCTCAATCCATTGTTGTGTACCCAGCTCAGTGGTGGCCGTTAGCGTCATACACACCACTAAGAAGAGGTATACAGGTGAGAATAAGTTCTTCAAATTACTCAATGTTGAGTGTGTGCGAGTGTCGAATTGCGGGAATTGTGCCTTGAACATCATCAAACCATAAATGATGGTTGGTATGATGATAAGACCCACCTGCCATTGCCAGTTAAAGCCATTTGAGGTCATGGCATTTGAGGCCAGGGCACCAATGACAATGCCGCCCGGGAACCAGACATGAAAACGGTTAAGCATGGTGGTTTTGTTATTGGGATACATTTCGGCGATAAGCGGGTTACAGCCGGCCTCAACCGAACCGTTGGCGAAGCCAATTAAGAATGTTGACAGCAGCAGCGCCCAAAAGCCATCGGCGTAAATGGTCATTACCAAACCAGCGAAGTGGCAGACAAAGGCCAGCGCCACCAATTTTTTCGCACCGATGGCGTTATAGATAGCGCCACCGACCATAGTCGCAATAGGGAAGCCTAAGAAAGCCATGGCGTTTACCCAGCCAAGTTCGGTATCGCTGAGCGAAAACTGCTCGCCTAACTGACCGAGAATGCCGGCGCGAATAGCGAAGGTCATTGAGGTTACAACCAATGCAATACAGCACAGGCGAAACACAAGGCGGTTATTATGATTATTATCCATTGTGGGTGTCCTCATTAGTTAATGCCCAAAATGCGTTTGTTGCGTTCGCTGTCGGTACTGGCCCCGGCGAAATCATCAAATGCTTTGTCGGTGGGCGTGATCAGGTGCTTGGCGATAAACTCAGCTCCCTCGCGAGCGCCCGACTCGGGGTGCTTGATGCAGCATTCCCACTCCAGCACAGCCCAGCCGTCGAACCCGTACTGGGTCAATTTGCTGAAAATGGCACCAAAGTTTATCTGGCCATCGCCTAGGGAGCGGAAACGTCCCGGACGCGCTTGCCAGTCCAGATAACCGCCGTACACACCGGCGCGGCCGCTGGCATTGAACTCAGCGTCTTTGACGTGAAAGGCTTTAATGCGTTGGTGATAGATATCAATAAATTGCAGATAGTCCAACTGTTGTAAGACGAAGTGACTGGGATCGTAGAGGATATGCGCCCGTGGATGATTATTGGTCGCCGCCAAGAAGCGCTCAAAGGTGGCGCCATCGTGTAAATCCTCACCGGGATGCAGTTCATAGCAGACATCTACTCCGGCCTTATCGAAGGCATCCAAAATCGGCAGCCAACGTTTTGCTAATTCCTCAAACCCCTGCTCAACCAGTCCCTGCGGGCGCTGCGGCCATGGGTACATGGTGTGCCACAGCAGCGCGCCGGAGAAGGTGGCGTGGCTTTTTAAGCCCAGACGCTGACTCGCCTTGGCGGCCATCAGCAATTGCTCCGTAGCCCATTTTTGCCGCGCCTGAGGTTGGCCCTTAACTTCATCTGGAGCAAAGTTATCAAACATCTCATCATACGCGGGATGCACGGCAACCAACTGGCCCTGCAGGTGGGTGGACAACTCTGTGATACACAGCCCGGCATCCTTGACGATAGCGTTTATGGAGTCGCAATATTCCTGTGACTGCGCGGCTTGCTCAAGGTCAAATAAGCGCTTGTCGCCACTGGGTATTTGCACGCCCTTATAGCCCAAGCTTGCGGCCCAGCGACAAATGTTAGGCAGGTTGTTAAACGGTGCTTCATCGCCGACAAACTGGGCAAGAAAAATGGCTGGTCCTTTAATTTGTTTCATACGTTTTAGTGATCCATTGTGAAAGGGTGCCACTTGCTGTCTTGCTTAGACGCCGCAACGGCATTGTAAATAAACGCCATGCCACGAACGGCCTGGTCGATGCCGGGTACATCAAATGCCTCGTTACTCGAAACCTGACCCGCCTTGTACGCGCTGATCTGCGCCGCAAAGTTGCGGTAAATATTGGCAAAGGCTTCGAGGTAACCCTCAGGGTGGCCCGCGGGAGTACGCAGTGCCGTCATGGCGGCCTCACTCAGGGGGCCTACACCAGCACGCAACAATTGCGCGGGGGCATTATGGGGGCGAAGCCAGAGACTATTGGGGTCCATTTGTGCCCACTCCAGGCTGGCATGTTCACCATAAATGCGCAGGCGCAGATTATTTTCCTCGCCGACAGCGATTTGGCTGGCCATTAGCACGCCTTTGGCACCATTATTGAAACGCAGTAACACGGTGCCATCATCATCTAAGGCGCGCCCCGGCAAAACCTGGTTAAGATCGGCACAGAGCTCGGTGATGGCCAGGCCACTGACATACTCCACCAGGTTGGCGGCATGAACGCCTATGTCACCCATACAGCAGCTAATGCCAGACGTGTTGGCATCCAAGCGCCACTTCGCCTGTTTGCCTTGTTCATCCGCCGCTTGCGACAGCCAGCCCTGAGAGTATTCCACTACCACCTTGCGAATGGCGCCAAGCTCACCGGAGATAACGCGCTGTTTGGCCTCTTTGACCATGGGGTAACCTGTGTAGGTATGGGTCAAACCGTACAGGCTGGTATTTTGTTCAAGCAAGTTAGCAAGCTGTTGTACTTCAGCAAAGGTGAGAGTAGCAGGTTTATCCGAGAGCACATGGAAGCCGTGTTCTATGGCCATTTTAGCCACCGGGAAGTGCAAGTGATTGGGCGTGACGATGGCGATAAAGTCGGCGCGTTTATCCGCCGTTAGCTGGGCTTCCCCCGTGATTAGGCTTTGATAATCCCCATAGCAACGCGCCGGGTCCAGCCCGAGTGTTTGTCCCGTACTTAGGCAGCGCTTTGGATCTGAACTAAAAGCGCCGGCGACCAAGTCTATTTGCCCGTCTAGGCGAGCCGCAATACGGTGTACCGCGCCTATAAAGGCACCTTCACCACCGCCGACCATGGCCATTCGAATTCGTTTGATACTCATCTAATATTTCCTATAAGCAGGGTGCTAGCGCTCGGGTGTAAAACAGGGTTGAAAAACACCGTGCTTATGAGTTTAGTTAACATCGTGTTATCGATAATAGGGAAGTGGGCTGCTTGGGGGATAATAAAAATTCGGTTGACAATGCAACAAAATCGGCGTTTACAATAAAAGCACGAGCCCCTTAATTTGAGTATGCGCAAGCCCATGGAACGTACCGAATTTCTACATAAAGTCGGCGTAAATCAATTGATTGCCGCTTTTGATCTGATCCCCGACATTCTTTTTTGGGTAAAGGATACCGACAGTAGAATCCTGCATGGTAATCAACACTTTATCGAGCACCAAGGGTTTAAGTCTCTCGACCAGATCCTGTTTAAAACGGACTTCGACTTTTCCCCTAAACACTTGGCGTTTCAGTATGTGAATGACGATAAGCGGGTGATGCAGGGGTATGTGGTGACCGACCGCTTGGAGCTGAATTACACGGACAGGGGAGAGCTCGGCTGGTTTTCTACCTCCAAGCATGTGCTAAAAGATGAGCAAGGGAAGATCATCGGCACCTATGGCGTAACGCGCCATTTGCAAAAAACGTCCAAGGCTTTGTCGCATGTGAAGGCCATTGAGGCGCCGGTGGAGTATATTCGCAGCCATTTTCATCGCCATATAGGCATCGAAGAGCTCGCCGAGTTGGCGCACCTATCGGTGAGTGCGCTGGAGCGTCGCTTTAAAAAGCATCTGGCAAAAACGCCCAACCAGTACATTAACGAAGTGCGCCTTGAGAATGCCCGCAAACTGCTGGTGGAAACGCAACTGCCGGTGTCGCAGGTGGCGTACCAATGTGGCTTTGCCGAGCCCAGCTATTTCAGCAAACAGTTCAAGCGCCTCTTTGGTGATGTGCCTTCCAAGCTGCGGGAAACTATCGAGGGTTAGATTCTGCAAACAGACCCTAACCCCCTAGTCTATGGTGCAACAGCGCAATCGCGCCACTTTCCGGTGTTGCCTGCATGGGGGTGAGCAGGTCGCGGTATTCATCGCTGAGCCAGGGCTCGAGTGCATGAGCAACGCCGCCCATCAAACAGATGCGGCTAAAGCCTTGATGTTGTAAATGGTCGATATAGCGAGATACATAACAAGCGGCTTGGCTGAGGAGCGCTTTCCCCAAGGTTTCATGGCCATGACGAAACACCAAAGGAGCAAACTGGGCAAAATAGCCCGGCGTGGCATTAATGCTTTGCGCCGTAAGCTCTCCTGCGGTGTTGCAATGGGTGTATTGCAACAGGGCGTCACTCAAGGGGCATGAAACTGTTAGACCATCCAGTACCTCCAGTGTATGGCGCACCAGGTTTAGCCCTAGCCAGGCACCGCTGGCGCCGTCGCTTAGCAGCAGCCCGTGGCCGCCAAATTCAAGCATCCGGCCTTGGTCTATGGCGCCGGCACAAAACCCGGTACCGATAATGATTACCGCGCCCTTACCGGCTTGATGAGCGCCGGCACAGGCGATATGCATATCCGTGGTGATATCCAAGCGCGCAAATGGATGTTGCCATTGCATCATTTTGTTTAAGGCCGATGGCACTGAAGCCCCGGCCAAGCCTGCACAGGCATGGATGGTGTTTAATTTCTCAAGCGGCAAATCGGCGTACATCAAAGCACGCACAGCAGCCTCGGTGATCGATTCCTGGGCCTGATTGAAGGAAGTTGCTATGTTGGCGGGTCCCGATGTCGCTTCGGCGAGGAATAAGCCATTGCTATCTTCAAGGCGCACCTTGCATTTACTGCCACCGCCATCAATACCGAGATAAAGCCTGGGAATGCTGGGCGTTTGCGTATCCTGTTTAGTCTGTTGCATCTAGTATTGCCTCGAGAGCCGAATGTGATACCTGGTCTTGCGCCTTGTGTACGCCGCAGTAACTGTGCAGTGAAAGAGGACCGCCTTCACGCGCTAGGGTTTGCCAAAGGGCTCCGGCATTTTCCGCCGTCACCCCGCCGCCTGCGACCACTTCAATACGGCCGCCGGCATGCCTTACTAATGCCCGTAGGCGTTCTATCCCTGCCGCGGCGCCCAGGCCACTTTGCCAGGGAGTGCCGCTGCTGAGCACCCGGTCTAACCCGAGGTTTATCAGGGTATCCAGGGCGTTGAATTGATTGTCGATGGCATCAAAAGCACGATGAAAGGTGCATGTGAGTTCAGCTTGTTTAGCCTGTTTCACCAGGGCCTCCACTATTGGAGCGTCTACTTTGCCCGCTACGCTCAGGGCGCCAAAGACGACCCCAGTGGCGCCATGGGCGGCGGCCGCTTCTATGGCGTTAAGCATCTGCGCTAAGGTTGACGTATCCACTCTAAAGGAGTGGGTATTGGTGCGGATCATCACAAGTAGCTCGGTATTTGCCGTCACTAACTCACCGGCAAGTGTCATGGCCTGAGTACTCGGTGTGGTGCCGTTTTGGGCCATGTTGGCGCACAACTCAATGCGCCGAGCACCACTGTTGCACACCACAGCAAGGTTCTGTCTAAGCATCTGGAGGTTGTCCGCATTCAGACAAACTTCAAGAATTTTACTATTGTCGGCGTTCATTGATCCCCCTTGCTGTGTTTTGTCTTTTTGTCACCGTTTCAATATTAATTGTTTTGTAATCTTATAAATCCTTTTTAATCATGTTGTTATCGTTTTTATTTTGATTCTGGGTTAGCCATTCTTATAGGGTGTGCACTATAAATCAGGCCGTAGTTAATTGGATCTTTTTTTAGTCTATACGCCGATTTTGTCTTAGAGCTCACCGAATTTATATTATCGCTCCAACTGGTCATGACTCTATTCTGTGGGCAAGTTTTACAAACTATTAACTTGTGAAAAGTAAGGCAGTAATAGGAACGTAGGCGACATTTCTCGTCAGTCTTTTGTTTGGCGAGCAACAATAAGAAAGATACTTGGAGACTGAAATGGCCAACAATAAGAACAACCGACGAGGCGCGGGTCATGCGCAGCGGTTCACAAAGTCTGCACTGTTTTTAGCAATGATGGCGGCGGGAAATGCAGCCTATGCCGACCCCAGCGTCGAAGAAGACGAAGATAAAAAAGAAATAGAAACCATCGAAGTACGCGGAATACGTGCTTCAATGGCAGAAAATATGGCAATTAAACGCCTGTCCAATGCCATTGTCGATGCCATTACCGCCGAAGACATAGGCAAGTTTCCCGATAAAAACGTCGCCGACTCTTTGCAGCGAGTTCCCGGTATCGTTATCTCCCGCAGCGGCGGTGAAGGGGAAAACGTTAGTATTCGCGGTTTGTCATCGGATCTGACCTTTACCCAACTCAATGGTAACTTTATTGCCTCGTCTCCGGGCTCACCGTCACGTTCATTTAGTTACTCCTTACTACCTTCGACCATGGTGCAGTCCGTGGAAGTATTTAAGTCCTCAGAGGCGCGCTTAGATGAAGGTGGGGTGGGTGGGACCGTGATTATCCACAGCCGTAAGCCATTGGATATGGATGCCAATTCTGGCGCCCTAAACCTCGAATACACCTATGCCGATGTCACCGAAAAATACGAGCCCAACTTCAACGGCGTGTATTCATGGAAAAATGATGACGAGAACCTGGGTGTGTTAGTCGGTTATTCTCGTCAGGACCGCACCAACCGCTCGTTAGGCGGAGATATGAGTGGCGGCGGTGGCTGGCGCTGGGCTACCAGCTCAGATCTACCCGCGGTTGATACCCAGGGCAATGAAATTATCGACAGCAGCCGACGTTTCGCCGCCCTAGAAGATGCTTATGGCAATGTGTATGACGGCGTCTGGACGCCTCAGGTTGCCGGCGTTGGGGTAACCAAAGAAAAACGTGAGCGTGAAGGGATTCAAACCACCTTGCAGTGGCTACCCATGGATACCCTGGAACTGACCTTTAACTACTTCCATTTTGAATTGGGTCAGGACAGAGCGACCTCGCAAATGTGGATCCCGGAATGGAAATACAACCCCAATCACCTGGTTGGGGTTGAGCTTGATCAGAGCGGCACCATAGTGACGGGCATGGACTTTACCACGGGCGCCGGTGGCACTGAGGGAAATATGGAATTCCCCTGGATTATAGGTAGTTATACCCTTGAAGAAGACACCTCAGACACCTATGACTTCGGCTTTGAATACAGCGGCGACGTCTATGACTTAAAAGGTAAATTTGGTCGCACCAAGGCCAGTGGAGGCCCGTCTGAATCTTGGCGTGCGGCGTACAAAAGTGGCCAGCCCGCCGGTCGCAGTGATTCCGGCCGGGTGGAAAATGCAGCGGCCTTTGCCGGCTGGCGTTTGGGTGACCGCGTCTCCTTGTATACGGATCCAGCCCTTCTGGATAACCTGCTGGGGGGTGTTGCCGGCGACCCGGATCCGGGCTCGACCGGCTCGAGTTATATCGTCAGTGATCTGGAAGAAGATTATGGGCAGTTGGATTTTAGCTACCATTTGAGCTCGGGTTGGGTTGATACCCTGCGGGTGGGGGTGAAACACCGTAAGACCAGCTTGCACCGCGAAACCAATAACACCTTCTTTATCACCCAAGAGGGGGCGGCGGGCATCGCTAACGGTACACTTGATCCATTTAGCCAAGGTGCCATCGACGAGGTTTCCTACCAATGGATCGGTGGCATGCCAAACCTGGAAGATGTGCTTAATAGCCGTTCAGAGCAGAACATTCCCGGTGGTTTTGATGTTAACGTCATGCCCACCATTAACTGGGACAAATACCGCGATATCGTCACCAGTGAATACGCCAACTACACCCGCAAAGAGCCGGATTTTGTCTTTGATATCGAAGAGAAAATCACCGCCGCCTATGTGCAGGCGGATTTTTCCTATGAAAGCCTGCGCGGCAATGTCGGTGTCCGTTACGTAAAAACCGAAACCGATATTATGTCTTCGGACAAGATCAATTTCTTCCTGGACGACATTGATGATGTCACTCAGGAAGACATTCTTGGTGAGCGCCGTTTACTCGATGTGGAAGAAACCATTGGCCGCACCTCCACCGACCATCAATTCTTACCCAGTTTAAACCTGGTGTGGGATGCCACCGACAACCTGGTGCTGCGCGCCGCTGCGGCGAAAACCATGTCGCGCGCCCCATACAACGATCTAGGGGCTCCGGAGCAACTGACCTTTATCTCTCAGGAGTGGGCCGACGATCGCCTGGAATTCCGTGGTAACCCGGTTGAGCCGGGCTGGCAGGGATCTGGTGGTAACAAGGATTTAAAACCCTATGAGTCGGTGCAAACGGATATCTCCGCCGAATATTATTACGGGGAGGGCTCTGCGGTTGGTATCGCGCTGTTTAACAAGGACGTAGATAACTTTATCGTGCCCTTGATTATCACCTCGGTACGTCCTTTTGACGGTTTTACCAACCCCAATACCGGTGAGATGATCGTGCCCGAAGGGGAGATCACGGTGACGCCCTTTACCACCACGGCAAACGGTACCAATGCTACCTCGCGCGGTATTGAGATATTCGCCCAGCACGCCTTTGATAACGGTTTCGGCATTAACACCAACTACACCCTCAATGACACCAACCAGGCGGATGTCAGTGTCGATGGTGAAAAGGTCGGTGAGTCTGCTCTGGTGGGCAGCGCCGATAACCAGTTCAACTTCTCTGCTTACTTTGAGAACGATACCTTCAGTGTTCGTGCTTCCTACAACCGTCGCGGCAAGACCGCACTGGGCCTTGCCGATGGCTTGACCGTCTACCAGGAGCCCTACCAACAGGTCGACTTAAACGCTTCCTATAGCTTGATGGATAACCTGTCCTTTAGCGCCTCGGTGATCAACTTGACCGAGGAGGAGCCAAGAACCTTTTATGGTGAGGACAGCAAGGCCAGGTTGCGCAGCAGCAGCTACAGCGGTCGTCGCTACTATGCCGGCTTAACGTATCGTTTTTAATTAACTCATTATGTGACATGCGCATCTTGGCCCGAATTGATGGCAAGAAAGAAGAGCAATAATGTCCAGCTTCGGGCGGTGCGCATCAGTAAAGAACAAGGTAGCAATATGAAAAAGTCTAATTTTATCAAAGTGACATCGGTGCCCTTGGTACTGTGCACTGTGCTAAGTGGCTGCGGCGGCAGTGATGATCCTAACCCTCAAGACGTCCCGGTTACTGCGGCAAGTACGGCCGCAGAGCTGGCAGGCTCAGTGGTCAAAGGGACCTTAAGTGGCGCGCAGATAAGTGTGGCCAGCCTAAATGGCACCGAGCTTGGCATCGATGCCGAGGCCATGACGGATACCCAAGGGGAGGTGTTTTTCACCGTCACGGGCGCACCAGGATTTGGTATTAATACCACGGTGAAGGTGACAGCCAGCACCACGGCGCAATCGAGTATGGTGTGTGATGCGCTCATGTGTGGCGATGCGCAAATTGCCCAAGAGCTAAGCGGCGACGCTCTTGTCGGTGCGCAGCTAAGCACCTTGGCTCAGGTGAGCGTGCCCTATGGCAATCAGGCCGATGGTGAGGCGGATGCAAGCATGCAGGTCAACGCCCTGACCACCTTGGCGACGTTTTTGGTGGAGCAGGAAATTGCCAACGGTCGCAATGTCTCCAGTGCCGAGTTGATGGCGCTGGCGCAAGCGGATATGTCAGCCTTACTGCTGCGTATCATGGGCTGGCAAACCAATAACACCAATGTTTTTGAAACGCCCGTGGTCAGTGCCCATAGCCTGGCAAACTTTCAGGGGGCCGAGCAATGCGAAACCAATGAGGCCGGTGAGCAGCAGTGCCAGACTCCATTAATCGATGAAGCCAGCATTAAATTGTCATTACTTAACGCCGCCTTTGCCGAGCTGAATAGCGGCGAAACCCTCGCCGCTAATTTGGGTGCTGCACAAGCCGATATCAGTGCGGCCTTGGCGGATGATGCCGAGGCGCTCGAGCGTTTTCGCCAACGTCTGTTTGATGCTATTGAACGGCATCCCTTGAGCGCTGAGTTAGGGTTCAGTGGTGCGTCTATTGTTGATTTAACCTTGCCCTTGTTTGATGAGGCAAGTAGCACAGGGCCGCTTAAGGAAGTGAGCACGGTGCAAACCATGCTGGATGCCACCATCAGTGCCCGCAATGCCATCAGTGATGCGGAAAGCGCCGATAAGGCCTTCGATAATGACGTGCAAACCAAGTGGCTCGACCATAATGATTGGCAAGGTGCGCCAAGTGTAGAAGATCCGTCCTGGGTGCAGGTGGACTTTGCCGTGCCACAGGCGATCAGCAGCGTATTCATTACCAGTGCCAACGACGCCCCGGCGCGCGACCCGGAAAATTTCGATATTCTGGCGTCCAATGATGGTGGCCAGAGCTGGCTAACCCTAGCTACCGTTGTCGGTGCCACCTTTGATGAGCGTTTTGAGCGTCAGGAATTTGCTTTTGCCAACGCTCAGGCGTACGCCAGCTACCGTATCAATATCACCAAGAATCAGGGCAATGATGGCTTGCTGCAACTGGCCGAAATCGATTTTGTTGGCCCCGTGCATATGAGCGTGGACCACAGTGATGACCCACAAGCGATCGCCTCGGCCCGCAACAGCATAGGCGATGCAGAAAACCAGGATAAGGCCTTTGATAATGACCCAACCACCAAATGGCTGGATCACAATGACTGGCAAGGTGCGCCCAGTGACGCGGATCCGTCCTGGATTCAGCTCGACCTCAGTGCTCCAAAAGCGGTTAATGAGCTGGCCATTACCAGCGCCAACGATGCCCCGGAGCGCGATCCGGAAAACTTCTCGCTGCTGGCGTCTAATGATGGCGGTGAAAGCTGGATAACCCTGGCAAGCTGGGTCGGAGAGGCCTTTGATGAGCGTACCGAGCGCCGTACCTTCGCCGTGGCCAATCAACTTGCCTATAGCAGCTATCGCCTGGAAGTAACTAAAAATAAAAATAACGATGGCTTGCTGCAACTCGCCGAAGTGGAGTTGATTGGTCCCGAACTTGAGGGCTTGGATCACTCTGTGAGCGATGGCGCCAGCTACAGTGCCCGTTTTAGTATCAGTGATTCCGAGAGCGCGGCGCAGGCCTTTGACCGGGATGTGAGCACCAAGTGGCTGGATCACAATGACTGGCAGGGCGCACCCAACGAGGAAAACCCGGCGTGGATCCAGGTGCAGCTGGCCGAGGCGCAAGCCGTGAATGAGCTGATGATCACCAGTGCCAACGATGCGCCCGAGCGTGACCCGGCGAGCTTTTCGCTGTTGGCCTCGAACGATGGCGAAACCTGGCTGTCATTAGCGAGCTGGGCAGGGGAGGAATTCTCCGAGCGCTTAGAGCAACGTAATTTTGCCCTGAGCAATGGCTTGGCCTATTCGCATTACCGCCTGTCGGTAAGTGCCAATGCCAACAATGATGGCCTGGTGCAAATTGCCGAGGTGGGCTTTATTGGTCCCCAGTATCAGTTGCAGGATTTAACCGAGCTGCCTGGCACCCTCTTTAGTGCGCGCTCTAGTATTGGCGATGGCGAAAATCAGGATAAGGCCTTTGATAATGACCCAAGCACTAAGTGGCTGGACCATAACGACTGGCAGGGCGCACCAACGGCTGAAAACCCTTCCTGGATACAGGCCGACTTTAGTGCCCCTCAGGTTATCAGTGAAATCGTCATTACCAGTGCCAATGATGCCCCAGAGCGGGATCCGGAAAACTTCAGCCTGCTTGGCTCCAATGACGGCGGCGAAGCCTGGGTGGAAGTGGCATCCTGGGTCGGCGAGAGCTGGGATGACAGACTTCAGCGGCGTGCCTTTAGCTTTAGCAACGGCTTTGCCTATAGCAGTTATCGCGTGAGTATCAGTAAAAATGCCAATAATGATGGCCTGGTACAAATCGCGGAAATCGAGTTAATTGGTCTTGCAAATTAACCTGCCCACAATGCAAAAGAGCCAGAAGTCATAACTTCTGGCTCTTTTTTTAGGTGTTAATTCACTTCCACCGCCTGCAGTGAATCGCTTTGATAACACCCCAGGATGCGTACAAACTGGGTGTGATCTTTTAGGGCCTCAAGAGCGCGTTGCACCTTTGGCTCCGCCAGATTGGCAATTAAATCCACATAAAACACTTCTTCCCAAGGGTTGCCAGGAACCGGACGTGACTCAAGTTTCACCATGTTAATGCCATGCTCCTTGAACACCATGAGCGCATCAGCCAATGAACCCACATGCTGCTCCGTGGCCATAATCAATGTGGTCTTGGTCGGTATTTGTGTTGAAACCTGCATGGCTTTACGCGCCACAACGATAAAGCGACTGTGGTTCTCACTTTGATTAGCAATGCCGGTTTTTAAGACCTCCAGACCTAAGTGCTTGCCAGCTTCCGCAGAGCCGATGGCGCACTGTTATCACAATTAAGCGCCGCCTTCATGGCGCTGGTGGTGGAGTCACAGTTTTCCAGTTGTACTTCATTTAGACCTTGAATAAAGCGACTGCACTGGGCAAAGGGTTGGGGGTGGCCGTAAAGCTTGGTAATGTCGCCCAGCTCGGTGCCGGGTTTAACCAAGAGGCAGTGCTCCACCGAATGGGTGACTTCGCCAACAATGGAAACCTGGGCGTGCTGGAGCAGGTCGAATACCTCGTTGATGCTGCCCGAGCTGGTGTTTTCAATTGGCAGCACGCCGAAGTCGGCTTGACCTTTTTCCACCGCGCCAGTGATTTCATCAAACTGGGCGCAGCCCATCTCGACCAGTTTACCGGGACGGCGACTGAAGTATTTGTGCACCGCCAGCTGGGAGTATGAGCCCTGGCCGCCAAGGTACGCCACCCGATTGGTCTCGCCCAATACCTCTGGGTTGAGGTTTTGCTGCAACATGGCTTGCTGGTGCAGTACCGAGTCTTCGAGCACCCGCTGAAACACGCTGTTGATATAGTAGGCATCCAGGCCGAGCGATTTACCATAGCTTATCAGCTTTTCCAGTAACTCCTGCTCTCGCGCTTCATCGCGAATGGGCTTGTTATTGGCGATTTTATATTCCACCACCGAATGGCTGATGCGGCGGCGTTTTGCCAATAAAATCAACAGCTCAGAGTCGATTTCATTGATGTCTCGGCGCAGTGCCAGGAGCGTATCATTGGTCATTATTAGGTTTCCTCATTCCCAAAACGAAAAAGGCCTCCCGTTTGGGAGGCCTTAGCATGTGTGTGAATCTCACGTACTCGCTCGCGCCTCCCTAACAAGGGTGGTAGATAAAGAAGCGAAAAAATACGAAAGAGATAATGTTCATGACTTCAATCTACTGGCTTGGGCGGTTAAAAGTCAATAGGCCTATGGTGGTTATTTGGTAATTATTTGCAGGTTCATCTCTCCTAGTCATTATCGCCTAGTAAACCTTATAGAATGCAGACTAAGGCATTAATTTATTTGGGTGTTTATTCCGCAAAAGACTATATTATTCTTGTTGTTAATTCTTTTATCTTAGTTGTTACAAGGTTGGCTGATAATTAACGCCAAAAGAGCTATACATAAACGCTGTGACTGTTATATTTGCTAGCCAGCTAAAATAATAAAAACCAGATACTTAAAAAAGGATCGGCTGTGGTCTATAGGCGTCCGCCATCGCGATTTGGCATACACTCGCTAAGCATAAAGCTATCGGTATTGATCTCAGCTATATGCTTGATCGCCGGTATTTTTGCTGCCGTGTTTATGCTCAAATCCGAGCAAAAACAATTGATGCTCCAAGAAAATGAGCAACTGACCCAATACAATGCCCGATTTAGTGGTCAATTTGGGCAATTAATTGATAGTAAAATCAATATTGCCGAACAAGCTAATGCGGTGGTGGCCAGGGAGTTGTTTTCTGGCGAGCTTGAGCGCAGTGCATCGACGCCGCATTTTATTAGCAGCGATGAGCCTCTCCTGCGCAGCAGTACCCGTGATGGCGTGAGCGCTGCGGTAATGCCAAAAGCCAATTACTCTCCTTATTATCAACAATTGTTTACCCATTCCGAGCAACTTTGGCGGGTTATTTCGCCAACTTTGCTGCAAGAGTTTGCCAATTTTTACTTGTTAACCGCCGATGGTTTTATTCGTATTGCGCCTTCAACCTGGGCTATGGAGAGGCCGGATAATTATCGCACCCATGATGCGATTAATTTCAATCGTGTTGGCCCAGAACCAAACCCCAATAGGCTTACGCTATGGACACCTGTGTATTACGACACTGTGAGTCGCAAATGGGTGGTCAGCATAGTGACGCCCATTTATCAGAACAATGAACATCTAGCCCTAACCGGCGCCGATATCGAACTTAGCAGTTTGCTGCGTTTCTTGCCCATGGACGATAAGCAACAGCAAGTGTTCGTGGTTGATGGCCAAGGCCAGTTGTTGGCCCATTCGAGCCTGGATGAGGCAACATATCAGCGTTACGGCCGTGAGGGGCGGGTGCTGCGCCTGTCCGACTTTATTACCCCCCAACTGGCGGAGTTAGTCGGCAAGGCCTTGAATTCAGGCCAGTCGAGCATGAACGAGCAGTTTGAATATGAAGGGGATCAGTACCTGGGCACCATGAGTAAGCTTGAGGGTCTCAACTGGTATGTGGGCATGTATCGTAAGCAATCGAGTGCATTGGAAGCACTTGAGGCGTTACAGATTAAATTCTTAGCACTTTTTATTCTCTACCCGATTTTGGTCGCCTTGTTGTTACATCAGGCTCTATATCAACTGGTGCTGCGCCGTATTCATCTGCTTGTAGATGCGGTCTCCAGTTTTGCTAAAGGCAAGATGGACACTGAATTTCCTCCCGAGGGCAAGGACGAAATAGGCGTACTCAACGGCTCTGTTAAAGACATGAGCGTGGAGCTGGCCAACACCATCACCGGCCTTAATCAGCGTATTAAAGAAAAAGACATTGCCGAGCGGGCCGCCAATCGTTTGTCCAAGGCGGTGGCGCATTCTGGCACCGGGGTATTGATCACCAACTATCAGCTGCAAATCGAATATGTAAACCCGAAAATGTTGGAAATGACCGGCTTTAATGAAGAGCATTTTACCAATGGCAAATTACTGAACGTGATAGCCAAGGAAATGGCAATATTTAACGACGATATCGAATACGATTTGCGCACCCGCAATTATTGGCGTGGCGATACCATGTTGGAGCAAATAGACGGCAAGGCGCTGTGGGTGTCTCTAAGCGTGTCACCTATCCGCGATGAGGAAGGGGGCGTAAGCAGCTATGTGGTTTCGGCGCAGGATATCTCCTTTGTGAAAGAAAGCCAGCGTAAAATGGAACAACTGGCCTATTTTGATACCCTGACCGGTCTGGCTAACCGCACTTTCTTCCGCATGCAGCTGCGCAAGTCCATGGCCCTGGCCGAGCGAGGTCACTACGCCTTTGCATTGTTTTATTTCGACCTTGATGAGTTTAAGCGCATTAATGATACCCTGGGTCATGACAGCGGTGATCAACTTTTGGTCGAGGTGGCCAATCGTTTGAAAAATCGTTTGCGTACCGAAGACACCATAGCCCGTCTTGGTGGCGATGAATTTGCCGTGCTGCTCAGTGGTATTGAAAGTCACGAGCGCGCTAGAAACGTAGCCCACACCATACAGCACACCTTGAATCAGCCCATTACCCTGGGCAATAACGAGGTGATCGTCAGTGCCAGTATCGGCATTACCATGGCGCCGGATGACAGCAGTGAGGAAGACCAACTCCTTAAACATGCGGACCTGGCCATGTATGAGGCCAAGGCCAAGGGCAAAAACACCTATCACTTCTATTCCAGTGAGCTTAACGCCGCCGCCAACGAACGCCTGTATATTGAAAACGAGCTACGCCAAGGTATTCGTGACAGCCAATTCCATCTGAATTATCAGCCTCAGGTTGATAGTCGCACCGGCAAGGTGCTGGGTTTTGAAGCCTTGATCCGTTGGACGCACCCGACACAGGGCGCCATTTCGCCGGTGAAGTTTATCCCTATCGCCGAGGCCACGGGCTTGATTGTTGAGCTTGGCGAATGGGTGCTCCATGAAGCCTGCAGGTTCTCCGCACGCCGCGCCCAAGCTGGGCTTGAAGCAAATGTTTCGGTGAACTTATCGGTGCGCCAGTTCCAAGATGCCAATTTGATCCCTAGTCTTGCCAGTATTCTTGAGCAGACCAAGGTGGCTCCCAAAAATCTGCATTTGGAGCTCACAGAAAGTATGCTGATGGGGGATGTGGGTACCGCCATTTCTCAATTGCATGATATTAAACGCCTGGGCGTGTCGATTTCCATTGATGATTTTGGCACTGGCTATTCATCGCTTAACTACTTGAAACGCTTCCCTGTTGATGTGCTTAAGATTGACCGCTCCTTTGTCCAGGATATTCCGGATGATCCGAACGATATGGCGATCACCGCGGCTATTATCGCCATGGCGCAAAAGCTGAATCTCAATGTGGTGGCCGAAGGCGTGGAAACCAAGGAGCAGATGGAGTTCTTAAAAGCCAATAACTGCTTTGTGGTGCAGGGTTATTACTTTAGCCCGCCGCTGTCGGAACAGGCGGTGGCCGAGTTGCCAGAAGTTATTTCCGGCTGCGAGGCGACGACCGAATAAGGGCGTTCAAGGGGCTCTTACGAGCCCTTTGCTATTGGCAGGGCACTACAGCAGTGGACTGATATCCACGGGTAGGTCAATCAAAATTAATAAGGCACCCTTGCCACCGTATTCCAGCGGCGCCTGGTGCATGGCAATAATATCCGGATGCTGCACAAGATATTGAGGTACCTTGTGCTTTAAAATGCGCTCGCCAATGCCATGTACCACACAGGCGCAGGACACATGCTGCTTTTTGCAGGCACTGATCAGCGCCGCCAGTTCCAGCTTCACCGTTTCCTTGCTCATGCCGTGGCAATCCAGGATAAGCTCAGGTGCATAATCCCCGCGACGTAACTGTTTAGCCAGATATCTGTCTTCACCTTCTTTGACATAGCTGACCGTACCCTGGGTATCTATATCGGGAATGTACTCATCGGAAAAGTAGAATTCGGTTTTGCTTTGGCGCTGCACCTGTTGGCGCTCGCCTATGTGCTTTTTTTGCCCGCTTGTCAGACGCACTGTGTCGTTTTTCACCCGCTTGGTCGTGCCTATGCTTTGGCGAAATAAATCGATGTCGTCTTGTGATAGTTCGGCGTTGTCCGAACTCGGAGATTGGTGTTTTTTCATGGCCGAGATTTTAGCCAAAAAAAGCGTAAAAACCTAGCGCTAAACACGCTACAATGGCGACATTATTAGCTGAACTAGCAACAGAATATGAACGAAAACCTTATTAGCGACGCTGAACTGCAAGAAGCTCAGCAGGAATTGCATAGCGTTAGTGATTGGCTACGCTGGACCACCAGTCAATTTAGCGCCCATGGTATTTACTTTGGCCATGGTACAGACAATGCCTGGGATGAAGCGGTGGCACTTATTTTACCTTCACTGCACTTGCCTATGGATGCGCCGCAAAACCTGCTTGGCAGTCGCCTGACCAGCACCGAAAAAGCACATTTGAGTGCGCTTATCGCCAGACGCATTAATGAGCGTACGCCTGTGGCCTATTTGACTAATCAAGGCTACTTCGCTGGCATGCCGTTTTATGTCGACGAGCGAGTGCTGGTGCCGCGTTCGCCTTTTGCCGAGCTGATCAGTGAGCAATTCTCTCCTTGGATTCAACACCCTGAGCAGATCACCCGCGTACTGGATATGTGTACCGGCTCAGGTTGTATTGCCATTGCCCTTGCGCAGGCCTTTGACAATGCCTTGGTGGATGCTGTGGATATTTCCCCGGATGCCTTAGCTGTGGCCGACATCAATATTCAGGATTACCAGTTAGAGGATAGAGTCATGCCGATTCTGTCTGATGTCTTTAGTGGCGTCGGCGATGAAAAATACGATCTTATCGTTGCTAACCCGCCTTATGTGGACGCCGAAGACATGGCTGACTTGCCAGAAGAATTTCATCACGAGCCCGAGCTGGGTCTGGCCTCTGGTGAAGACGGCTTGGATGTAACCCGTGAGTTACTGGCCAAGGCTTCTGCCCATTTGACCGAGCAGGGCTTGTTATTTGTTGAAGTAGGCAACTCTATGGTACATATGGATATGCTTTACCCCGATGCGCCCTTTACCTGGTTAGAATTTGAACACGGTGGCCTTGGGGTATTTATGATTTCGAAAGCGGATCTTGACGCTTACTTTGGGCAATAAGACTCGCTGACTTTTCGCGCCATTTGGAATGAGGATGAAATATGGCAGGTAATAGTATCGGGCAGCTGTTTCGGGTGTCCACATTTGGTGAGAGCCACGGCCCCGCCTTGGGTGGGGTGGTCGATGGTTGTCCCGCCGGTTTAGAGCTTGATGAAGCGGATTTACAGGGCGATTTAGACCGCCGTAAACCGGGACAAAGTCGCTACACCACGGCGCGTCGTGAAGAGGATAAAGTGAAGATCCTCTCCGGCGTGTTTGAAGGACAAACCACGGGTACCAGCATAGGTTTGTTGATTGAAAACACAGATCAGCGCTCCAAAGACTACAGCAAGATCAAAGACGTGTTTCGTCCTGGTCATGGTGATTACACCTATTGGCACAAATACGGTATTCGTGACTATCGTGGTGGTGGCCGCTCATCGGCACGGGAAACCGCGATTCGTGTGGCCGCCGGTGCTATTGCCAAAAAATACCTTAAGCAATTCCATGGTATAGAAGTCAAAGCCTGTTTGTCACAGCTTGGCCCCATTAAGGCCGAGCAGTATGACTGGGCACAGGTCGAGCAAAATGCGTTTTTCTTCCCAGATAGCAGCAAGCTTGATGCTCTGGACGAATATATGCGCGATTTGAAAAAACAAGGCGACTCTATCGGCGCCAAGGTCAAGGTGGTTGCCAGTGGCGTTCCCGTTGGTTTGGGTGAGCCTGTGTTTGACCGCCTCGATGCGGAACTGGCTCATTCGCTGATGAGCATCAATGCAGTTAAAGGCGTGGAAATCGGCGACGGCTTTGCGGTAGTCGAACAAAAGGGCTCGGAGCATCGCGATGAGCTGACTCCCGAAGGTTTTACCTCTAACCATGCCGGCGGCGTGCTCGCGGGCATTTCCACCGGCCAGGATATTGTTGCCAGTATTGCCCTTAAACCAACCTCCAGCATTACCGTGGTGGGGCAGAGTATCAACACCAGCAATGAAGCGGTGGAGATGATCACCAAGGGTCGCCATGACCCCTGTGTCGGCATTCGTGCCATTCCCATTGCCGAGGCCATGATGGCCATCACCCTGATGGATCATCTGTTGCGTCAAAGGGGGCAAAACCCTGATGTGCAACTTGAGCATGGGCCCATCCCGGGGCAAAGAGCCTAACAAAAAGCGTAGCCCCTGGGCTGCGTTTTTACTTTAGCGACCAAAGCCCGTACAATCGCGCTGTGTTTTAGATTTTCCCTTAGTTATGCATCAGGTTGACGAACTCATCACGCTCTTTGAGCGCACATTTTTTGCGAGCCATAACACCCGCTTGGTACGAGGCGATATTGAGCCTATTTATCTGCCCGCCGATGACGAGTGCGACTTTCATCGCATCGTTTTCGCCCACGGTTTCTATGCCAGTGCCCTGCATGAAATAGCCCATTGGCTGGTGGCCGGAGAGCGCCGCCGTCAATTGGAAGATTATGGCTACTGGTATTGCCCCGACGGCCGGGATAAGGCGCAGCAACATGAGTTTGAAAGTGTCGAAGTGCACCCACAGGCCATTGAATGGGCGCTGTGTTTGGCCGCCGGATTTACCTTTAACGTCTCCGCCGATAATCTTGGCGGTGAGCAGACCTGTCGCTTCTCCTTTCAAAAGCGGGTCTATGATAAACTCCAGACCCTGATAGAGCAGGGCTTTAACGGCCGCACTGAGCAATTGCTTAAGGCGCTGGCACAGCATTATGGTCAAGCTTATCCGCTGCGCCGAGAGCAGCTACAATGGCAACCTCCAAAGGAACTAGATTATGCAGTTTAAGCTGGGTTTTATTATCAATCCTGTAGCCGGCCTGGGAGGCGCGGTGGCTCTAAAGGGCAGTGATGGTGCCGATACCGCGGCCAAAGCCATGGCCCTTGGGGCCGAGCCCAAAGCGCATCTGCGTGCTCGCGCGGCGCTTGAGCAACTGGTGCCTTATCAAGAGAATTTAACCATCTATACCGTCAATGGCGGCATGGGGGAGCAGGTGGCCCGCGATCTTGGCTTTAATGTTGAGGTGGTGTATCACAGTGCCAGCCCAACTACGGCACAGGACACAGAGCATGCGGCGCAGTTGCTTTGTGAGCAGGGCGTTGACCTTATTTTGTTTGCCGGCGGTGATGGCACCGCGCGCAATCTTTGTCATGCCATTGGTGAGCGAGTACCTGCCTTGGGCATTCCCGCCGGTTGTAAAATTCACTCCGGCGTCTATGCCATCACCCCCAAAGCGGCAGGCCGTGTGGTGGAAATGCTGGTCAAGGGCGAACTGGTCACCCTCAGTGAAAGCGATGTGATGGATATAGACGAAGATGCTTTTAGGGCCGGAGCGGTGCGCGCCAAGCGCTATGGCGAGCTGCGGGTGCCAAGCGAGTTGCGTTATGTGCAGGCGGTGAAAAACGGCGCTGGCAAAGAAGTAGACGAGCTGGTGCTTGCCGATATCGCCGCCTATGTGGTCAGCGAAATGGATGAAGACTGGCAATATATTATTGGCTCCGGCTCAACCGTGGCCGCGGTAATGGAAGAAATGGGCCTGGACAACACCCTGCTTGGCGTTGACCTGGTAAAAGACCAGGAATTAATTGGCCGGGATATGACGGCGCAGCAGTTGCTCGAGGCCTGTAAAGACCAGCCGACTAAGCTGGTGATCACCCTGATAGGTGGTCAAGGTCACCTATTTGGTCGCGGCAACCAGCAATTGAGCCCGGCGCTTATTCGCGCCATAGGCAAAGAGAATATTATCGTGGTGGCGACCAAGAGCAAGCTACAGGCCCTTGAAGGTCGGCCACTGATTTGTGATACCGGCGACAGTGCCCTGGACGACGAATTATCCGGTTATATCCAAGTAACCACAGGTTTTAATGACCACGTGCTCTATGCCGTGGGCCACAATGAGGAGCAGTAATGCCTTATTCAAACTATGTAGACGCGGCACAGCGTTTTTTTGACGACCTGGTTGAGCATGCCGATGACGACCAGCTTTTTGCCGGCGGCTATTTGCGCGGTCACTTTGATTTGGCCGTGGGCTATGCCCAAGTAGAAAACCTGGCTCTAAGCCCACAGGAGCTAAACGAGCAAATCGAGCAGAGCCTGGTTAAGGCCTATCATAATGGCGAATTAACCGACACAGATCGCGACCATGTAGTGGTGATCTGGGAGCAGGTGAAAGCCCTGGCCAGCTAAGAGCCAAGGATTTCTAGTTTACAGGCATTAGTTCGTTCTAATGCTTTAGCATGTAGCCTTTATGTTAATTTTCAAGTAGGCTGCTTGTTGTTATTCACTCGGGCCCAGTGCCCGAGTGACTGTTTTTAGGTTATACCAATTCTGTTAAGTGAATTGGTATTAGGAGTCACAATATGAATAATAATAACGGTGACCAGCAAGGAGCTGCACCAGGCGGCGCAATCGCGCGCTTCCTTAACACCATAGAGCGAGTGGGGAATAAACTGCCGGATCCGGCGATGATCTTCCTCTTCGCTATGTTACTTATCTGGGTTTTATCCTGGGCCTTCTCGGGCGTGACCTTTGATGTTATCGACCCACGCACTAAAGCCCCCATAGTGGTGAATAATCTGCTTACTGGCCAGGCCTTGGCGGGCTTTTTGGCTTCCATGGTTACAACCTTTACCAGTTTTGCACCCTTAGGCGTGGTACTGGTGGCCATGCTGGGTGTGGGTGTGGCCGAGCATTCCGGTTATATCAATACCGGCATTAAGTTAATGCTTAAACGCACACCTAAGGCGCTGCTGACGCCCATGGTGATCTTGGTGGGTATTGTTTCGCACACAGCCACAGATGCCGGGTATGTGCTGGTAATACCGCTTGCCGGGGTGATCTTCTATGCCATGGGGCGTCATCCCTTGGCGGGTATTGCCGCGGCTTTCGCCGGGGTAAGTGGCGGCTTTAGCGCCAACTTTATTCCATCGGGCATAGATCCCTTACTGCAAAGCTTTACCCAAAGTGCGGCGCAGATCATCGACCCGAGTATGGAAGTGAACCCGCTTAACAATTATTACTTCACCTCACTGTCGAGCATTTTTATCGTGCTGGTGGGTTGGTATATCACCGACAAAATTATTGAGCCGCGTCTGAAAAGCTCAGAAGTGGACGGTAATACCGATGAACTGCCCGCCTTTGATCAGGCCACGGGTAAAGAAAAGAAAGCCTTTTTAATCGCCACCGGCGTTATGCTGGCCGGCTTGGCCTTGTTAGCCTATGTCGCGAGCTTAGATACGTCACCGCTGCGTGCCAAAAATGGCAATCTGGCGGATTTTAGTGCGCCGATTATGCAATCCATAGTGCCGCTAATTTTCTTGCTGTTCTGGATACCCGGAGCGGTCTACGGCTTTGTTGCCGGTACCTTTAAGAGCTCCAAAGACATGATTATGGCCATGACCAAGTCCATGGAAGGCATGGCCTACTATATAGTTATGGCGTTTTTCTGTGCCTTGTTTATTGCCGCCTTTGCGCAGTCGAATCTCGGCGCCTTGTTAGCCATTGAAGGGGCTGCGGTACTTAAGTCTATGTCGCTGCCAAGTGGGGTGACCATAGTCGGTATCATCTTCTTAACCGCCTTTGTAAACCTGTTTGTAGGCTCAAGCTCGGCGAAATGGGCACTGCTAGGACCTATTTTTGTGCCTATGCTGATGCAGCTGAATATTTCTCCGGACTTAACTCAGGCCGCTTATCGCGTCGGGGATTCCAGCTCTAACATCATTACTCCGCTGATGCCTTACTTCCCGCTGGTAGTGGTCTACTGTCAGAAGTATGTTAAAAACACAGGTATAGGTACTCTGATTGCCATGATGCTGCCTTACTCCATCGCTTTCCTCGTAGGCTGGAGCCTGTTCTTACTGGCTTATTGGGGTCTGGGTATTCCGCTGGGTATTCAAGCTTCATATACCTACGGCTAACTAGCTCAGGTATCACAACGCAAATAAAAAGGCCGCTATTTAGCGGCCTTTGTCGTGTTTGGCGTATTAGTTAAAGCGCCATGTCAGGTTGGTGTAGATATAACGACCACGGGGGTTGTGTACCGATGATACATAACCGTAAAGGTCGGAATCGCCATCACCAATAGCGAACGGTGGCTCTTCGTCGAAGACGTTGTTCATGCCCACAGAGATACGAATATCGTCATTGAAGTTATAAGCACCTTGAATATCTACCAGGGTGTGCGAGTCAACGTCACGTGATTTCTGGGTGTCAAAATCAAGGGCACCGTCGAAATCGATATCAGGAGTATCTTCAAACGAGCCGACGTAACTGATGTTCATGTTGACATTGAAGTCCTGGAACTCCCAGTTGGTGGCGAATAAACCACGGTGACGCGGGTACTCGTACTCGCCAATATATTCACGGCCATCTTTGTTGAACTCGTGCATATATGACCACTCAAGGTTGAACTTGAGCAGACCCATGTCGTCCATATCCATCTTATAGTTGGTGGATATATCGATACCCGAGGCTTCTTGCGAGGAGACGTTTTCAAACGTGCTATGCACCTGTTGGATCACGCCCAGGCTTTGGCCTGCAGCAGGAGGAAGGCGAACACACACAGTGCTGTTTTGGTCGTTACAGTGAGTGTTGTAAACACTACCGAAGTCTTGCTCGTCAATCTTATTGTCTTGCTCTATGCTCCAGATATCTACTGAAAGTCCGAACTCGTTAACAGGCGCCCAAATAGCACCTAGGTTCCAAGATTCCGACTCTTCCGCTTCCAGATCCGGGTTACCGGCAAACTCGATGTTGTAGTCAAGTAAGTCACAGTCTTGGCCCGTGGCCTGACAACGATAGGTATCAACGAAGAATTGGCTCTCTTCCGATGGACCTAAGCCAATTTGTGCCAATGATGGCGCTCGGAAACCCTGAGCCCATGAGCCACGTAAAGAGAACTCGCCGTTTGGTGCCCATTTAAAGGCGACTTTCGGGTTAGTTGTTGAACCAAAGTCGCTGTAGTCATCGTGACGACCAGCAAGTTGTAGCTCAAGCTGATCGCTTAGCGGAATTGAGAATTCCACATAGGCTGCCCACTGGTCGCGTTTCGCTGCTGCTGATACCGACTCGGTGCCGAAGATCAAGCCGCGCTGGAATTGATCATCCGGTACGTCGCTGACGTCTTCTTCACGGTACTCAAGGCCTGCCGCCATCATTACCGTCTGCTCGTTAAACTCAAAGGCTTCACCGCTGATGCTGGCATCGAATGAAGTCATATGCGACTCACCGCGACGTACCAGGCTGGTGGTGATACGGTCGATAACTTCAGCTGAGTTCTGTACACCGCCGAAGGGGTTATAGTTACCGGCATCGATTTCCTGCTGTAGGAAGTCAACACGAACCCAACCCATGGAGCGATCACCGCTTTGCTCGGACTTACTGCGACCTTTTTGTGCTGCTACTTCCCAGCCCCAGTCGTTGATTTCACCGCGCAGACCTGCAACTAGGCGCAGGGTGTCTGATTCTATATCCCAGCGGCGCGGTCCGGCATCTACGGTACGGTAACGACCGATCTCAATGTCTTGACCAAATGGGTTATTTGGGTGGCTACCTGGAACCGTTAGGCCCGCATCTTCATCTAATGGCGTGGGTGCACCAGCGGCTTTAGAGGAGTTGTGCTGGGCGGCGATTTCCATAAAGGCGGTGATATCGTTATCGAATTTATAATCGAATTGGGCGATGGCACCCACTCGCTCGGCAGGCGGGGTAATAAAGCCATAAGGGCCGTAATCGAATAAACAGCTACCGCTGGCGGTGGCGCTGTCGGCTGGGCAATCTGGGTCAATGGTTTTCACGCCATCGACGTAGAAGTAACCCGGAAAACCGCGTGATGAGCGAAAATCCATACCACCGTAAGGTGATTGGTTGGCCGTGCCTAAGGAGCCCATTTCATCGGATTCAAGGCCGGTGTTTTTGAAGTAATCGAGAATAACCGAGGCGCTGCCTTTGGCGCTGGTGGTACCCCAGACCACACTGGCGGTGGTTTCTTCATGGTTTGGTCCCGTGGTTCCACCATAGCCGAGGTTGACCTCTATGCCTTCGATGTCCTTTTTCAGGACCACGTTGACTACGCCGGCCACCGCATCGGAACCATAAATGGCCGAGGCGCCGTCTTTTAAGATATCGATGCGCTCGATGGCCGACACTGGGATCGAGTTGATATCAACGAAAGAGTTGGTAATGCTCTCGGCGAAGGCACTGATAGCAACGCGGCGACCATTGATCAGCACCAAGGTCGCATCTGGGCCCAGACCACGTAAGCTCACCGCGGCACCACCATTGGCGGTTGAATCCTGGTTATTGCCGCGGGTCGAGAAGGTACCATTACCGGCAACTGGCATACGCTCTAGCAGCTGTTGCAGGTTGTCGTAACCCATATTGGCAATGTCTTCTTTGCCGATACTTTGTACCGGTGAAGGGCCTTCCATATCGGTACGTTTAATACGTGAGCCGGTAACTTCGATGCGTTCGACTTTTTCTGTGGTTGCCTCTTCGGCTTGGGCCTGAATAGACACGGATAGCGCGCCGGTGCCTAAAGCCAAGGTGAGTGCCGTGCCAAGAGCACTGGGTGTGAACTTTCTCATCCTGAAATCCTTATTATTATCCCTGTGGGGATTTTTCATTGTCATAATTATCTACTGCTAAATATCCACGTAGGAGTGTAGTAGAAATTTAGTAGAAACATAGAATTAACATTGTTAACAAGGATAAAGCAATGCACCTTTTGGTTGAATCTGTAAAAAAGCGTGTAGATTATTTTACGATTACGGGGGAAAGGCAGAAAGGGCGGCGCTTGTGGGCGCTACAGGCGAGGGGAATGCAATATTTTGTTACTAGGTTGTGGCTCTAGGCAATGGCTCTAGACAGGTTGGCAGGTAAGGGGCATAAAAAAAGCGAACCTGGGTTCGCTTTATTTTGCCTTGTGCTTTAGGGTTCGCTCTTTTTCGCGGGCCCAGTCCTTTTCTTTGGTATCGGCACGCTTATCGTGCATCTTTTTACCCTTGGCGAGGTAAAACTCCAATTTCACCCAGCATTTTTTCCAATACATGGCGGTGGCAATTAAAGAGTAACCTTCGCGCTCGGTAGCGCCGATCAGCCGGTCAATTTCACGCTTATTTAAAAGCAACTTGCGATAGCGCATGGGATCGCAAATGGTATGGGTTGAGGCGCTGTTCAGGGGTTGGATTTGGCTCCCCAATAGGTAGGCTTCCCCGTTCTTTATATGAATATAGGTTTCGGAGATATTTACCTTACCGGCGCGAATACTTTTCACTTCCCAGCCTTGAAGCTCAAGGCCGGCCTCGAATTTATCGTGTAAAAAATACTCATGACGCGCTTTTTTGTTAAGCGCGATGGTATTTGAGGTCGATTTTGCTGTTTTTTTCTTTGCCATAGTGGCGCCATTATACTGATTGTATGTGTATTTACACCAGTTTTTTATTACCTGCTTGGAGCTTGATGCGGGGTCTGATATTAACCCTATACAGCTGCCTTGCGAATGCCCCTTGGGGCTGGCCCTAAAGCTTGCTAGAATTGCGCTGTTGTGAGGAGAGGTTATGCCACAAATAGAAAAATCAGCGCTGGTGATGTATAGCAGCAAGGAAATGTTCGACCTGGTCAATGATGTCGATGCATACCCGGAGTTTTTACCCCATTGCAGTGACGCCAAGGTGTTTGCACAGCAGCAAAATCATATGCGCGCCGGACTGGAAATATCCAAGGCCGGACTAAAAAAGTGGTTTACCACCGAAAACACGCTTGATGCCGAGCAGCACACCATAGCCCTGGCTTTGGTGGATGGCCCCTTTAAGCATTTGCATGGTCATTGGCAGTTTATGCCCCTGGATGAGCATGCCTGCAAGGTGAGCCTTAAATTGGAATTCGAGTTTGCCAGCAAGTTGGTGGAAATGGCCTTTGGTCGCGTCTTTAATGAGGTCGCGAAAAACATGGTGCAGGCTTTTACCCAGCGCGCCAAAGTGGTGTACGGAGAGCGTTAATGATAGAAGTTGAAGTGGTCTTTGCCTTGCCCGATAAAGCAACCGTGCTCAGTGTTGAAGTGCCCAAGGGCAGCACAGCCGAAGAAGCGGTATTGAAATCGGGAATAGTGGAAAAGTGCCCGGAAATTGATATGAAAAACCTGACCCTGGGTATTTGGAACCGCACCTGCAAGCTGGATACCGAGCTTAAGGCCGGTGACAGGGTAGAGATTTACCGTCCACTTATTGCCGATCCTAAAGAGGCGCGCCGTAAACGCGCAGAAAAAGCCAAAGAAGAAGGCCGAGCCAATAAAATCACTGGCGCCAAGGTGAAAAGCGGTGACTAAGGTTAAAGGGTTAAGATAATAGCTTGAGCATAAAAAAAACGCAGCCTGGGCTGCGTTTTTTAAATCAGTTCGCTATTGTTCAAGCGGAGTATTAAAGTCTTCTGGTTGCTCGTAATCTTCCGAGCTGATGCTCACCAGGCGCTCGTTGGCAAATTGCAGCTTCAGCTGTTTGCGTTGTTCGGACTGGCGGTCAAGGTTGAAAACATAAAGGTAATACCAGGTATCCTTGTCGAAAGCATCCTGTGCAACAGGCTTACCAAGCACGTAAAGCACTTGCTCGCGGGTCATATCAACACGTAATTTATCAACGTCGGATTGTTCTAGAAAGTTTCCCTGGGGAATATTGATGCGGTAGACCCAACTAGAGCATGCACTTAAACTACTGCATACAATAACGATGGCTGCTACCAGCGAAAACTGTTTAAACCACTGCATGTTCGATTATCAGTCCTTATTTATTGTTGTTAGCATGATACCCATTCGACACCGAAGGTAAAGCGCGAAATCATAAATCATACCAATTCTGTTAAGTATGTGATCAGATATAGCGCTGGATAAATGTTGTGATTACAAGGCAGAATTTTTCTTATGTTATTCTACATCGAAAAATTTCAACACAGTTAGCACGATATTTAGCCCGCTAGAGTGATTAGCTATTTAAGTGAATTGGTATAAGACCCTAACCGAGGTAATTAGTTTAATGAGTTTAGATAAATCCGAGTTGTGGTGGCTGTATATTGTGCAAACAAAATACGGTCATTGGTATACCGGAGTCAGTAATAATGTCGTTAAACGCCTGCAGGCCCATGAGCAGGGCAAGGGGGCGAAAAACCTCAAGGGCAAGGGTCCGCTCACCTTGGTTTTCACTATGCCTGTGGGCACGCGCAGCGCTGCCTGTAAACTAGAGAACGAGGTTAAAAAGCGTAGTCGTGCCGGCAAAGAAAAGTTTATTCACGAACATGAAAATCATCGCACCGAGATCCTAGCAACTCCCCAATAAACTGGGTTAATAATTGCAGTGTTTGCGCATAACGCTCGTCGTGGATCTGCGCTAGCGTGTCGCTTGTTTGATGATAATGGGGGTCATCTGCGGCGGTGACAAAGATAAAGGGCAATTTTTGCCGGGCAAAAGCCCAATGATCGCTGGCCCTTAGCCAGTCGATACGCTCGCCATCAAGACGGCGATTAATGCTGCGGTTGCTCCTGGCCAACTGGGTTCTTATTGGGCTGTTATCTAAATGCCTTTTCGCTATCGGGCATAATGACTCTCGGGTATAGAAAAAAAGCCGACTGTTGGCGCGCGGTAAATTAAGCATATCGAGATTAATATTAAGGCGCACCGCATCATGGTCTTTGTTTTCGACAAAGTGTTTGGCGCCATGCAGGCCATTTTCTTCGGCATCGAAGGCGGCAAAGGTGATGTGCTTACGCAGCGGATGCAACTGCTCGGCGAGATACAAGATAGCGGCGACGCCAGAGGCATTGTCATTGGCTCCGGGGTAATAATTATGTCCTGAGTTTCCCAAATGATCGTAATGAGCGCTGATCACTACACAATTTTGCAGGCAATCATTGCTGATAATATTACGCCCTTGACCCTGTTGAAAAAAGCCTTGCTTAAAGGCAAAGGGCTGCACCTGAGTTTGATATCCCAATTGTTGTAGCCGCCTTTGCACATAATCACCGGCTTGGGCACCGCTATTGCTGCCCGCCTTGCGCCCGGCCAGATCTTCGCTGCTCAGGTAGGTTAAATCTCTGTGCCATTGGGGTGAACTTGTTGCCATGGCCGGGTTTGCCGCCAGCCAAATAAGCGCCGTGGCTAAAAATATGAGTGTCTTCATCGATTGTTAGCTACTAGCTCCAAGCTTGCCAGTTTGCCGCGGTAACGCAATTTATCATAGTCAAATTGCGCCCGCTTTTGCGCCATCAGCAAGTAGCGGCGTGTGGCCTTAATATCGCCCATCAGGTAATAAGTGTGAGCCATGCCGAAGTAGCTTTCGTGAATGCGCTCGTCCAGTTCGCGCGCCTTACGAAAGTGAGTAAGTGCCTTAGCGTACTGTTTTTGTACCAGGCTGTCGTTACCCAGGGCTATATGGTAGTAGGGGTTGTTTTTGCGCATTTGCACCAGCTTATGCTCTATCTCCTCGGCTAGTTGTTCGCGCCCGGTATGACGATACAGAATCGCCAGATTACCGAGCGCCGTGTTGTTATCCTTGTCGATATTGATGGCGTATTGATAGATGCGCTCGGCGCGCTCATAGTCATCGATTAAACGATAGAGGATGCCTAAATTCCCCCAGCCGCCGGAGTAATAGGGATCCATTTGTGTGGCCGCATAGAAGTAACTGTAGGCGCGCTCATAGTCTTGATCTACCAAGGCGGTGGCGCCCTTGTTGTTATAAAACATGGCGGCGACGCGCTCTTTGGTGATGTCTGTGATTTTAAACTGGCTGCCGGATAAATCCGGAGCAAAGTCCACGGTAACCTCACGTTCGGCGTTGTAAAGTTCATAAACGTCATTACGGCGACGCGGCGTATATAAGCGCAGGTTAATATGGCCGGTGAGCAGGTTATAGCCGCGATTAAGGGCCCAGTACTCGGGTATATGTACGCGCTGGAATTGCCCCTGAAGACCCAAGTGTTCGGCCATGCTAAAGGCCAAAATGGACAGCGACAAACAGTTGGCATTGAGTTGTTTATAGGTTTGCGCTGCGGTCAGGGTAGCACCGGATTGATAGCGCACGCTTTTGTCGCCGTTTTCCAAAATGAGCATCATTAAGCGCTTGGTGGCGCTGAGATTACCAGAACGGGTGGCAAAGACGTTATTTAACTGGGCTTTCATCGTACTGGTTAGTGCGAATATTTCCTCCAAACTTTCCACCGGTTGGGCCTGAAGCTGCGGGTGTTGCGCCAAATTAATAGGCGGTGCAGGAAGCTCTGTGACTTGTGTGCTATTGCAGCCCCATAACAGCAAAAGTGGGATAACCAGGGTAATTAAGGCGCGCATACTAACCTCCACGGCTCAGGCGTATCTAAAACTTAGACCCCAATCCTTGGAAGAATACTCGCTTAAGTATAGTGGAGGCTGATGCTTCACCGGCAGGTGAATTGTTACAAAGCATGAATGGGTGTTTGATTCTAAAGAAAAAAGCCCTGCGCATAGAGGCAGGGCTGAAGGGAGTCACAGCGTTTAAGGGTGCTGTTTATACAATTTTTTTCATCGCAGACATATAGCTGCGCAGCTTAGTGCCGACGATTTCCACCGGGTGGTTACGCAGCGCCGCGTTCACCTGGATCAAGGCTTGGTTATCAACGCCATTGTCCGTTTGCTCCAGACCGCGGCCGATCACATCCGTGTCGATATCGCGCATAAAGTCTTGTAGCAGGGGTAAACAGGCATGGTTATACAAGTAACAGCCATATTCAGCGGTGTCAGAGATGGTGCGATTCATCTCATAAAGCTTTTTACGGGCTATGGTATTGGCGATAAGCGGCGTTTCATGGAGCGATTCATAATAGGCCGACTCGTCTTTAATGCCTGCTGCCGTCATGGTTTCATAGGCTAATTCAACACCGGCTTTAACCATGGCTATCATTAAGATACCGTTGTCGAAAAACTCCTGCTCGCTGATTTGTACATCGCTATTTTCTTGCTGTTCAAAGGCCGTTTCTGCCGTTTCCGCACGCCAGCTCAGTAATTTAACATCGTTTTCGGCCCAATCCGCCATCATGCCTTTGGAAAATTCGCCGCTGATGATGTCATCCATATGCTTGTTATAAAGAGGGCGCATAATGGTTTTCAGCTCTTCGCTTAGGGCAAAGGCCTTTAATTTTGCCGGGTTGCTCAAGCGGTCAAGCATATTGGTCACGCCGCCGTGTTTAAGTGCTTCGGTGATCACTTCCCAGCCGTATTGAATTAGCTTGGCGGCGTATCCGGCGTCTATACCTTTTTCCACCATTTTATCGAAACACAGCAGTGAGCCGGTTTGTAGCATGCCGCATAAAATGGTTTGCTCACCCATAAGGTCCGATTTTACCTCGGCCACAAAGGATGACAGCAAAACGCCGGCGCGATCGCCACCTGTGCCCGCGGCATAGGCCTTAGCCTGAGCCAGGCCCTTTCCTTGTGGATCGTTTTCCGGGTGAACGGCGATAAGCGTAGGCACACCAAAGCCGCGCTTGTATTCTTCACGTACTTCCGACCCCGGACATTTAGGAGCCACCATGATCACAGTGATGTCATCACGGATCTGCTTGCCTTCTTCAACTATGTTAAAGCCATGAGAGTAAGCCAGGGTGGCGCCTTGCTTCATCAGTGGCATTACCGCATCAACTACGGCGCTATGCTGCTTGTCCGGAGTCAGGTTTAATACCAGATCCGCATCTGGGATAAGCTCTTCATAGGTGCCGACTACAAAGCCATTTTCGCTGGCATTAAGAAATGATTGGCGCTGCTCGCTAATGGCCGACTCACGTAGCGCATAGCTAACGTTTAGGCCCGAATCACGCAGATTTAAACCCTGGTTGAGGCCCTGAGCACCACAGCCGACAATGACCAGTTTTTTGCCAAGCAGTACCTGGACGCCGTCGCTAAACTCGCTACGGTCCATAAATTCACATTGCCCTAATTGTGCCAACTGTTCACGCAGCGGTAGAGAGTTAAAGTAATTTGCCATTGTCGGTCCTTAAAATAGAAGTGCTGCAAATAGGTCTGCTATTGAATGTAGGCAAAATAGCGTGTTGCGTAAAATGATATATTTGCATTATTGTATTGCAGATATTGAAATGAGGTGGCCATGCAACATAAGCAACTCCATTACTTTTTGGCGCTCGCCGAGACCTTGCACTTTGGTCGCGCCAGCGAGCGCTGTTATATCAGTGCCTCGACCCTGAGTCGCAACATTAAGCAGCTAGAGCAGGAGGTAGGGAGCGAACTGTTTGTGCGTGACAACCGTCAGGTACAGTTGACCTCGGCAGGCATGCATTTTATTCAATATGCCAAAAGCACCTTGGCTCATTGGCAGCAATTCAAAACCAGCCTGAGCCAGGAGCAGGAGGTAGCCGGTGAGCTCAGTATTTATTGCTCCGTCAGTGCCGCCTACAGCTTTTTAAACCCTTTGTTATCGGCACTGCGTCAGCGCCATGGCAAAATTGAAATGAAGTTGCATACAGGCGACCCGGCTCAGGCGCCGGAGCGGGTATTAGATCATCATGAAGACGTCGCCATCGCCGCCAGGCCCGAGCGTTTGGCACAACAATTGGCATTTTGTCGTTTGGGTTGGTCTGAGCTGGTATTTATCGCTCCAAAAATTCCCTGTGAGGTGAGCCAGCAGATCAATCAGGGCGGGGCGATTGCCTGGGAGCAACTTCCTTTTATTATTCCCGAGCAGGGGGAAAATCGCACCCGCTTGATTAATTGGTGGCGAACAAGGCGGATACAGCCGCCCATTTATGCCCAGGTCAGTGGCCATGAAGCGCTGGTGTCCATGGTCAGTTTGGGTTTAGGGGTGGCCTTGATCCCGCAGGTGGTGTTAGAGAACAGTCCGTTTAGTGATAAGGTGCAGATAGTCAAAGTCGGCGATGCGCCGCCGCCTTTTGAAATTGGCTTGGTGGCCTTGCAACGGCGTCTGTCTGAGCCTGTGCTCGGCGCCTGCTGGCAGTTGGCTGAGCAATTATAAATGGCGTCTAAGTGACCAAAATGAAGTGATTTGTTAATGATTGTTATTGCATACTGAACAAAACCTTGACTGTTGCTAGGATAGCGGCACTTTTATTTTCGGGAAAGCATATGCGTTTAGGGCTTCATAATTCGGTGTTGAGTGCCGCCTTGGCTGCGTTTGGCAGTGGCGTCCAGGCCAATGAGGTACCCTTAAAGCAATGGCATCTTGGCGTGAACATCGGCTATGGGATGATGACCAATCCGCTTTATGGCGGCGATGATGTGCCCTTGTATCTGGTTCCCGATATCGCCTATTACACAGATACTTGGTACCTCGACAACAATCAGCTGGGTTACACCTTTATTAACCAAGACGCGCATGTGCTCAGCGCTATTACCGAAGTTAACCCGGAAACACGATTTTTTGTCGATTGGCACCCCAGCAGTGTATTTGCGCTGCAACAAATAGACAGTAATACTCCTTTAGCAGCAGAAGGTCCGGCAAGAGTAAGAGTCGATGACCTTGATAAACGCCATTGGGCTCTCGATGCTGGTTTTGAATATCATTATTTCTCCCCGATAGGACAGTTTCAGGTCAAGGCTTTGGCGGATGTTAGCGATGTTTATCGCGGCTGGCGCGCCCAAGCAAGCTGGCGTTGGGGGTATCGGTTTGAGCAATGGGTTTTGGAGCCCAACATTGGCGTCAATTACAGCAGTAGCGAGCAGAACGACTATTTTTATGGCTTAAGTCGTGAAGAAACAGGCGGTTATGCGGATATTCTTGTTGGTAGCAGTGTCCAGCCCTATGCTAAAATAGACGTTAGCTATATAGTCGACGAACGCAATGCGCTGCGTATGCATTTAGGTTATATCGATTACGATACTCAGGCCAAAGCCAGCCCATTGTTTAAGGAATCTTCTTCGTTGACCTTATTTATCGGTGTGAAGCACCTTTTTTAGCATGATGAGTGTGGCGGCAACAGCAGTGATCGGCAGTGTGATGATAATGACAGCCATGCCCGCGTACAGTGACGAACTGCTGGAGATCTCGCCACAATATTGTGTGGTTGAAAACAAAGAACAGGCCTGTACAACTGAGGTCAATATTCGCTGGACTTTGCCCGAAGCCATACCGGTGTGTTTGCTGGAAAATAAGCGCACCTTGGGCTGCTGGCCCGCGCAGCAACAGGGGTTGTGGCAGTATAAAGCCGAGGTTCAGTTACCCGCCATATACTCCCTCACTCATGCGCACACAGGCGAATTAGTCGTAGATACCCAGCTGGAATTACAAACGTTACGCAGCTCGCGTCGACGCTTACGTTCCGTGTGGAGTTTTTTTTAATTCAGGAGTTGGCCCATGGCGAACATACTCTTAGTCGAAGACGATCTGGCTCTACAGGAGCTAACCCGGGACTACTTACAACAGAATAATCTCAATGTGGCAGTATTATCTCGCGGTGACGAGGTAATGGATTATGTGCAAAAGAATCAAGTGGACTTGATGATTTTAGACGTAATGCTGCCGGGCAAAGATGGCTTTGCCGTATGCCGCGAAGTGCGTGATAAGTATTCTTTCCCTATTTTGATGCTGACCGCCAAGGGTGAAGACTTCGATCAGGTGATCGGTCTGGAATTGGGCGCCGATGATTATGTGATCAAACCGGCAGAGCCCAGAGTATTGTTGGCACGTATTACCGCCTTATTACGCCGTACCCAAGAGCAAGATAAAGTGGTGCAAAGCGTCACCTTCGGCGAGCTGAAAATCG
Organism: Pseudoalteromonas sp. T1lg10; assembly: GCF_002964545.1. NCBI lineage: Bacteria > Pseudomonadati > Pseudomonadota > Gammaproteobacteria > Alteromonadales > Pseudoalteromonadaceae > Pseudoalteromonas > Pseudoalteromonas sp. T1lg10. Next base: position 219,133 of record NZ_PQBV01000042.1, read on the forward strand.
ATAAAAACAGCCGTATCGTTACCTTAAAAGGCGGTGAGATCACCCTTACTTCCCATGAGTTTGAGCTTTTATGGTTGCTTGCCAGCAATGCCGGTGAGGTGTTAAGCCGTGAATATGTGCATGAGCAGATGATTGGCCGCCAATACGATGGCTTAGATCGCACCGTGGATGTGCGTATTTCGCGGCTCCGTAAAAAGCTCGGCGATAACAGTGATAAACCCTATAAAATCAAGACGGTTTGGGGACAAGGTTATCTCTTCGTCAGCGACGCCTGGAGTGAATAACTAGCTTGGGCAAACTCTTTGTCAGCCTCTACTTATATATTATTGTTTCTCTGGTCATAGTGACCGGGGCCATAGAAAGGCTATGGCCCACAGAGGAGCAGTCGACACCTTTGGCGATGGAGTTGGGCAACAATTTTAAAGCCCTGGCGCAAAGCGATCTCGGTCGTCAGTATATTAATAGTCAATACCCCATGCGTTTGTTGCAGCGCAGTGATATCTCCCTCCCGAACGAGCTTGAGCAGCGTCTTGAACAGGCGCAGGCCGTGCATGTTTTCGATGCCGAAGAGCATTTGCTCTGGTATGTGCCTCTTGATGATCAAGAGTTATTACAAATAGGCCCAGTAGAATTGCCTAAGGCCCCAGGCGAGAACTTTGTCGGCCCTTATTTGCTGTTATTGTTGGTGGTTGGCGCACCGGTAGGGCTGTGGAGTCTAATGCTGTGGCGCGATTTTAATAAACTCAGTGAAACTTGTGCACAGGTGGATGGCCGCACCGATATTAATGTCAGTGGAATGGGTCGCTCCTTCTTATTACCCATCACCGATGCCTTGCAGGTGATGCAGCAGCGCATTCATAGCCTGCTTAATGCTCAGCGTGAGCTTACATCATCCGTTTCTCATGAATTTCGCACGCCCCTGGCACGGCTTAAGTTTGCTCTGGCCATGCTAGAGCAGGGCAGCGACGAAAAGCAGCAAAAGTATATGCAGTCCATGACCTCGGATATTACCGAGCTGGAAAATTTAGTCAGCGAAATGCTCCACTACGCACGCTTAGATGCACAGAGACCGACCTTGGCGCTGGAACTGGTCGACCTTAATGAGCTGGTCGATAGCATGGTGGAAAAACTGAACTTTGACAGCAAGGTGCATATAGAGGTGCTGCACGAGCAACCTAACCTGTATCGCTGCGATCCGCACTTTTTAGCCCGCGCCCTGCAAAACCTGCTTGGCAATGCCATCAAGCATGCCCGCCATCATATTCAGGTGCGCATTTGTTCCAATGAGGAGCAATGCGATGTTTACATTGAGGATGATGGCGCCGGTATCGCGGAATCAAAACGGGCCGATATCTTTAAACCCTTTATTCGTCTCGACCAAAGCCGTGCCAAAAGCACCGGCGGCTATGGCCTAGGCTTGGCCATAACGGCAAAAATAGTGCAGTGGCACCAGGGTAAAATCAGTGTTGATAGCAGCGCCTTAGGCGGTGCTAAGTTCGTTATGTCACTGCCGCAAAACAAGTCAAAGCTCAATTAGTTCCTACTTCTTTAACAGGTGTTATCAAAACTAATAACTTAATTTAAATAAATTAATAAATGATATTGATTGTTATTTGCGTATCGTTATAATGTGCCCCTAATTACAAACAAGAATGATTATTATCTACCTTGGGATGACAACATGAACTTGCGCAAATCTCTACTGACTACCGCTGTACTAGCAGCAACCTTAGGCCTGACCGCATGTGGCGGTGGCTCTGGCTCGGATAACGAGGGCACGACTCCTCCACCGGTAAACAAAGCTCCTACAGATATTGCTGTTTCAGCAAGCTTGGTCAATGATGACCAGGTAGGTTTTGTGGTAGGGACACTAAACGCAACGGATGACAGCACATCGGGTTTAACCTTTTCATTAGCGGCCGATGAAGCCCTGTTTGAAATTGTTGATGGCACCACCCTAAAGCTAAAAGAGGGCATCGCCCTTAACTTTGAGCAGCAAAGCGATGCCAAGGTGACAGTGACGGTAACAGACGCAGGTGGCTTAACCTTTAGCAAAGAATTGACCATTAGCGTTGACGATGTTGAAGCTCAAGATGGCGTAAACATCTATGAATTTGCTTCTAAACTGAGTGCTGGTTCATCGGTATCTTACAGCGGCCAGATCGCTCGCCACGCACTCTCGGCTGAAATTAAACATTACATTGGTCAGCTAACAAGTGATTATGTAACTACTAATGGTCTAACTGGTAGCCAAGTTAGAGAGCAGCTAATGCTGCTTTGGGGTGATTATGAAACGGTTAAAGACGGCAGTCTTAAATTTGTGGGTGACCTAGAAACTAAGCAGCGCTCATTTGCAGAAATTTCTTCTTCGGGCAAAGAGCTTAGTCTAAAAGTTGCAGGTAAAGACAGCCTGGACAAAATGCACAAAGCCTGGCAGGAAGAAGGTAACTTCCTGGGTTGGACTGATTTCGGCACACAGGACAAGACGCCTGAAGGTTTGATTTTCCATTACTTTGATCTATTGGCCGCCAATATCGATAAATACAACGGCGGTGAAATGCTGGTCGACCCAGATGACAACAGCATCACCAAGCTTTATATCACAGAGTCGGGTTTAGATTTAAACCAGCTAATTCAAAAGCATACTCTTGGCGCTTTGATGTTCTCGCAAGGTACCGATGATTACCTTGATCAAGGTCTTGAGGCAGACAACAAGGTGAGCGACGAAGGTAAGCCATATACAGCACTTGAGCACCAGTTCGATGAAGGCTTTGGTTACTTCGGTGCGGCGCGCAACTACCTGGAATACAGCGATGACGAACTTGCTGGTAAAGGTGGTCGCGAGGCCTTCGCTTCAGGGTATAACGACTATTCAGGCGATGGTCAGATCAACCTTACCTCAGAATACAACTGGGGCAACTCCACCAATGCCGCCAAGCGTGACCGTGGCGCCACAGTAACCACAGATTTCTCGGCGGCGGCCATGAATGCCTTTATCGCCGGTCGTAAGATTATCAACGACAACGTAGGCGCTGATCTTAACACTGAGCAAATGGATGCCCTAAAAGCACAGCGAGATATCGCCGTAGCTAACTGGGAAAACGCTATTGCCGCTACCGTTGTGCACTATATCAACGAGACGCATGCTGACTTAGACATGATTGCCGCTGGTATTGCTGCGGATCCAGAGGATAGTTATACAGATGAGGACTTTGCTAATCTGGCTAAGCATTTCTCGGAAATGAAGGGCTTTGCCATGAACTTTCAGTTCAGCCCATTCTCGCCGTTTAATGCTGCGGCTAATGAAGGTAAATTTGCCCAGTTGCATACTCTGCTAGGCGATATGCCGGTAGTGACAGATGCTGCTGCCATTGCTGATTATCAGGCGAACTTAATGGCGGCCCGCGACTTACTGCAAAACATCTACGGCTTTAACGCCGACAATGTTGCTAACTGGTAAGCAATGAAACAAGGCAGCATGCCCATATAATAACTTTAAAGGCTAGTCGCGAGCTTACTCGCGCCTGGCCTTTTGTCGTTTTCAGCACCTCCCAGCAACTGGGAGTTTGGCTAAATAGGATGAAATATGACTACTGCGAATTTTCGCGTTAAAACCCTAGCACTTGCCCTGACCTTGGCCCTAGTAGGCTGTGGTGAGAGCACTTCAAGCTCACAGGGCGAAGGCTTTAATAATGGCGGCGATCAAGGGGTGATCACCAACCCGACCACTTTCGATGAAGCGGCGCTGGTTGCCAGTCTGGTCGATAATGTCATTACCCCGGCTTACAGCCTGTTTTATACCCAGGCGCAAGCTCAGCGCACTGCCATTGCCGATTACTGCGCCCTTGAACAGGCGAGCATAGAAAGCAGCTCGGAGCAGGCGTTAGCGGCGATGAGTGCGGCGCAAAATGCCTGGTTAGATACCATGGGTGCCTGGCAGCAGGTGGAAGTGATGCAAATGGGGCCACTTCTTAGCAACAGTGGCGAATTGCGTAACCGCATCTATTCATGGCCGGCGATCAGCCGTTGCGGCATCGACCAGGATGTGGCCTATCACAAGGATGGGGTGATTAATCTGGACCCTAACCGTCCTTACGATATCAGCACCCGCACCGCCACTCGCCGCGGTTTGTTTGCGCTGCAGCATGTGCTGTTTAACCCCCAGTACGATCATCACTGCAGCATCGCCAATGAGGCGCTGGCCGATTGGAATAGCTTAACCGACCTTGAGCGCAAGGTGGCGCGCTGCGAATATGCGGTTACCGCCGCAGACGACCTGATCGTATCCGCCGAGGAGTTACTCAATAAATGGCAAGGCGACAACGGTTTTGCGGCGCAGTTGAAAAGCGCCGGTGAGCCTAACTCTCAGTTTGAAAACGCCCACGTTGCCTTAAACCATATCTCCGATGCTATGTTCTACCTGACCGAAATGGTCAAGGATAAGAAGCTGGCCGAGCCTATCGGTATTTTACCTAACTCATGCGGCACCTCTGCCTGTGCCGAGGACGTGGAAAGCCTGGATGCAAAAAGCTCGCTTGCCAATATTCAGGCTAACCTCTTGGCGTTTGAAGCCCTATTAGTGGGTCAGCAGCAAGGCCAGGAGGCCTTGGTGGGTTTTGACGATTATCTGGATGAAGAGCAGGCGACGGCCACCAAGGAGCGCATGTTATTGGCCATTAGCGAGACCAAGGCAGTGATAGCCGCCATCGACTCGAGCCTGGCCAGCGCGCTTATCGACAATGAACAGCAGGTACGTGACGTTCATACCAAGGTGAAGGCCATCACAGATGAGCTGAAAAACGACTTTATTAACGAACTTGCTCTTGAGCTTCCGGCTACTTCTGCCGGTGATAACGACTAAGGAAGACCATGAACTACAGTAAATTAGCCTTAGCCGTAAGCATCGCGGCGCTGGGATTTAACGCAGTTGCCGACGAAAAAAAATCCCTTGAGCATATTCAAATTATCAGCCACCACGACAAGCTGCGCACCGAAGCAGGCTCTGCGACTTTGATCGGTGAAGAACAACTCGAAGAGTTCGAATTTGATGATATTCACCGCGTCCTGTCACAGGTGCCTGGCGTCAATATTCGTGAAGAAGACGGCTTTGGTCTGCGCCCGAATATCGGCTTTCGTGGCGTGACTCCTGAGCGCAGTAAGAAGATCACCATCTTAGAAGACGGCGTATTAATAGGCCCCGCGCCTTATTCGGCGCCGGCTGCCTATTACTTCCCGGTAACCACCCGCATGACTGCGGTGGAAGTATTTAAAGGCCCTGCGGCCATTAAATATGGTCCACAAACAGTGGCCGGTACCCTAAACCTGGTTAGCCGTCAGGTGCCTGATTATGCCACCGGTGGGATCGACCTAGCCGTGGGCGGAGATGGTTACAACAAGGCCCATGGTTATTACGGCGACCGCCAGGGTAACTTTGGCTTCTTGGTTGAGGGCGTGCACTTAGAAAGCGATGGTTTCAAGGAGCTTGATGGCGGCGGCGACACAGGTTTTGAAAAAGACGACTTCTTGGTGAAGCTTGACTATCAGCTTGATGGCGAACGTTTTGATCAGCGTTTTGAGCTTAAGCTCTCTTATGCCGATGAATTGTCGGACGAAACCTACTTAGGCCTAACCGACAGCGATTATGCACAAAATCCATACCGTCGTTATGCGGCGTCGCAACCGGCGCAAATGGATACAGAGCACACCCAGGTGATGTTCACCCATCAGCTTAGTGGCCAAGACTTTGATTTGACCACGCGTGTCTATCGTAATGATTATGAGCGAGCCTGGCTTAAGCTTAACGGCGTTGGCAACACCAGTGCCAGCCTCTCCGATATTCTCGCCAGCCCTGATGTGTATGAAGAGCAGTATCAGGTGATCACTGGTCAACGTGACTCCGTGCTTGCCGGTGAAACCACCTATTACCTAAGCATGGGCACCAATGATCGCGAATACTATTCCCAGGGTATTCAGGTCGATGGTAATTGGCGCACGGCTTTGTTTGGCATGGATCACAAGGTCTCCTTTGGGGTGCGTTTCCATCAGGACGAAATAGAACGTAACCATTTTGAAGACACCTATGCCATGGTGGATGGCTTTAATACCAAGGTTGCCGATACTCGTCACTTCACCACCGAGAATACCGAATCGACCGATGCCTGGTCGGTTTACCTGGAAGATCAGGTGACACTAGGCCAGCTTACTCTGGGCCTGGGCGTACGCGGTGAATTGATGGATATGGAGTACCAAAACGACAAGCCGGATTTCGCCGATGACTATCAGCAAAAGACCACTCGCATCTGGCTTCCGGGCGTCAGCGGTTTTTATCAGTTGAACGAAGACAGTGGCCTGTTATTCGGTGTGCATCAGGGCTTTGTGCCGTCGAGCCCTGCGGCTCCCGTACGTGCCGGTGAAGATGACTTTGAGAAAAGCGTTAACTACGAGTTCGGTGGCCGCTTTAACGATGGCGTGACCCGCTTTGAAGTGATCGGCTTCTTTAACGATTATTCGAATTTGATCGAAAGCTGTGGTCAATCAAACTGTGGTTCTCAAGGCCAGCTTGACCGTGAATTTAGCGGCGGTGAAGTGGATGTGTGGGGTGTTGAGTCACAATTGGCGCAAACCTATCCGTTGAATCTACATCTGGATATCCCAATGAGTCTGACTTACACCTACACACAAAGCGAATTCAAAGAAGAGCTGTTCTCCGAATTCGTGCAGTGGGGCCATATTCGTAAGGGCGATCGTCTGCCTTATTTGCCAACACACCAGGCTACTTTAAGCATTGGTTTGGCACATCAGGATTGGGCGCTGGATATGCTGGTTAAGTATGTCAGTGATATGCCTGAGACCGCAGGTGTAGGTTATGAGGGCTTTGAACTGGCTCTGGCCGGGGAAGAAGTACCAGCCACGACAGTGGTGGATCTGGCTGCGCATTACGAGCTCGGTCAATACGGCCGCTTATATGCCAAGGTTGATAATTTGTTCGATCAGGATAAGATCATCAGCCGCCGTCCTTACGGGGCTCGCCCTGGCAAGCCACGTACTTTATCGATTGGCTACAAGTATCAGTTTTAATACCAATTCTGTTAAGTATGTAACTATTTAAGTGAATTGGTATATTTAGGAAAGGGTCATGATCGAGACAATTTGGCAAAGTATTGCACAAACGCCTGATTATCTTTTTGATGCCAATAAACGTATTTTTATTGGTTATATCATCATGGCCCTGCTATTAGCCCTGTTTGTTTATGCCAAGCGTCAAGGCAAAGCCTCTCCGCGTGGTTTTTTGCGCTATGTGTTTGCAAAAAAGATCTGGTGGGCCCCCAGTGCCCGCCAAGACTACCAGCTCTGGATTTACAACCGTATCCTCAAGGCCTTGCTTTTCGCTCCTGTGGTTCTGACCATGGTGCCGGTGGCTCTGGGCACCACCGAGGTGCTCGAAGCTCTATTTGGCAAGCCCAGGCCATTTGCGTTAAGCGAGACAAGTGTGGTGGTTATCTTTACCATCTTGTTGTTTTTGGCCGATGATTTCTCGCGCTTTATTCTGCATTATGCCCTGCATAAGATCCCCTTTTTATGGCACTACCATAAGGTTCATCATTCCGCTAAGGTGCTGACACCTTTTACCATTTATCGCTCGCATCCGCTGGAAAGCTACCTTTATGCCTGTCGTATGGCCTTGTCGCAAGGTCTAGTGGTGGGGCTGTGCTACTACCTTTTTGGTAATACCTTGTCGATGTTCGATATTCTCGGTGCCAACGTCTTTGTTTTTGCCTTTAATGCCATGGGCTCTAACCTAAGGCATTCCCATGTCTGGCTGAGTTGGGGCAAGGGCGTTGAAAAATGGTTTATTAGCCCGGCCCAACATCAAATTCATCACAGTGACAATCCGGCTCATTTTGATACTAACCTGGGCTCGGCTCTGGCAATTTGGGACAGACTGTTTGGCACCCTGATCCGCGCCGATGAAGTGGGTAAAATCAATATAGGCGTTGGTCAATACGATGCCGGACACAATTCTATTTGGGCCATTTATACCAAGCCCTTTGTAGACTCTTTTGCCACTTTGTTGCCGCAACGATTCAAGAGCAAGGTGCAAAAACAGCCAGAATCCTAGCTAATCGCTATTGGTGAATTTAGGGTGGAGTAAGGGGAAAATAGGCTGGCGACGGGCATTGCCAGCCTATTAAAGTGAGGGAATAGGCCCTCATAAACTAGTGATATGTTTTGGCTTTGGCAAAACCCATTTCTTTGAGTTTACCGATTAAATCTGGGTCGTCTAAACGCGTCGGCGTGCTCTTGGTACGCATTGCATGATCTTTAGGCACCTGATAAACATCCAGCATCTTCTGGAATAACACGTAGCGCATGTACTGAGGTGTCACCCCCGCATCTTGAAGAGAATCAAGCTGTAACTGCACGTCTTGCAACTGTTGTGCATCTGGTTCCTGTAATGTCGTCATCTTTTTGTTGATGGACATACCACCTCCTACCTGGGTACTGCGCAAAAACCTTCCTTAATGCTGGCGTAAGTGAACTCAAATTTTGTGTTAAAAATAGAGACTTATATCAGCCTGGAAATTAAGTGTACTCCTTTTTTGAGTGCTATGACCAGTTGCCGTGTAAAGCTTTGTAAATAGGGTGAGAATGAGCGCAGGCTGATGTGCTGAGTTCGCAGAAATATGGTGATAACTCAAGAGCCTGAGTTATCACCTGGAAGATGAGTAGAGTTAGCTAAGGGCGATTTTTTCCTTAACGTGCTCGGCAAAACCGCTACCTGCTTCGAGGTAGAAGTTATAGGTAGAGTCGACGCCAAGCTCGCGCAATTCTTTTTGTTGATCCGGGTAGTTGGCAATGGCGGTCACCTGACCCTGATAGCCCGAGACCTTGAGTTGCTGTAGCGCGAAGATATTTTGATTGTGTTTAGGCATGGCCAACATAACCATCTCCACCTGGGAGTGGTTCAGCCGTTGCCAAAAATCCGGATCCGTGGCATCGGCTGTCAGGGCGCGGCGTCCACGTTTAACATGGCGAGCTACCACTTCCGGTTTAATATCGATCCCGGCCACCGCATCGGGGAAACTGCTGGCTATGGTTTCGTAGGCACCGGTTCCTATACGGCCCATGCCGAAGATCACAATACGGGTGTTGTGCAGGTTAACCGGCAACTCTTCCTCAAGGCGAGTATCGCTTTCAAAACGCAGTAGCCAGTTTTCCATACGTACATAGATATCGTTGGCGCGGCCATTAAGAGGCGAGGCAATAATAAAGGTGATGGCCACCGCTGTAGCCACAACCGCCAGCCATTGTGAAGACACCCAGCCAGTGCTGGCGGCAACGGCGCAGACTATCAGGCCAAATTCACTGTAATTGGCAAGGGTAAAGGCGCTAAGCAAAGAGGTACGGGCGCGCAGGCGCACAGAATTGGTCAAAATATAATAAAGCGCTACCTTGATCCCGAGTACTGAAACAATCAGCAAGGCGGCGACCAGGGCATTAAAGCTTAGCTCGGCGTTTAAGCCTATGGTGAGGAAAAAGCCGACGAGCAGGATGTCCTTAAAGCTCAATAAGGACTTGGCTAATTCGCTGGCCTTTTTATGGCTGGCAAACATCATGCCCAGGATCAATGCGCCCAGATCACCCTTAATACCGGCAAACTCAAAGGCTTGATAACCCGCGACCAGGGCGAAGAAAAAACCGAATAGCGGCAGCAGTTCGCCGTGTTTTGAGCGGTTTAGGATCCAAAACATAACCGGGCGAAACAGTGGCAACAATACCAGCAGGGCAAGAGCCCAATAGTTAGGTAGCTTGCCGGTGCTGGCGACTAAAAAAAGCACCGCAAAAATATCCTGCATAACCAAGATACCGATGGAAATTTTACCGTGCAGGCTGGCCATTTCACCGCGGTCTTCCAAGACCTTAACGGCAAAAACCGTGCTTGAGAAACTAAGGGCAAAGCCCAGCAATAAGGCGGTTTGCCAGTTTAATTCCACAAACAGCGGTAGGGCAAAGATACCCAGCAGCAGTAAAAAGCCGCCAAACAGTGCCGTGCTAAGGACTATATGCGCCGTTGCCGGGGCCCAGACCTGTACCTTCATCAAGCTAGAGACTTTCAGTTTAAGGCCGATACTAAAAAGCAGTAGGGTGATCCCCAAACTGGCAATACTGTTTAGTAATTCATGGTTTTATAGCCGGCGAAATGCAAGACGAAGCCGGCAATTAAAAAGCCTACCATGGGCGGCAGTTTTACCTGGTAGGCGGCGAAACCGCAAACAAAAGCAACGGCGAAAAAGATGAGTTCCATAGATTTCTTTTTATAGTCAATATGCTAACAGTGTAGCGAAAGCCAGGCTTGATGAAAATATGCGACTTTATAGTTCGTTAGCCCATTACGGGCAAAAATTTGATTATACCAATTCTGTTAAGTATGTGAGCAGAGATAGCGCTGGATAAATGATGTGATAACAAGGCGGAATTTTTCTTATGTACATTCTACATAGAAAAATTCCAACGCCGTTAGCATGATATTTAGCCCGCTAGAATGATTAGCTATTTAAGTGAATTGGTATTATTTGTCGCTAACCTAAACTTTTCACTGACAAGGTCATAAAAATGTGGTTAAGATGCGACAAAAGGATCTTAAAACAGGAGTAGTTATGTTTAAAAAAATCCTGGCTTCAGTTGGTATTGGTGCGGCTAAAGTAGACACAGTGCTACAAACCGAGCATTTGCACCCTGGACAAAAATTTCATGCCGAAATCATCATTCAAGGCGGTGATGTCGAACAAGATATTTCTGGTCTGGAATTGGCATTAATGACTCGCGTCAAAGTAGAAGCGGATGACGGCGCCTACTTTGCCAACCATGTTATTGATAAATGGCGGGTGAGTGAAAAGCTGACCTTGCAACCGGGTGAAGAGCACCGTATTCCGTTTGAGGCAAGACTGCATTCGGAAACGCCGATCACCGAATTTAGTGCCGGTTATAACCAGACTCAGGTGTGGATACAAACCGGTTTGAATATTGATTTGGCCCTTGATGCCAGCGACCGTGATGTGCTGCACATCTATCCTAATGAGGCGGTCAAAACCTGTATGCAGGCCATGGATAAGCTAGGCTTTTCCTTGGTTAAAGCCGACGTGGAAAAGGGTTATCTGCGCGCTCCTAGCTTTCAGTCGACCTCAGGTTGTTATCAGGAGTTGGAATACCGCCCGGGAAATCGCGGTATGTTCGGCATTCAGGAAGTGGAGCTGTCTTTTGTACCTGAGGCCCATAAAACCCATGTGCTGATTGAGCTTGACCGCGCATTTCGTGCTGACGGTTATATCGACCTCACCATAGAGCATGATCATGTGAATCTATCGCAGATTTGCGACCAGCTTGAGCGCTTAATTCACTGATAGCCCTCGGTTATTAATAAAAACTAATCGAAAGCCCGGCCTAGCTGGGCTTTTTTGTCAGAGCAACTGTCGGAGTAACCCATGAGTATTCTATGGCTGCATAAACATTTTAATGAGCTAAGCACTGATGAGCTCTTCACCCTGATGCGCGCCCGCGTTGATGTGTTTGTGGTTGAGCAAAACTGTCCTTACCCTGAACTGGATGATGCCGATATCGCAGCGGATACACTGCATCTTTTGGGGTATCAAGACGGCCAGTTATGCGCTTATGCCCGTTGTATAAGTAAAGGGGAAAAGGTAGCCATAGGGCGGGTGCTTTGCGTCAAGCAATGGCGTGGAAAGGGCCTTGCTAAGGCGCTGATGAAGGAGGCTCTGTCCCTGTGCCACAGTCACTGTCCCGGGTGCACCGTGGTGCTAAGCGCACAAACCTATTTGCTCGACTTTTATCGCGGCTTTGGTTTTCAAACTAAAGGCGAGCCTTATCTAGAAGACGGCATAGAGCATCAGGATATGGAACTGTTATAAATGATGAAAGAGCCGGGTATTAAACCTCTGGATTTAGGGCCTTCATTTTTCCCGCATTTAATTGAAATCGTGTAGATTAATTCTTTGACCGCAAAAAAAAGCGGAGCCTAGGCTCCGCTTCCGGCTTTCACCATTGGTGTTCTCTTAGATTAGGGGTAGCTTTGGAAAGCCTGATCTATGTATGGGGCTAACGGTTCAAACGGCGTGTATTGGGTGTAGCCAAACGGGTCTTGATACTTGATCCTAAACTGGTGGTCAGTGAAGCCATCAGGGAATGTCTCAGTTTGAATCTCCAAATCAGCCGCTTTAAAGAATGAATATTCTTCGCTCGAAATGGGTGCAGGGATGTTAATTATTTTTTCTCCGTTGCCCATCCAGTTAACCTTTATCTTAAAGCCTTCGCCATTGAACTCGTCAAACATGGCTCTTTGATACAAGGTGAGGCTCATGTCTTTATCTTGGTAGCTGATGGTTTCGATATCGGCGACCGTCACCGGGGTGACGTCATTTAAGATACCTTGAGCGTTGAATATCATCAGGCCATGCGAGTAATTTAGTTCGTTCAGCTCATTGGTCATTTCCATGACCTGTAATTCGATAGTGAGGTTTCTGCCACCGCTAATTTTGTCAGATGCAAATACGGTGACTAACACTTTACTGTACACCCAGGCATCGTTGACCATGGCTTTATATAGATCTGGGCCGTAGCTAGATTCTTTTTGAAAGCCATTAACGACTAGGTTAGTTGCGTTTTCGAAAACAATTTCGAGTTCATCCAGTGATTGCTCGGGCGTATGAAGTGAGTTCGATGTTTTGACCTTTATCTTTTTTACCATGTTCAGGTCCAGGCCCGGGTAGGGCACTGATGAACTGGCGCTAGGGTAGTTGATTTCGTACTCTGCAGCCTTAGCATTGGAGCTTAGGCCCAGTGTAAGTACTAGGGTAGATAAAAAAACCATAATGGCTTTCATGTGTATTTCCTTGTTATGTACTTGTTAATTCAATGTGAAAGCAAATGGATGCTAGCATAGAAAAATAGGTACATCACGTCCAATGAGCAATTAGCTTGTTTTATAAGGCATATTTAAGGAAAAGGGGTGATAAAAAAGGCCGCGAGTGCGGCCTTTTTCGGTATTCCTTGAATTAACGTAGCGAGTTAATAAACACCAGGGCGATACACACTGGGCATACAAACTTGATGTACCAGGGCCAAATCTTCCAGAACCAGCTGTTAGCGGCTTCTGGGCAGCCGGATTGAATTTCTTTAAGCAGCGATGCACGGCTCCAGATCCAGCCAACAAAAACACAACACATTAAGCCTAGTAGCGGTTGGCCAAAACGAGTGGTGATGGCGATCACTAAACCAAACAATTGTTCAAAGTTAAGCAATATGATGGTGCTTATTGAGCCGATGAAGGCGCCTATGGTCCAGGTCGCCGGTTTACGGTCAAGGCCAAATTTCTCTACCGTGTAAGACACCGGAGCTTCTAACATGGAAATAGAGGAGGTCAGGGCGGCAATACTCATTAGCGCGAAGAAGGCAAAACCCACAAACAGACCGGCGCTGCCCATGGTATCAAACAGGGCTGGCAATACCTGGAACACGAGCGTGTCTTCCGAGAGTAACTTACCCGCTTCGTCAAAGATTTGTACCCCTTGCTCCTGTGCCACATACATGGCCGGAATAATAAGTAAACCGGCAACGAAGGCGATAAACACATCGATAAGGGTTACCGAGGCGCCCAGAGTAACCAGGTTTTCTTGTTTAGAAATGTATGAGCCGTAAATGATCATGACACTGGTACCCAGTGACAGCGAGAAAAACGCCTGACCCAGGGCACTCACCAGCAGCGTAGGCTCAAAGATGGCGCTAAAGTCCGGTAGCAGGTAATTGCGCAGGCCTTCACTGGCACCGTCCTGGCTCATTACATAGGCGATCAACGCAAATAAAATGCCCAGCAAGGCCGGCATCAAGCGCTTTGACCACTTCTCTATGCCATTCTCAACGCCTTTACTGATGATCATCACTGTCAGCACGATAAAGCCGCCAGCAAAGAGTAAGTTACGGGTTAAGGATTGACTCGTCAGCCAGTTTGCTGCCTCTGGAGCACCCACCAGTTGGGCAACGGGCTCAGCGGTATAACTGATCATCCAACCGGCAACTATGGCATAAAAACTTAAAATCATGCCGGCACAGATAATGCCGCCAAAACCAACTAAGAATGCCAGTGGGTGTTGCCACTTATGCTTGGATACTTTTTTTAGCGAACTTACGGCATTGGCCTGACCATAACGGCCAACAACCAGCTCGGCCATTAATGCGGGATAGGCTAAACAGAAGGCTAGAACCAGATAAGCAAGCACAAAGGCGGCGCCACCATTGGAGGCGGTTTGAGTGGGAAAGCCCCAAATATTACCTAGTCCCACTGCCGAACCGGCAGCGGCCATTATAAAACCAAAACGGGAGCTAAACTCCCCACGCGACGCACTCATATTATTATATTTCTCTGTAGGTGAACTGCGCCCTAAATCTACTGTAATTTACGTGAAATAAAAAGCACAAAGCGGCAATTAGTACACTGTAGCCGGGGTAAAGCGCGCGATACGAACAATTTCCATGCTATCGGCGCAATGCCCGGTCTTAGGGCGACGCCGCCACATTAGCAATGTGCTGTGGGCTAGAGCGATGTAAACGCTGTGTTACATCGGCAGTATCAAGGTGAATTGTGCACCGCCTAATTTTGCCGATGAACCCACCTGCAGCTTGCCCTGATGCCACAACATCACCTTGTGGCAAATGGCCAGGCCCAAACCATAACCGTTTTGATTGCGATGCTTAGCGCTTTGATAAAAGGGCTTAAGCACAGCCGCGCGCTCTTGCGCCGGGACGCCTGGGCCATCATCGGCAATGCTGATGTGTAATTGCTGCGCTTCGGTGTAGGCGCTGATAACTATCTGGTTGTCGGCATAGCGCAGGGCATTGGTAAGAATATTATGGATACAGCGCGCCAACCAATGCAGGTCGGCCTGTACCATCAGCTGATGGGGGCAGTCTATGTGCACCTGTATGCCGCCTAGTTGGGGTAGTAACTGCTCACCTACCTCTTGTAAATAAGGGTAAAGTTCGGTGCGGCTGTAATTAAGTTCAATATTCTGTTGTTGCAGGGCGGCAAAACTGAGGTAGCTCTTAAGCATGGACTCCATGGTATCGAGATCTTTTTCCATGCGCGTCAGGTAGGCCTGCTTGCTTTGCTCATCTTCGCTGTCCAGGGCGGCATCAAGGCCAAAGCGCAGACAGGCGATGGGGGTACGAATATCATGGGAGAGGCTCGATGCCATCAGTTTATTCTCCGCCAACAGCGCATTGATCTGCTCGGCCATGGAGTTAAAGCTGCGCTCAAGCTGTTGTGTATAGCTAAAACGGCTGCTGGCAATGCGGGTGTCGAG
Source organism: Pseudoalteromonas sp. T1lg10 (assembly GCF_002964545.1). Classification (NCBI taxonomy): domain Bacteria; kingdom Pseudomonadati; phylum Pseudomonadota; class Gammaproteobacteria; order Alteromonadales; family Pseudoalteromonadaceae; genus Pseudoalteromonas; species Pseudoalteromonas sp. T1lg10. The sequence continues at coordinate 234,507 of NZ_PQBV01000042.1, forward strand.
TTTACCCTTGGCAAATCGCGTCGCGGCATTGGCCAAGGTGGTAATGCGCCGGGTCAGAGGTATTAGGGGTAACCACATGCACAGGCTAAAGCCACAGTAAAACAGAACTGTGAGCAGTAGATCATGGTGAGAGCTGGCCGGTTTGGGTAAACGCATGGTGAGGTGATGGTCGGCCAGTTGTGGCGTGGAGCGTACCAAGTAAAGGCCCTCCTCATCGGCCAAGGTTAGCCCTTGCTCTTGATAAAGCTGTTGGCGCAGTGGTGAGGGTAAGGCAAGGTCGCTATTGGCGGCATAGCCAATATTCAAGTTAAAGTGGCTGTTGAGCGTCGTCAGTTGCTGGCGTTGTTGCTCTGCGGGATAGCTGGCCAGGTAGGAAAGCATGCCGCTTAGGAGCGCTTGCTGCTGATTAAAATCATTGTGCTCATCGTTGTTGCTGGCGATGCCATCGATCAACCAGCTGAGCAGTACCACAGACAGCAGCGCCGTGGCCAATAAGGATAAGTAGAGCTTTTTCATTGCCGCCTCTTAGCCTGTGAGCCTAGTCGGCAGTATCCGCATGCCAGGCATCTTTAACCAATAAATAGCCCTTGCCCCAGATGGTTTTTATTCGTTGCGGCTGCTCGCCATTGCCATCAAAACGCTTGCGCAGCGCCGATATCACCACATCTATGCTTCTATCTAAGCCGTCATATTCGCGACCCTTGATGGCCTTGAACACAGAGTCTCGGTCAACCACCTCACCGGCGTGGCGGGCAAGATAGGCCAGCAACGAAAATTCTGCATGAGAGAGTTCCACCGCTTGCTCGGCCAGGGTCACGCGGTGCGCCTGCATGTCTATATGCAATTGCCCCACTTTAATATGCATCGGCTCTGCGGATGGCTGAGAATCGTCGGCCATATCCCGTAAACTGGCCTTAATTCTGGCCAGCAATACGCGAGGACGGGCTGGTTTGGCGATATAATCGCTGGCACCGACTTCTAACCCTATTACCTCGTCGAGCTCTTCATCGCGGGCGGTCAGCATAATAATGGGTTGCTGATAAAACTGACGTAATCGGGTGCACACGCTAACGCCGTCGAGACCGGGCAGCATAATATCGAGTAAGATTAAATCTGGATTGTGTTCGCGCACATAGGCTTCGACCTCGTTGCCCTTGTCGCACAGGCCCACGCGATAGCCGTTTTGAGCAAGAAACTCAAGCATCCACTCGCTCAGCGAAGGGTCGTCCTCGACCACTAAAATAAGGGGTTGCTGACTCATTAAAATAACCTCCATCGCCTTTTTTTCTGGCCGCTGGTGTACACCCACTGCACTCGTACCTCGGTGCGGGCGAGCACTTTGCCCGTAGTGACATGAAATAATTCAAAACCCTGCGCCGTCTTGCTGGCGAATTCAAACACCAGTTTGCCTTGTTGTTGCTGTTGCCAACAATGCAGGGGCTTAGTGGCTTGGTTTTGGCGAATACAGTAGCGCTCTTCGTTGTCCACCTGCCAATTCAGGGTGATATCGGAATAACAGGTGCGCCCCTGGCGCAGTGCCACACAGGTGTTTGGCGTGCTGAGCAAGGTGGGTAGTTCGGCGGACAACGCCTCGGGCTGCGCCGCCCAGCTTGGCAGGGCAAACATTAAACTAAGGCTGGCGCTGAGTCTAAAAAACATAGCGTACGCCTACCTTGGCCTTATGCTGGTATTGTTGAGAAATGATCGGGCTGTCACTTATTTCAGAGGAAAATAAGGTGGAGAGCCAGCCGGCTAAAAACACCCAGTTTTGTGATAAGGGATGCTCGGCGTGAAATTCCAGCACCAGGGATTGGGATGCGTGGGCCTGGTAGATGGGGCGCTGCGCGGTGGCCTCATGGGCGTCAATACCAAAGTAATAATCGGTGAAATCGCCGCCATAATGGTTAAAACCCAGACCTGTGCGCAGCTCCCAATTCCGGTACTGGCTGATACGGGTTAAGAAGCTGCTGAAAATCCATGAATTATGAGTGCCGGTAATATCATGCATCAGCTCAAATGACAGTTGCATGTCGTCAAATCGGCGCGATAATCTCAGCCCTACATCGAAATCATAATGGCGACGGTCGATACCGGCGAGCTCATCTACTACATCCCTGTCATAGATTTTCAAGCCGGTTTCATCGAATCCAGCTTGCACATTGGTACCGACAATATCCAGGCCCCAGTCGAACTTATCGACCAGCGAATAGCCTATGACCATGCCGCCGCTTAACTGGCTATGGTCTATATCCAGATAGAAGTTGTTATAGCTGATCACCAGATTTAAATCCGGCTCAATACCGTCATCGTAGGAGTCGAGGCCAATCAGATAGGAGTCTTCGATATAATAACCGGCGCCTATGCTCCAATCCCAATTAAAGCCTGGTTGAGGCTCCAAACGGTTGTCTGAATAATAACGGTTGGTTGCCAAACTAGGTTGGCTTATAAGCAAAAAAAACAGGGCGAGTAGGGTACGAATTGGCATGGCTTCAGGCTTTTTATTTTATAGTAGGTTGCTTGGGCGCCGAAAACTGTAAGAAATTGTAGATGGGCTCACCGGCGGTGTACCGGTAAGCCCAGTCGATCAGTTGATATTGATCTTCTCCAGCAAAATACCGCTGAGGTAGTAGTGCAGATCCGGTACTAAGGCACTCACCTCGGTGTCGTTACAGGACCCGGCGACTTTTTCCAGTGCCGAGATTTTACTCAGGACCTGATAGCGAGGCGCTTTAGGTGCCGGCTTATCGCCACGTTCGGCGAGCGCATCTGGTGAGTTGTGAGTTTGCACAAACTCCTGAACCTGCTCCAAATTATCTATGTAATCGCTGATTGTCAGTTGATAACGCAAGGGATTGCGTTGAAAGCTGGCGGTATCAATGGATGATTTGGCAAACCACACCACATCCTTGGAAGCTCGGTGGAAGAGTTTCATACTGACTGAGCCAGAAATATTGCTACATTGGCGTACGGCGAATTCTTCAATAAGACTACCATCGCCGAGGATATGGCTATTGCTCAGGCGATAATCCACCTTGTCGGCCTCACTAATATCCAGCTGATTAATGCTAAGAATATAGTCCGCCTGTTTGGCGTCATTGATCACCGCAAGGGATTTATCGTTGAAAATGGCCACCAGGCGATCGCGTAGGCGCTCTGTCAGTGCTACTTGCTCGCTTTCGATTACCACGCTTTGTCCGCGTTTAACAGGGTGAGCCGGAAGCTGCACCGACTTGACCCTAGGTTGCTGATGGTCAACCTGGTATTCGAGAACATAGGTGCGCTCACTAAGACTCGGCTTTGTTGGCATAGCAACCCTTTGCGCCTGTTGCAAAGAAGTCGTTTGTAAGCTGCTACAGCCGCTGAGCAAAATTGCCGAGCCAAGCAGTGCCAGTGCTAAAGAATTCTTCATCATACTATTTATAACTCTTAGTTTCCCTTGTCGCTGCGCTTAGGCACCCATACTTGAGTACACCCACACAGCATTGTACGTGAGTTTAACCCAAAGTTCATGATAATATTTACCCAATCTGAACTGTTATCGCTAAAACAACAATAATGAAAACCAAGAGTTTAGTTGCTTCTTTCTGTCTTATCTTCAGTACCTTATTGCCTGCTTATGGAGCTTCCATAGGCGCCGATGCGTATCAATGGCACGGCTTTGTTGACTCTTATGTTGCCGATTTAGAGCGTCAGCTTAAACAAAAGCGTGTGCCTGGGGCCGCCTTGTCGATAGTGCATCCGGATTATCCTTCCATTGCCTTGGGTTTTGGTAAAACCAAAATAAGAAAAGGGCGCCAAGTTGATGTGAATACGCGTTTTCGCCTTGCTTCGGTGTCGAAAACCTTTGCTGGCTCGCTGGCTGCCAAGTTGGCCGAGCAAGGGGTTATAGAGCTGGATGCCCCTGTGCACCAATACATTCCTGAATTGCGTAGCACGGATTATAAAACTACCCTTAAGGTCTCGCATTTACTGAGTCACTCCAGCGGCCTGGTGCCCAATGCCTACGACAACCTAGTAGAATCACGCATGTCTTATCCGGATATTGTTGAAAAGCTGCTGAAAATTGAACCCGTGTGTGAACCGGGGGAATGTTATGGCTATCAGAATGTGATGTTTTCCCTGGTTGGCGATGTGATTGAGCGCGCCAGTGGTAAGGACTATGAGACCTGGGTGCGGGAAGATATTTTCGAGCCCTTACGTATGCGCCATGCGAGTCTAGGTTATGAGGGCATGATAGTGGATGAAAACTATGCCTATCCGCATGTGCGAGGACGCAAACGCTGGCATACCGCACGTTTAAAGAAAAACTATTACAAGGTGCTGCCGGCAGCGGGCGTCAATGCCAGTGCTGCGGATATGGTGCAATGGTTAAAGGCGCAATTGGGTATGTACCCGAGTGTGTTACCACCGGCGGCGCTACAAACTCAGGTTCAGCCTTATACCCTGACCACAAAAGAGCGTCGTCGCCGCATATGGGGTGAGCATGTTAATCAGGCTCATTATGGTTTGGGCTGGCGTATCTACCAATATGATGATGAAACCATCTACTACCACAGTGGTTGGGTCCAGGGTTATAGAACCGATATCGTGGTGATCCCACGCTTAAACGTCGGCTTTAGTCTTTTGCTTAATGCCGAAAGCGGTTTGATTAGTGAACTTACTACACAGTTTATCGACCAAGTACTGGCCTTGCCGCGCACCGCTTAGAACAGGGTACAAAAACAAAAAAGGTCAGCATTGCTGACCTTTTTTGGTATGAAGCGAGGTGATTAATTGCGTGGCAATTGAATCTTACGGTCTTCGCTTTGGCGGTACAGGGCAATGATATGGCCGATGCTTTGTACTTTATGGGCACCGGTTTCGCGTACGATAGCATCAAAAATCAGGGCCTTGGTCTCACGATCCGTGGTTGGCACCTTCACTTTGATCAATTCGTGAATATCCAAAGCACTGTCTATTTCGGCGATTACGCCCTCGGTTAGGCCATTGGCTCCCAGTAAAACCACAGGTTTCAGTGGGTGCGCAAGGGATTTCAGATACTGCTTTTGTTTATTGGATAGTTTCATAGATTTTATAAATTTTGCTGATTCGAGCTTGAATTACAGGTATTCTAACGCCATCTAGCAGATATTACTATTAAGTTACGTGTTAATTTATGACGAATAAAAAGCACTCGGCGAGCTCAAAGCGCTGGCTAAAAGAGCATTTTGACGATCATTATGTTCATGAGGCACAGAAACAGGGCTGGCGTTCGCGAGCGGTGTTCAAACTCGAAGAAATTCAGCAAAAAGATAAACTACTCAAACCCGGCATGGCGGTGGTGGACCTAGGTGCCGCTCCCGGTAGCTGGTCTCAGTACCTGGCACAGCAGGTGGGTGATAATGGCCAAGTGATTGCCTGTGATATTCTGCCCATGGACTCGCTGGCCGGTGTCGACTTCCTGCAAGGTGATTTCCGCGAAGAGGCAGTGCTTAACGCCTTGTTAGATCGTATCGATGGTAAAAACGTCGACGTGGTTTTTTCCGATATGGCGCCGAATATGAGCGGCAATATGAGCACGGATCAGGCCGGCAGCATGTATTTGGTCGAACTGGCACTGGATATGTGTCATCAGGTATTGAAGAAAAACGGCGCTTTTGCGGTCAAAGTATTCCAGGGGGAAGGTTTTGATCAGTTCGTGAAGGACGTGCGCGAGAGTTTCCGTACCGTAAAAATCCGTAAGCCCGATGCGTCAAGACCGCGCTCTCGCGAGGTATATATAGTAGCGACGGGTTACAAACTGTAGTACAGTTGTCGGGAAAAGTTGAACTTAATTAATTTAGATACAAGAGGTTAACACCTTGAGTGATATGGCAAAGAATTTAATACTCTGGCTTGTTATTGCCGTGGTTTTAATGTCTGTTTTTCAAAGCTTTAACGGCTCTGAAGGCGTTGACAGACAAACCAGTTACACCCAATTCGTAAAGGATGTGCGCAATGGTGCTGTACGTGAAGTCGTGATTGATCGCGGCACTGGCTCGATCACTGGCGTTAAGTCCAGCGGTGAGCGTTTCCAAACCACCATGCCAATGTATGACGAAGACCTGATGAATGACTTGTTGAAAAACGACGTCAACACTAAGGGTGTTCAGCCTGAAGAGCAGTCCCTGTTAGCCAGCATTTTCATTTCCTGGTTCCCTATGCTCTTGTTGATCGGCGTGTGGATCTTCTTTATGCGTCAGATGCAAGGCGGTGGCGGCAAGGGCGCTATGTCCTTCGGTAAGAGTAAAGCCCGCCTAATGAGCGAAGATCAGGTTAAAACCACCTTTGCCGATGTGGCCGGTTGTGATGAAGCCAAGGAAGATGTAACCGAGCTGGTTGATTTCTTGCGCGACCCGTCTAAATTCCAAAAACTTGGCGGCAGCATTCCTAAGGGCGTGTTGATGGTAGGTCCTCCTGGTACGGGTAAAACCTTGCTGGCCAAGGCCGTAGCCGGTGAAGCCAAAGTACCGTTTTTCACTATCTCAGGTTCTGATTTCGTCGAAATGTTCGTAGGTGTGGGTGCATCCCGTGTACGTGACATGTTCGAGCAAGCGAAAAAAGCAGCACCTTGTATCATCTTCATTGATGAAATCGATGCCGTTGGTCGCCAACGTGGTGCCGGCATGGGTGGTGGTCACGATGAGCGTGAGCAAACGCTTAACCAGATGCTGGTAGAGATGGATGGCTTTGAAGGTAATGAAGGCATTATCGTAATCGCTGCCACCAACCGCCCAGACGTACTGGATCCGGCGCTATTGCGTCCAGGTCGTTTCGATCGTCAAGTGGTTGTAGGCTTGCCGGATATTCGTGGTCGTGAACAAATTCTTAAGGTGCATATGCGCAAAGTACCTTTGGCAGATGATGTTGAAGCATCCGTGATTGCCCGTGGTACTCCTGGTTTCTCAGGCGCCGATTTGGCCAACCTGGTAAACGAAGCCGCTTTGTTTGCCGCTCGTGGTAACAAGCGCGTGGTGAGCATGGCCGAATTTGATGCCGCTAAAGACAAGATCATGATGGGTGCTGAGCGCAAGTCCATGGTGATGTCTGAGCAAGAAAAAGAAATGACTGCATACCATGAAGCAGGTCACGCCATTGTTGGCCGCATGGTGCCAGAGCATGACCCTGTATATAAAGTATCAATCATTCCGCGCGGTCGTGCCTTGGGTGTGACCATGTACTTGCCGGAGCAAGACCGTGTAAGTCACTCAAAAGAACACCTCGAATCTATGATTTCAAGCTTGTATGGCGGCCGTATTGCCGAAGCCTTGATTTACGGCGATGACAAGGTAACTACTGGTGCAAGTAATGACATTGAGCGCGCGACACAAATCGCTCGCAAGATGGTTACACAGTGGGGTTTGAGCGCCAAAATGGGACCACTTCTTTATGCTGAAGAAGAAGGCGAAGTCTTTATGGGTCGCGGCGGTTCGCGCAGCATGAGTATGTCGGATGAGACAGCTAAAGCAATTGATGTAGAAGTGCGTGAACTCTCTGATCGCAACTACCAGCGTGCTGAACAAATCCTGCGTGATAACATGGATATCCTGCATACCATGAAAGACGCGCTGATGAAGTACGAAACCATTGATGCCAAGCAAATTGATGACCTAATGGCGCGTCGTGAAGTTCGTCCACCGAGCGATGCCCATGACCGCAAAGCCACCAAGGCACAAGTGGCAGCAGAGCCTGACAAATCGGCCCCGGAGCAAGGCACTTCATCCGCACAAGATGAAAAGCCAGGCTCAGAAGAGGACAAGTAATAAATTCAAGCCCCAAAGATATTGGGGCTTTTCCTTCTTGTGGATCATCTTATCTATCTGCCCTCACTTAGCATTCGCCTAAGGGATCTGGGCTTTTTAATTTTAGGGAAGAGTAGCCATGTTATCTTTACCCCGAGGTCGCTTCCTCGACCTTAGCACCCCACAGGTGATGGGGATACTCAATGTCACGCCAGATTCCTTTTCTGACGGTGGTCAGCACAACGATTTTGATGACGCTGTCAAAAGAGCCTTAGCTATGCTTGAGCAGGGCGCCACCATTATTGATATAGGTGGTGAATCAACCCGCCCAGGTGCAGCGGACGTTCTTGAGCAAGAAGAACTCGAACGGGTTGTTCCTGTGATCAAGGCGATACGCGCGCAATCCGATTGTGTGATCTCCATAGACACCAGTAAGGCTGTGGTAATGACAGCGGCGGTTCAGGCCGGTGCCGATATTATTAATGATGTGCGTGCCTTGCAGGAACCAGGCGCGTTGCAGGCAGCAGTGGCTTTGGATGTTCCTGTATGTCTTATGCATATGCAGGGGCAGCCGAGATCCATGCAGGATGCACCGGATTATAAGGATGTGACCGCCGAGGTATGCAGCTATTTGGCCGAGCGCGCGCAAACCTGCATCGACGCAGGCATTAAAGCCGAGCATATAATAGTGGATCCTGGTTTTGGCTTTGGTAAGTCATTGCAACACAATTATCAATTACTGGCTGAGCTTGAGCAGTTGCAACAGCTAGGCTACCCGGTATTGACCGGACTTTCACGCAAATCCATGTTTGGGCAGCTGCTGGGGCGACCGGCAGACCAAAGACTTAGCGCCAGCCTGGCGGGAGCCTTGATTTGCATGCAAAAGGGCGCGGCCATAGTGCGCGTTCATGATGTTCAAGAAACCGTCGACCTGCTGCGGGTGCACCAGGCGATGTTACGGCCCACAGATGTGCAGCCGCAAGAATAAGAGTACAGGAGTAACAAGAATGAGTAACAGAAAATATTTTGGCACCGACGGTGTTCGTGGCCTGGTCGGGCAATACCCGATCACTCCTGAGTTTGCCCTCAAACTGGGTTGGGCTGCGGGTAAAGTGCTATCAAAAATTGGCACAAAAAAAGTGATAATTGGCAAAGACACGCGCATTTCCGGCTATATGCTAGAAACCTCGTTGGAAGCCGGGCTTATTGCCGCGGGCATAGATGTGGTTTTGCTTGGCCCCATGCCGACTCCGGCGGTGGCGTATTTAACACAAACCTTCCGCGCCGAAGCGGGCATAGTGATCAGTGCCTCTCATAACCCTTACCATGATAACGGCATTAAATTCTTCTCCAGCGAAGGTTTGAAACTACCGGATGCGGTGGAGCTGGAAATTGAAGCCATGATGGATCAGGACATGGAATGTGTACCTTCCGAAAAGCTGGGTAAAGCGCGCCGCCTGGTGAGCGCCGATGGCCGTTATATCGAATTCTGTAAGAGCCAATTCCCGCAAGGTCACTCCCTTGAAGGTTTGAAAATCGTACTCGATTGCGCCAATGGTGCCACCTACCATATTGCCCCAGCGGTAATGCAGGAGCTCGGTGCCGAGGTGATCCCCTTCGCATGTGAACCCAATGGCCTGAACATTAATGCTAAATGTGGTGCCACAGATGTTGCCGCCTTGCAGCGTAAGGTAATTGAAGAGGGTGCCGATGTGGGCATCGCTTACGATGGCGATGGTGACCGCGTGATGATGGTCGACCAGCACGGAGAAGTATTCGACGGCGATGACATAGTTTATATCATTGCCTGTGCCCTGCATGAGCAAGATGAGTTAGGTGGCGGCGTTGTTGGTACCGTGATGTCGAATATGGGCTTGGAAAATGCGCTTAAAGCCAAGGGTATTGGTTTTGAACGCTCCAAGGTTGGCGACCGCTATGTAATGGCGTTGCTTAAAGAAAAAGGCTGGAAAATCGGTGGTGAAAGCTCGGGTCATGTGTTGAACCTTGACCTTATCAGCACCGGTGATGGCATCATTTCAAGCCTGCAGGTGCTGGCCGCTATGGTGACCAGCAACAAAACCCTGCGCGATCTGGGCAACGGCTTTGTTAAGTACCCGATGAATATGATCAACGTGCGCTACCAGCCGGGCACAGATCCGACCCTAAACCCTGAAGTACTCGCCGCGGTAAGCGAAGCACAAGAGCTGCTTGCGGGCAAGGGCCGGGTGCTGCTGCGTAAGTCAGGCACCGAGCCTGTAGTGCGCGTTATGGTAGAAGCCGAAGACCAAAATCAGGTGCTGGATTACAGCAGTAAAATCGCGCAAGTTGTTGAAAGTGTGAGCAGTTAAACGGCGCTCTAAAAATAACTTCTTGTAACTTAGGGCGAGTCGAGTTAGTATCTCGCCCGCTTTCGAACATGGAGTAAAACATGGCATCACGTAAGCCCCTGGTGGCTGGAAATTGGAAGTTAAATGGCTCCTTAGAGCTGCTTAATGAAATGGCCCCCGAGCTAAAAGCCGTAGCTGGCCAAGATGTTGATGTGGCACTTTTTGTTCCCGCATTGCTAGTTGCGAGTGCGGCGCAGCAAGGTGTAGTAACGGGTATTCAAACCGTTTCTGAATATGAATCCGGCGCTTATACAGGTGAGATTCAAGCCTCGCTGGCCAAAGAATTAGGTGCAAGCTTTGCCCTGGTTGGTCACTCGGAACGTCGCCATATTTTCGGCGAAAGTAATGAGGATGTTGCCGCTAAATTTGCCATGGCACAGCAGCAGGGCTTAACCCCCGTGCTTTGTGTTGGTGAAACAGAGCAGCAGCGCGAGCAAAACGAAACAGAATCAGTGATCAGCGCGCAAATTGACGCGGTGATTGAAAAATTAGGTGTGGCTGCGTTATCGCAATCTGTGGTAGCATACGAGCCGGTTTGGGCCATAGGCACGGGTAAAACCGCATCGCCGGAACAAGCTCAACAAGTACACCAATTTATTCGTGCGAAAATCGCTTCGCTAGACAGTGAAATCGCACAGCGACTGCTTATCTTATATGGTGGCAGCGTTAATGAACAAAACAGTAGTGAATTATTTGCACAAGCAGATATAGATGGTGGCCTGATTGGTGGCGCCAGTCTTAAAAAAGATGCTTTTATCAGCATCTGCGAAAGTGCAAAAGGATAGAGTTAAATGTACGAAATTCTTTTAGTAGTTTATTTAATTGTTGCATTAGCCTTAATTGGTTTCGTGCTAATTCAACAAGGTAAAGGTGCTGACATGGGTTCGTCATTTGGTGCTGGTGCCTCGGCAACCGTTTTCGGTTCATCGGGTGCGGGTAACTTTATGACTAAAACGACCACAGTACTGGCCACGGTTTTCTTCGTTTTGAGCATAGTGTTAGGTAACCTAACTGCTGGTCAAATCAAGCAAACTGATCAATGGGAAAATCTAGAAGGTGCACCGGCGGTAGAAACCGTTGAGCAACCAGTATCAGATGTTCCTGTTGAGGAAGAAAAGGGTTCTAACAACCCGGACGTTCCAAACTAAAAAATTAAGCCGTGGTGGTGGAATTGGTAGACACGCCATCTTGAGGGGGTGGTGAGCTATGCTCGTGCGGGTTCAAGTCCCGCTCACGGCACCAAATTAAAAGGCCAAGCAGTTAGCTTGGCTTTTTTGCGTATAAAGCCCAGTTAGTAAAGGCTTTAAGTGGTTAACTAAGGTTGCTAATTAGCGGCCGTACCACTATAATAGTCGCCATAAATGAAGTTGGTACATAGTGACCCTTCAGGCAGCAGATTTATAAAGAGGTAGAGATATTCGTTCTACTTGCTTTATGTGATGTCGCGCATTCTTTGCAATGCGCGTTTTGCGTTTAGCGGAAGTGATTTTGCTAAGTCGTCGCAGCGGTTTTATCGTACGGATATAGCCCGCGCCAAGCTAGGCCCTAGGCCGCACAGAAAATCAGGAAGTGTTTACTTTTTGAGTAAATATTTCCAGTGTGACGCCCCGCTTGGTTCGGGGCGTTATTGTATCTGTATTGAAAATGGGGCATTAGCCCTTTTTTTGTTTCTATGGAGAAGTTTCGTGACAAAGCTCGAACAAACATTAACCGAGATGTTAACTCCGGCGGTCGAAGCATTAGGCTTTGAGCTCCTGGGACTTGAGTTTACTCAAGCTGGTCGTCATTCCACCTTGCGTGTGTATATTGATCACCCAGACGGTATTACGGTAGATAACTGTGCGGATGTCAGTCGTCAAGTTAGCGCGATCCTCGACGTAGAAGATCCCATTACCAATGAATATGATTTGGAAGTGTCTTCACCTGGAGTCGATCGTCCACTGTTCAAACCAGAACATTATCAAAATGCAGTGGGTGAGGAAGTCAGGTTGAGAACTAAGCTTCCGCAAGATGGTCGCCGTAATTTCAAGGGCGATTTAGTAGCAGTTAACGGTGATATGATCACAATTAATGTTGATAACCAAGAGCACATGCTCATGATAAGCAACATTGAGCGTGCGAACATCATCGCCAAATTTTAATTTCAGTGCGAAGAAATAGGGCAAGCGAGGCAATACCTATGGCAAAAGAAATACTGTTGGTGGCGGAAGCCGTTTCCAATGAAAAAGCGGTCCCCAAAGAGAAAATTTTTGAAGCATTAGAGTTCGCACTAGCGACCGCAACAAAGAAAAAACATGATGGCGACATCGAAGTGCGTGTATCTATCGACCGTAAAACCGGCGAATACGACACTTTCCGTCGCTGGCAAATCGTTGAAGCGCTTGAAGATGGCAGCTTAGAAAACCCGTACCGCGAAATCACTCTTGAAGCGGCGCAGGTTGAAGAGCCAGAAAAGCAGCTTGGCGATTACGTTGAAGAACAAATTGAGTCAATCAAGTTTGACCGTATCACCACGCAAATGGCCAAGCAGGTTATCGTACAAAAAGTACGTGAAGCCGAGCGTGCCCTTGTGGTTGAAGCTTATAAAGACCAAGAAGGTGAGCTAGTAACAGGTGTGGTTAAAAAAGCCAGCCGCGAAGCCATTATTCTTGATTTAGGCAACAACGCCGAAGCCGTTATCTACCGTGATGACATGCTACCGCGCGAAAACTTCCGCCCAGGCGACCGTGTTCGTGGTCTGCTTTATGCGGTACGTCCAGAAGCCCGTGGCGCGCAGTTATTTGTAACTCGTTCTAAGCCGGAGATGCTAATGGAGCTATTCCGCATCGAGGTGCCGGAAATTGGCGAAGAGATGATCGAGCTACGTGCGGCCGCTCGTGACCCAGGTTCACGTGCAAAGATTGCTGTTAAATCAAACGACAAGCGTATCGACCCTGTTGGTGCCTGCGTGGGTATGCGTGGTGCACGTGTGCAAGCGGTATCCGGTGAATTGGGCGGTGAGCGTGTTGATATCGTGCTTTACGATGACAACCCAGCGCAATTCGTTATCAACGCCATGGCGCCGGCAGAAGTTGCTTCTATCGTGATGGACGAAGACTCACGTTCAATGGATATCGCCGTTGAAGCGGATAACCTGGCACAAGCCATCGGTCGTAACGGCCAAAACGTGCGTTTAGCAAGCCAACTTACAGGTTGGGAGCTAAACGTAATGACGGTTGCGGACATGCAGGAAAAGAACCAGGCTGAGTCAGACAAGCTGATCACCCTGTTCACCGAAGGTTTGGACATCGATGACGATTTCGCCGAGCTGCTTATCGGTGAAGGCTTCTCAACGCTAGAAGAAGTAGCCTATGTACCAACCAGCGAATTCTTGGAAATCGATGGTCTGGACGAGGACACAGTTGAAGAGCTGCGTAATCGTGCCAAAGACGCGTTGACAACCAAAGCATTGAAAGACGAAGAAAGCCTAGAAGGCGCAGAGCCGGCTGAAGACCTATTAAACCTGGATGGCCTAGATCGTCACCTTGCCTTTGTTATGGCGAGCAAGGGCGTAGTAACGCTTGAAGATCTAGCTGAGCAGGGCATCGACGAACTAGTAGAAATTACTGAGCTTTCTGAGCAGGAAGCGGGCGACCTAATTATGGCTGCACGTAATATTTGCTGGTTCGGTGACGAGTAATTTATTAACGGAGGTAACAAAGAATATGGCAGAAGTAAGTGTAACAAAACTGGCCGAGGACATTGGTACAACTGTTGATAAATTGCTACAGCAATTGGACAGCGCGGGCATTAAAAAGCAAGCGGGTGACCAGGTAAACGAGTCGGAAAAAGAGCAACTGCTTGATCACTTGTCTAAGCAGCACGGTGGCGCTGGTGCCTCAGGCCCAGAGCGTATGACTTTGCAACGCAAGAAGAAAAGCACCCTAAGCGTAACCGGTTCAACCGGTAAGGCCAAGGCTGTGCAGGTCGAAGTGCGTAAAAAGCGTACCTATGTGAAGAAAAGTGCCCTAGAAGAGCAGCAAGAACAAGCGCGTCTGGAAGCACAAGAGCAGGAGCGTCTTGAAGCCGAAGCACAGGCTAAATTAGAAGCGGAGCGTAAGGCTAAAGAAGAAGCCGAGCGTAAAGCGAACGAAGAGGCAGAGCGCAAGGCCAAAGAAGAAGCCGAACGTAAAGCCAAAGAAGAAGCGAAGCGTAAAGCCGAAGCACAGCGCAAAGAAAGTAAAGGTTCTGCAAAGGATGAGGCGCAAACTCAGAAAGAACGTGATGAAGCAGAGCGCTTACAGAAAGAAGCAGAAGAGGCAGCATTGAAGAAAGCCGAAGAAGAAGCACAACGTCAAGCAGAAGAAGCTCGTCGCCTAGCCGAAGAAAACGAAGCGCGTTGGAAGAAAGAGGAAGAGGAACGTAAACGTCGTGAAGAAACGGCGGATCACCACCTAACTACTTCTACCTATGCACGTGAAGCGGAAGACGAGTCAGATGCACGCGAAGAGAAAAGCGCGCGTCGTAAAAAGAAAAAGCCTAAGGGCAAAGAAACTGCCGAAGCACCACTAAAAATGGGCAAGGGTAAAAAAGGTAAGCTTAAAGCGCCTACTTCTTTACAGCATGGTTTCCAAAAACCAGTTGCCGATAAGAAGCAAGAAGTACGTATCGGTGAAACTATCACGGTTGCCGAGCTTGCTTCACGTATGGCGGTAAAGGGTGCCGAAGTCGTTAAGACCATGATGAAAATGGGCGACATGGTAACCATTAACCAGGTTATCGACCAGGAAACTGCACAGCTAGTTGCAGAAGAAATGGGTCACAAAGTGGTTGTTGTTCGTGAAAACGAACTGGAAGAGAAAGTACTAAGCGACCGCAGCGAAGGCGGTAAAGCTGAATCTCGTGCACCGGTAGTAACCGTAATGGGTCACGTTGACCACGGTAAAACATCGACTCTGGACTACATCCGTAAAGCTAAAGTTGCTTCGGGCGAGGCCGGTGGTATTACCCAGCACATTGGTGCATACCATGTTGATACTGACAACGGCATGATCACCTTCCTTGATACTCCGGGACACGCGGCATTTACCTCAATGCGTGCTCGTGGTGCGAAAGCGACGGATATCGTAATCCTGGTTGTTGCTGCGGACGATGGCGTAATGCCACAGACCAAAGAAGCGGTACAGCACGCTAAAGCGGCTGAAGTACCTCTGATTGTTGCCGTGAACAAGATGGATAAAGAAGGCGCCGATCCAGATCGCGTTAAGAACGAACTAGCTCAGCTAGACGTTATCCCAGAAGACTGGGGCGGTGAGACGCAATTCGTACACATCTCGGCTAAAACCGGCCAGGGCGTCGACGAGCTACTTGAAGCCGTACTAATGCAATCGGAAATCCTTGAGCTAACCGCTGTTTCTGAAGGCATGGCCTCAGGTGTGGTAATCGAATCTCGCCTTGATAAAGGCCGTGGTCCGGTAGCTACTGTACTGGTACAAGAAGGTACGCTAAAGCAAGGTGATATCGTTCTTTGTGGTCTTGAGTATGGCCGTGTTCGTGCAATGCGCGATGAAAACGGTGAAGAAATCAAAGAAGCAGGCCCTTCAATCCCGGTAGAGATCTTAGGTCTTTCTGGTGTACCTGCAGCTGGTGACGAAGCAACGGTTGTTCGCGATGAGCGTAAGGCCCGTGAAGTTGCTCTATACCGTCAAGGTAAGTTCCGTGAAGTGAAGCTGGCGCGTCAGCAAAAAGCTAAGCTTGAGAACATGTTCACCAACATGACCGAAGGCGATATCTCAGAAGTGAATATCGTACTTAAAGCGGACGTACAAGGTTCTGTTGAAGCCATCTCTGATTCACTTGTGAAGCTTTCTACTGACGAAGTGAAAGTGAAGATCGTAGGTAGTGGTGTAGGTGGTATCACCGAAACTGACGCATCACTTGCGGCTGCTTCTAACGCCATCATGGTTGGTTTCAACGTTCGTGCCGACGCTTCAGCGCGTAAGGTTATCGAAGCTGAAAACCTAGACCTGCGTTACTACAGCGTAATCTACGACCTGATCGAAGAAGTGAAGCAGGCCATGACTGGTATGCTTGCTCCTGAGTTCAAACAAGAGATCATCGGTCTTGCCGAAGTACGTGACGTGTTTAAGTCACCTAAGATCGGTGCGGTTGCAGGCTGTATGGTTACCGAAGGTGTGGTCAAGCGTTCTAACCCAATCCGTGTACTTCGTGAAAACGTGGTTATCTACGAAGGTGAACTTGAATCACTACGTCGCTTTAAAGACGACGTACAAGAAGTTCGCAACGGTATGGAATGTGGTATCGGCGTTAAGAACTATAATGACGTTAAGGTCGGTGACCAAATCGAGGTATTTGAAATCGTTGAAGTACAACGTTCTCTATAACCTTGATCATTAAGTAAATTTGATGGGGGCCCTTGTGCCCCCATTTGTGATTGTGTAATACCTGCCGTGCTCTGTGCGCGTGCCGGTATCCTAAATATAAGTGGTGAAAATGAGAGAATTTTCTCGCACAGAGCGCGTAGCGCAACAGATACAAAAAGAAATTGCGGTGATCATCCAACGGGAAATTAAAGACCCGCGTTTAGGCATGGTGACCGTGTCTGCGGTTGAAGTATCGCGCGATTTGTCTTACGCGAAAATTTTTGTGACCGTGTTCAATCAAGAAGACGAAAGCAAAACCAAGCAAAGCATGCGTATTCTGAATGATGCCAGTGGCTACATTCGTTCGCTGCTGGGCAAGCGTATTCGTGCCCGCATCGTCCCTGAGCTACGTTTTGTTATCGATACTTCATTACTTGAAGGTATGCGTATTTCTAACCTGGTTGAGTCGGTGATGCGCGAAGATAAGCAAAAGCGCGGTAGCAGCGACGAGGAAGAATAAGCAGCATGGCCAGACGTACAAAAGGCCGTCCGGTCGATGGCGTATTGTTACTGCATAAGCCCCAGGGCATTTCCAGTAACCGCGCACTACAGCAGGCGAAAGGCATTTACTTTGCGCAGAAGGCGGGGCACACAGGCGCCCTTGATCCCTTAGCCACAGGCATGTTGCCTATTTGTTTTGGCGAAGCGACCAAGTTCAGTCAGTTCCTGCTCGATACCGACAAAACCTACGTGGTGCGCGCCAAGTTGGGTGAGCGTACAACCACCTCGGATGCCGATGGTGAGGTTGTCGAAACCCGTGCTGTGAATGTTACCAAGGCGCAAATCGAGCAGCATGTTGCTGGTTTTATCGGTGAGTCAGATCAGTATCCGTCTATGTATTCGGCGCTCAAGTATCAAGGTCAGCCTTTATACAAGTATGCCCGCGAAGGCATAGAAGTGCCGCGTAAGTGTCGCCGTATTAACGTTTACAGCCTGACCCTGGATGAGTTTGATGAGCAGGCCAATGAAATTCAGATGACCGCCCATGTGTCCAAAGGCACCTATATTCGCACCATAGTGGACGATTTAGGTGAGTTATTGGGCTGTGGCGCGCATGTGATCATGCTGCACCGCTCCAAGGTAGGTCATTACCCTGCCGAGAAAATGGTGACTCTGGACGAACTTCAAGCCCTGCTTGATGAAGCTAAAAGCCAGGATAAGGCACCGAGCGAAGTATTAGATACGCTGTTACTGCCAATGGACACGGCGGTGCAAGATTTGCCCAGCGTTGAGATTGACGAGCAGCAGGCCATTGCCTTTGCCCATGGTCAAACCGTGGTCATCGGCGAGGTACCAGAAGAGGTATGCGCCGTACGTTGTGGCGAGCGTTTCCTTGGTGTGGGTGAGCGCAATCAGCACGGTCATCTCAAAGCCAAGCGTGCCGTGGCCATCACAAATAACTTGTAGTTATTGGCCAGCTTGATAAAATAGCGCGCTCAATTGGTGGGGCTGGATTAGTGATCGGCTCTTACCGTATATAAACACTCACTTTTTGGAGTAAATTATGTCACTAAGCAACCAAGAAAAAGCAGATATCATTGCTAAATTTGCACGCGCTGAAGGCGACACTGGTTCACCTGAAGTACAAGTTGCACTTCTAACTGCAGATATCAACAAGCTTCAAGGTCACTTTGCAAGCCACAAGCAAGACAACCACTCACGTCGTGGTCTTCTTCGCAAAGTAAGCCAGCGCCGTAACCTGCTTAACTACCTTAAAGGTAAGAGCATCGAGCGTTACACTGCGCTAATTAAAGAACTTGGCCTACGTCGCTAATTCTTTGATACCAGTTTGAAAAAAGGGGCCTAATCGCCCCTTTTTTTGTGCGTCTTTGACGAGTATACTTAGCGCTGTCTAAGTTTCGCAATACAGCAAACTAGATGGCACCATATTGCCAATTGTAGTAAATAAAGGCATTCACACGAGTGTGGTTATTTACTGTAATTGGTGAGGTGCTTAAGAAAACCCTCTTAACCTGATTTAAGGGCTGGTAATTCGGCTTTTGAGTAGGTTATATGCAACTTAAGGAATGATTAAGTGCAAGCAATTATTAAAGAATTTCAGTACGGACAACACACTGTAACTCTAGAAACCGGCGCTATTGCCCGTCAGGCAGACGGTGCGGTACTAGCAAGCATCGGCGATACTTCGGTACTTGTAACCGTAGTAGGTCGTCGTGAAGCAAACCCAGGTCAGGATTTCTTCCCTCTAACCGTTAACTACCAAGAAAAAATGTATGCGGCTGGCCGTATCCCAGGTGGTTTCTTAAAGCGTGAAGGTCGTCCTAACGACGGCGAAACGCTTATCGCGCGTCTAATCGACCGTCCAATTCGTCCACTTTTCCCTAAAGGCTTCGTAAACGAAGTTCAGGTAATCGCGACAGTAGTTTCAGTAAACCCTGAAATCCAGCCTGATATCGTTGCCCTAATTGGTACTTCTGCGGCCCTAGCGCTTTCTGGTATTCCATTTAACGGTCCTATCGGTGCATCACGCGTAGGTTACATCGATGGTCAGTACGTATTGAACCCATCACTAACCGAGCTTAAAACAAGCAAGCTAGACCTAGTTGTTGCTGGTACAGATAACGCCGTACTTATGGTTGAATCAGAAGCTGAAACGCTTCCTGAAGACGTAATGCTTGGCGCCGTTGTTTACGGTCATGAGCAATCACAAGCCATCATCAATGCTATCAACGAGTTCAAAGCCGAAGCGGGTAAAGCAGCTTGGGATTGGACTGCGCCAGCAAAAGATGAAACCCTAGCGGGTAAGGTTGCTGCTATCGCCGAAGAGAAAATCGGTGAAGCGTACCGCATTACCGACAAGGTAGCGCGTAAAGACGCTCTTAGCGCAGCGAAAGCAGAAGTGATCGAAAAACTAAGCGCTGAGCTTGGCGAAGACGAAAGCCTGGACGAGCAAGAAGTATCAGGCGAGTTCGGTTCACTTGAGAAGAAAATCGTTCGTGGTCGCATCATCGCTGGTGAACAGCGTATCGATGGTCGTTCACCTGAAATGGTTCGTGCCCTTGACGTGAAAACTGGCGTACTAGCCCGTACTCACGGTAGTGCTATCTTCACCCGTGGTGAAACTCAGGCGCTAGTAACGGCAACACTAGGTACAGAGCGTGATTCTCAGATGATCGACGACCTAACAGGTACTTCTACTAACCGTTTCATGTTGCACTACAACTTCCCTCCGTTCTGTGTGGGTGAAACTGGCTTTGTTGGTTCGCCTAAGCGTCGTGAAATCGGTCACGGTAACCTGGCTAAGCGCGGTATTGCTGCGGTACTTCCTACACTTGAAGAGTTCCCGTACTCAATCCGTGTGGTATCTGAAATTACTGAGTCTAACGGTTCTTCATCAATGGCGTCTGTATGTGGTACATCACTTGCGCTAATGAACGCCGGTGTTCCTACTAAGGCATCTGTTGCTGGTATCGCCATGGGTCTAGTGAAAGAAGGCGATAACTTCGTTGTTCTTTCTGACATCTTGGGTGACGAAGATCACCTGGGCGATATGGACTTTAAAGTAGCCGGTACCGCTGCAGGTGTTACCGCACTACAAATGGATATCAAGATCGAAGGTATCACTAAAGAAATCATGCAGATCGCTCTTAACCAAGCACAAGCAGCTCGTCTACACATCCTAAGTGTGATGGATGAAGCCATCTCTGCGCCTGCGGCTGAGCTTTCTGATTACGCGCCGCGTATCTATGTAGTGAACATCCCACCTAAGAAGATTGCTGACGTTATCGGTAAAGGTGGCGCTACTATCCGTGCGCTTACCGAAGAAACCGGTACTACCATTGAAATTGAAGACGACGGTACAGTTAAGATTGCAGCCACTGACGGTGAGAGCGCGCGCGCTGCCATCGCTCGCGTTGAGCAACTAACAGCTGAGCTGGAAGTAGGTACCATCTACGAAGGTAAAGTAGTACGTATCGTTGATTTCGGTGCTTTCGTTAACGTTCTACCTGGTAAAGACGGCCTGGTACACATCTCACAGATCAGTGATGAGCGTGTAAACAATGTTGCCGACCACCTAAGCCTAGGTCAGGAAGTTAAGGTTAAGGTACTAGAAGTTGATCGCCAGGGCCGTGTACGCCTAAGCATCAAAGAGGCGCAAGACCAGAGCGCGCCAGCAGCGGAAGCGGCAAAAGACGCCGAATAAGCGATAAAAGCATAGTAAAAGGGGCTGTTTAGGCCCCTTTTTTATGGTTTAATGAAAATCCATGCACGGATTATAGGTATAGGACTTTGAGAAAAACATTATCGCTTACGGTAGCCGGCGTTATCACGCTACTCTTAACCGGTTGCCAATCCGTACCAGATAGTCCCCAATATGTTGTTACCGTACCTTTTGCCGCACCTCTGCCGAGCGATTACCGCAGCGAAGTGGCGGTAGCCCGTTATAGCGAGCTGATAGAGCAGGCCGATCTGCCCAGTGATCAGCAAGCATTACTTTATTATGATCGCGGTAAGCTATTCGACAGCCTGGGGTTAAGCACCCTGGCGCGCATCGATTTTAGCCGTGCGGTTAACCTTAAGCCGGACCTGGCCGAGGTGTATAACTTTCTTGGTATTCATCACACCCTGATGCAGCAATACGGCAAGGCTTATGAAATGTTCGATTCAGTGCTGGAGCTTAACAACGAGCATGAATACGCCTATCTCAACCGTGGCATTGCCTTGTATTACGGAGAACGCCCGGGATTAGCCAGCGATGATTTGCAGGCCTTTTTGCGCTTTGCCCCAGATGACCCGTATCGGGTGCTTTGGGTTTATTTGGCGGAGCGTGACGAAGACCCACTTAAAGCCAAAGCCAACTTAAGAGATATGGCACAAGCTTTGGACCCGCAAAACTGGGCCTATCAACTGGTGGCCTTTTATCTAGGTAAAATCACCGAAAAGGCACTGTTAGGAACCTTGGCAGAGGGTGTGGAATCACATCAGGAATATGCCGAGCGCTTGTGTGAAGCCTATTTTTATATCGCTAAAAGCCATCAGGCCAAGGGCGAAAATACCCTGGCCAGCGACTACTTTAAACTGGCGCTTTCGACCAATGTATACGAGTTTGTCGAATATAAATATGCACGCCTTGAGCTGGACATAATGGCAGGCGAGGGTGCGCACTAGCCTATTTTTTATCTTGCTGCTAAGCCTGTGTGGGAGTATGAGTCAAAGCCCCGCACTGGTGCAGTATCAGGCGCAAAATAATGCCGCCGCCGCCACCTTTTGGTTTTATCACAGCCCAACACAACTAAGCTATCGGCATTATAGCGAAGCCGTATTGCGCCGCCTAGCTACAGACGGCGCACCTCAGGCCCAGCTATTACTGGCCCAACACCTGCTGAAAAAAAATGACTTTGATGGTGCCCGTTTATACTGGCAGCAGGCCTTAGCTGCTAAAGGCGAGCAGCGCCCAGCGGCGCAACTTTGGCAACAACTGGCCGAGACGCTGGCGCAGCAAGGGCATTGGCAGGTGCTGGCCGAGATAGGCCGCGTTTATCCTTTACCCGATGAGCTTGAATATCGGCGGCGCTTTCACCTGGGCTTAAAGGTGGACGTCGAGGGCCATGATGTCGCAAAAAGTTTGGGCTTTGGCACAAATTTGCGGCAAATCCAGGCGCAATCCTGTCGCTATAATCTGCTGTTGCTCGGCGACAGCCTGGCGGCCATGGATAAGCTGCAGCAGTTGCGCCGCAGATATCAGGCCAAGCCTGAACCTGGTACCGGATTGTTATGCCTGTCCGAGCCTCACTATTTGGGTGATACCCTAAACTGCCAAGGCACAAGTGACAGTTTTAGTCGCTGTGACTGGCAGCCTTTGGCGCAAACGCCGGAGCAAGTGCCAGCGGGTTTTGATTTTATCGTGATGATGACAGACGGCGGGCTGGCCAATGTTCAAGGCGGTATTATGCAGTTGGGAGTGAATGCACCCTATCATGTGTTTATCCATGAGCTCTTGCACTTTAGCGGCTTTACCGATGAGTATCCGGCACCTAAGGAGCAGCAGGGGGCCTGTGAGCAACAAGGGCAGCTTTATGCCAATCTTGTGGTTGGCGACAGAGCGCCGCCAGGCTGGGCGCCTAGTGCCTATTGTGACAATGGCCGTGGCTATAAACCCAGCGTTGGGCAAAGCCTGATGGAGCAATCGGAAGTTGGGGTGACGCCCCTATACAGAAACTTGTGGTTGGCCGCGCTGGCAAGGCCGAAACAGCATATTCGTTTTGCCGATTTATTCTACCGCTTAAGTGGCGAAACCCAGTGGCGTGAATATCGTCGTGCCCTGAATAATAAAAATGACGCTTAACCATGGCACATTGGCCAGGTCACATAAGGCAGAGGTCCGGATTTTTGTTAGCTAGGTTAGTAGGGTGTTAACCGCCGCCTAAGATTTAGCCGAATAGGAAGGGCGAGTCTAGACAAAGGCAGGGCTGCCCAGTATAACTGATTAATTATCAATATTTATTTGGCGCTGAACTAATCTTAGTATTGACGCTTTCGGTGTCCCAAGCGCCCGCCCTTGTGGGGTCAAAAATAACAGTTTTACCAAGGTTTTTGGTAACAAAAGTAAAGGTTTTTAAACTATGACATTGCTGTGGATACCCTTGTTATCCTTGTTAGGCAGTTTACTTGCGAGCTTTACCGGCAAACTATCGCGCAATCAAAGCGCCGCCGTGACCGCAATTATGCCTTTAATCTGCCTGGTGCTGGTGCTCAGCATGGCACCGCAGGTATTGGCCGGCGAAACACTCTACGCCAGCCTACCTTGGATACCTGAATTAGGGGTGAATTTATCCTTTCGCTTAGACGGTTTAAGCCTGTTGTTTTGTATCCTGATCTTGGGAATTGGCCTGCTGATCATTCTTTATGCGCGCTATTATTTGAGCGCCAACGACTCCATGCCCAAGCTTTACGCTTATTTAATGCTGTTTATGACCGCCATGCTCGGCATAGTGACGGCAAACAACATTATTCAAATGTGGTTCTTTTGGGAGCTCACCAGTGTTAGCTCTTTCTTACTGATCAGCTATTGGTGGTATAACCCCGAGGCGCGTAAGGGCGCACGTATGGCGCTGGCCATTACCGGTGCCGGTGGTCTGGCTTTGCTGGCAGGCCTTGTGCTGTTGGGGCAACTGGTGGGCAGCTATGAGCTGGATGTGATCTTGCAAAGCGGCGAGCTGGTAAAAAGCTCTAAGTGGTATCCGCTTATTTTGGTACTGATTTTACTGGGCGCTTTTACCAAGTCGGCGCAGTTTCCGTTTCATTTCTGGCTGCCTCATGCCATGTCGGCACCGACCCCGGTCAGTGCTTATCTGCATTCGGCGACCATGGTTAAAGCCGGCATCTTCCTGCTGGCACGTTTCTATCCTGCCTTAGCGGGCACCGAGCTGTGGTTCATTATCGTTGGTGTCACCGGCTTAACCACCTTGTTGGTGGGCGCTTACATTGCCTTGTTTAAGCACGACCTAAAGGGCTTGTTGGCCTATTCAACCATCAGTCACTTAGGTTTGATCACCTTGCTATTGGGTTTGGATACTCAGTTGGCAACCGTGGCGGCGATTTTCCATATTATCAACCATGCCACTTTTAAGGCCTCCTTGTTTATGGCCACGGGTATTATCGACCATGAAACCGGCACCCGGGATATGCGCAAGCTCAACGGTATGTGGCGCTATATGCCTTATACGGCGACCTTGGCCATGGTGGCGGCGGCATCCATGGCCGGGGTACCGCTACTGAACGGCTTCTTATCGAAAGAAATGTTTTTTGCCGAGACCCTGCACCAGCAGATGCTTGGCTCCATGTCCTGGTTAATTCCAGTGCTGGCGACCGTGGCCGGTGCGTTGTCGGTGGCCTATTCGGCACGTTTTATCCATGATGTATTCTTCAATGGTGAACCAAAGGATCTGCCCAAGCAGCCTCATGAGGCGCCGCGCTATATGCGTGTGCCCATCGAAATTTTGGTGGCCCTGTGTGTCTTGGTTGGTTTATTCCCGGCATTTGTGGTGGATCCGCTACTAACCGCGGCCTCTCATGCTGTGCTTGGTGCCGAGACACCTGATTATCATCTGGCCATCTGGCACGGCTTTAACCTGCCGCTATTGATGAGTGGGGTGGCGGTGGCCGGCGGTCTGTTTATTTATTCACAGCGTAAATACCTGTTCCAGTTCCAGGCCTCTTTACCAAATGTGAGCGCCAAAAAAGCCTTCGATGCCAGCATTCACAAGGTGGTGGTGTGGTCACGGGAGCAAATCCTGCGCATAGAAAATGGCTCCTTGCAGCGTTATATCTTTATTCTTTTGCTCTCTACCTTGGTAGTGGCGGGCTTGCCCCTGTTTGAAATGCATACCCTGGCCGGGGCAACCGGGCTGAGTGAGATTGATGCCCATAATGCCATTGGTGCGGCGCTGCTGATGATAGGCACTCTGGCTACCTTGGTGTGGCATCGCTCGCGGATGATAGCCCTGATCCTGGTTTCCGTGGTGGGCTTGATGACCTCAGTGGTCTTTACCCGTTTCTCGGCGCCGGATTTGGCCTTGACCCAGCTTACCGTGGAAGTAGTAACAGTGATGTTACTGATGCTGGCGCTCTTTTTCTTGCCGCAGCGCACCCCTAAGGAGTCGAGCTCACTTCGCATCTTGCGCGATTTAGGCATCAGTAGTGCCATAGGTATTGTCGTTGGCAGTATCTGTTATGCGCTGTTGACGCGTCCGCAGGAGAGTATTTCACAGTTCTTTATCGGCAACGCCAAAACCGGCGGTGGCGGCACAAACGTGGTTAACGTCATCCTGGTGGACTTCCGTGGTTTCGATACCTTGGGTGAAATCACTGTGCTGGGCATAGCGGCATTGGGTATTTACAAGCTGCTGCTGAATCTGCCGTTATTTATGCCATCTTCTGACAGTGAAGGGCGTCCTTGGGCGCGCGAACGTCACCCGCTGCTGCTTGCGAGCATTTCACAAAGTTTGTTGCCGCTGGCGATCATGGTGTCCGTGTATATCTTCCTGCGCGGCCATAACCTGCCTGGCGGTGGCTTTATTGCCGGCCTGGTGACCTCCATTGCCTTTATTTTGCAATACATGGCCAATGGCTCTAATTGGATCCGTGCCCGCATGGATATTAACCACCGCAAGGTGATTGCTTCGGGCTTGGCTATCGCCACCTTGAGCGGCCTGGGTAGCTGGCTGTTTGGCCGTAACTTCTTAACCAGCTGGTTTGATTATTTCGATATCCCCTTGGTGGGCAAAACCGAATTGGCCAGCGCCATGATATTTGATTTAGGTGTGTATTTAACCGTGGTAGGCGCAACATTAATGATCCTTGCCAGTCTTGGTAAATTGACGGCAGAAACCCCGAAAGAAAAGGTTAATCTCTAATGGAACTCTTATATGCAAGTTGTGTGGGTCTGTTAGTGGCCTGTGGCATTTATCTGATTTTGCGCGCCCGTACCTTTCCCGTGGTGTTGGGGTTGACCATGCTCTCTTACGCGGTCAATTTATTCCTGTTTTCATCGGGTCGGTTGAAAATCAACCAGGCGCCTGTGCTTGGGCAGTCGGCCAGTTATGCCGATCCATTGCCGCAGGCTCTGGTATTAACCGCCATAGTGATCGGTTTTGCAATGACTGCCTTTGTGGTGATCCTTGCCATTCGTGGTCGTGCCGACCTGGGTAATGACCATGTTGATGGTCAGCCGCGCGCTACCCGTGCCACTAAGGGGTCGAAATAAATGCAGCATTTGATCACCTTACCCGTATTATTGCCGCTGTTGGCGGGTATCATTCTGTTGCTGCCGCCATGCGGTAAAAGCCTGGTATTAAGACGTTGGGTGGCCTCTTTTATGGCCTTGGCGACCCTGGTCGCATCCGGTTTCTTGTTAAGCACCATCTTAAGCGGCGGCCCTGTGGTTTACGCTATCGGCGAATGGCAGCCGCCCTTTGGTATCGTCTTATATGCAGACCCTCTGGCTGTGGCTCTGTGTATTTTGACCAGCTTTTTGTCCCTGGTGACCATAGTGTATGCCAGCCGTGGCGATGACAAAGCGGGAAGCTTTTATCATCCCTTGGCGCATTTCCTGCTGATGGGTGTAAATGGTGCCTTCTTAACTGGTGACCTGTTTAACCTGTTTGTATTTTTTGAGGTGCTGTTGATCGCCTCCTACGCGCTCTTGATGCACAAAAAAGACAAGCACACCACCAAGGCGGCGCTGCATTATGTGATTTTAAACCTGGTCGGCTCGAGTATTTTCCTGATTGCCCTTGGCGTGCTGTATGGCGTGCTGGGCACCTTGAATATGGCCGATATGGCCCTTAAGGTAGCGCTGTTGCAGGGTGATGATATTTATCTTGCGAAAATTGGCGGCCTGTTATTGCTTATCGTCTTTGCCCTTAAGGCGGCCTTGCTGCCCTTGCATTTATGGCTGCCGGCCACCTATGGTCGCGCCATGCCGGTAATTGCCGCACAATTTGCGATCATGACCAAGGTTGGGGTGTACGCCATCATGCGCGTCTTCACCATGATCTTCGGCGAGCAGGCGGGGGAGCTGAGTGGTATCGCCAGCACCTGGTTATGGCCACTGGCCTTGGTGACCTTGGTCGTGGGTGCGGTGGGCGTGCTGGCGGCGGAAGACTTGCGCCGTCTTAGTGCCAACCTGGTGATTGTTTCTGTCGGTACCCTGATAGCCATGGTGGCGCTTAATGAAGAGCAGGCCACGGCGGTGGCCATCTATTATATGATTCATTCGACCATAGCCTGCGCCGCCATGTTCCTGGTTGCCGATATGATAGCCCTGCAGCGGGGCAAGGTGCAGGACCGACTGGTTAATAGCCGCGGTGTGGCTCAGCCCAAATTGTTAGGAATCTGCTTTGTGGTTGCCGCCATCGCCCTGGCCGGTCTACCGCCCTTATCCGGCTTTGTCGCCAAGCTGTGGTTGCTTGATGCTTCTTTTGGCGCCGAGGTGGCCTGGGTATTTTGGCCTATTTATCTGCTTGCCAGTTTAGCACCCTGGTGGCGCTGTCGCGCGCCGGTACCAGTTTGTTCTGGCACGATCATCCCAATCAGGATGAGCAGTTTGAAGATAACGTCTATGCCGGTAAACGTCGCACCTGGGCTCTGGTGCTGATTCTTACGGTGCCGCTAATGATGACTGTGTTTGCCGCACCGCTGAGTGAGATAAGCAATCAAGCCGCGGCCATACTGCATAATTCTCAGGTGGCCATAGACACAGTATTTGCCTTGGCTAAGGAGCAATAAGATGCGCTTACATGCTCGTTATAAGTGGTTGCCAACGCCATTTCGCAGTGTTTTATTATTTATCGTGTGGTTGCTGTTAAACAACAGTGTTTCCGCCGGTCACCTGATCCTTGGAGCCGTACTGGCCATAGCCATTCCCTTGGTGATAGCGCCGTTTCGCACCGCTCAGCCGCTGATTTTACGTCCGGGTTTGGCAACCAAGCAGGTGTTTATCGTACTTTGGGACATCATTACCGCTAATGTCGAAGTGGCCTTTAAGATCTTGGCTCCGACCAAGCGTTTGCGCCCGGGTTTTATCAAGGTGCCCCTGGACTTACAGCATGAGTTGCCCATTACCATCTTGGCCAGCACAGTGTCGCTTACGCCGGGTACCGTTAGTGCCGAGGTGTATCCCATCCCTGAGTCCCTACCCAAGGGCGAGGTGCCGACGCAGCGCTTTTTACTTATTCATGTGCTGGATCTGGATGATGAGCAGGCCCTGATAGATACCATTAAGCGTCGCTACGAAGCGCCCCTTAAGGAGATTTTCCAATGCTAGAAAATGTATTACTGATGGTTTTTGCCATGATCGGCATTTCTTTGATGCTTAATCTGTGGCGCTTGATAGTCGGCCCTTCGGTGCCCGACAGGATTTTGGCCTTGGATACCATGTATATCAACACCATAGCGCTAATTATTCTCTATGGTATCGGCATGCAAACGCAGATTTATTTTGAGGCGGCGTTGCTTATTGCCATGTTGGGTTTTGTCAGCACGGTGGCGGTCTGTAAGTACCTGCTGCGCGGCGATATTATTGAATAGGAGCGGCTATGACTGAATGGCTAATTTCGGCATTATTAATAGCCGGCGGACTTTTTATCTTAATCGGCTCCATTGGTTTGGTGAAAATGCCGGACTTTTTTATGCGCCTGCATGGGCCGACTAAGGCCACCACCTTAGGTATGGCCTTGCTGCTGGTAGCCGCCAACGTGTTCTTCAGCGTAGAAAATGGGGTGATTAATATCAAAGAAATTCTGATCTCCATCTTCTTATTGATCACCGCGCCTATCACCGGCTATATGCTGATCAAATCCGCTATCCATCATGAACTCAAGGCGAAGGATGGCACCAAGGGCATGGATAATATCGAGGACGATTAAACCTTGTAGGTCGGCCTTTTAGGCCGACAATTAGCAATGCAGGAGCACATTACCTTGTAGGTCGGGATTTTATCCCGACAAAATTCTCAATTAATATCACCCTGTCGGCGCACAGCACCGACCTACAAACTACACAGCATCGACCTGCAGGTCGGCACATACCTTCACTAAAAAAGTGTCCGCTGCGGACACTTTTAATGTCCGCGGACAAACGCCAAACTCCATCAGTTAAAATAAAAATCCAATAAAAACAAGTGGATAAGTTTTTTATCATATTGGCATGCTTCTCGTAACTAATAAACCAATTAGAAAACATACGGATAGCAGCATGTTGATCACTACCTTAGTCTTTTTTACCTCGCCACTGTTGATGCTAGTGGCGGCATTTATTATCGGTTTAGTAAAAACGCCATACCTCACTAACCAAGGTGAGGCGTTACTATGATCCGCGATACTCAGGGACAAGATATTCAACTAGCGGCCACAAAAAGTTACCGCAAATATTGGCTTGGAGCGGCGAGTGTCGCCTTGGTTGCGGCCTTGGCCGCTTACAGCTTGAGCGCCAGCAACGGCGGCACCGAGCTATCACTGAATCGAGACGCGGTGAAAACTGCAGCCGTGGTCCGTGGCGACCTGGTTCGCGATATCGCCACCACAGGGTTTATTGTGGCCGCCAATGCGCCGCAAATCTACAGCCCGTCCAAGGGTTATGTGCAGCTACTTGTCAACCCAGGCGATGAAGTGGCAAAGAACCAAACCATAGCTAAGGTTCACAGCCCGGAACTCACTAACGAACTTAAACAACAAGAATCAGAGCTGCAGCGCCTGAGCGATGAGCTGTCACGCAAGGAATTGCAGATCCGTCGCGACAAGTTGGCGCTGGCTCAAACCTTAGACATGGCCACGGTTACCCTGAATGCCGCCGAGCGTGAGCACCGTCGGGCGCTGTTATCTATTAAGGATAATCTTATCAGCCAAATCGACATGGAGCAGGCTCAGGACGACCTGGCGCGCGCTAAGTTGGCCTACAAACACGCTCAACAAGAAGTCGAAATCGGTAAAGACACCCTGGCATTCGAGCTTAAATCGGCGCAGGGGGATGTGACGCGCCAACAACTGGTGGTGGATGAACTAAACCGCCGCGTTAACGAGTTGCAGATCGTTGCCCCCGTTGCTGGGGTGGTAGGTAACTGGCTGGTGCAGCAACAGGCAGCGGTGTCGCCAAGTGAGGCACTGATGACACTCGTTGATCTGAGTGCCTTTGAAGCCGAGCTGCAGGTGCCGGAAAGCTATGCCAATGAACTGGGACTGGGCCTGGAGGTTGAGCTCAAAATTGCCGACAACCGTGTGGTCGGCACCTTGTCGTCCATCTCGCCGGAAGTGAAAGAACGCCAAGTCAGTGCCCGGGTGCGCTTCGATCAATCGCAGTTTGACAAAATTCGTCAGAATCAACGCTTGTCGGCACGCATCCTATTAGAAAACAGAGAAAACGTATTGATGGTGCGCCGCGGAGCCTTTATGAACGAGGGCGGCTTGATAGCCTATCGCGTCAATGGCGATGTTGCCGAGCGCATTCAAATTCAAACCGGAGCGACCAGCGTAGCCAATGTGGAGCTCACCGCCGGCGTCGCCGAAGGCGATACACTGGTGGTATCAAACTATGACTCATTTAAGCAGGCCGAGCGCGTTTTACTGCGCTAACTCCAGCTCAACATCAGAGGAAGAATACAATGATTAAAATGAATAACATCAACAAGGTATACCAAACGGAAATGGTGCAGACCCATGCGCTACGCGACTTTAATCTCGAGGTGGAGCAGGGCGAGTTTATCGCCGTCACCGGCCCGAGCGGCAGCGGTAAAACCACCTTTTTAAACATTGCCGGCATGCTGGAGCCCTTCTCAAGCGGCACTTATGAGCTCGATGGCATCGATGTCGGCAAGCTCAACGACAATCAGCGTGCCGATCTGCGTAACCAAAAAATCGGCTTTATCTTTCAGGGCTTTAACCTTATTCCCGACTTGAATCTGTATGAGAACGTGGAAGTGCCGTTGCGCTATCGTGGCATTAAATCGGCGGAGCGTAGGAAGCGTATTGAACGATGCCTGGAGCTGGTAGGCCTGGGCGCCCGTGCCAAACACCTGCCGCAGCAGCTTTCCGGCGGTCAGCAGCAGCGGGTGGCCATCGCCCGGGCCCTGGCCGGTGAGCCGCGCTTTTTACTTGCCGATGAGCCCACTGGTAACCTGGACAGCTTAATGGCCCGCCAAGTGATGGAAATCCTAGAAGAAATTAACCGCGAAGGCGCTACCATAGTCATGGTGACTCACGATCCTGAGCTTGCTCGTCGCGCACCGCGCAATATTCAGGTGGTTGACGGTCAACTGGCCGACTTCAGTCTGTATCAGGGTGCGCCCAATAAACAACAGACGGCGGGTGACATCGCCGCACGCGCAGCCGCACGCGCAGCGGAGGCCTAATATGCTTTGGTACTACGTAGATTTAAGCTGGCGTTCGTTTAAACGCACGCCCCTGGTCAGCGTCTTGATGGTGATAGCCATTGCCATAGGTATCGGCATTACCATGACCACCTTGTCGGTGTATCACATGATGAGCGCCGACCCCATCCCAAGCAAAAGCGAGCAGCTATTTGCGCTGCAACTGCAAACCATGGACGAAGGCGAGGGTTGGTTTACCAAGGATGATATTCCTTACCAGTTGACCTTTAAAGATGCGCAAAGGCTGATGACGGACGCCAAAGGCGATGCCCAGGCGGCCATGGTGCGCACCGGCTTTGCCGTGCACCTGGGCGACGAGAGCAATGCCCCTAAATTGATGGACGCCAGGGCTACGGGGCGGGACTTCTTTTCCATGTTCAACGCCGAATTTATTCACGGCGGCCCGTGGAGCCAAAGTGATGAGGACAATGCCGTTAACAAGGTGGTGTTAGAGCGCAGCCTCAGCGAAGAGCTTTTTGGTGAGACTAACCCCGTAGGTAAGACGGTGTTTCTCGACAAGTTCTTGTTTGAAGTGGTCGGCGTGATTGAGCCGGTAACCGAGCACACCAAATACTACGATTTGAATAACGGTTCATTTAAACGTCCCGAGCGCGTGTTTTACCCATTCTCACTGGTTAAAGAGCTGGAAATAGGCACCTGGGGTAACAGCAACGGCTGGAAGCGTGAAATGGTAACCACCTTTAAGCAAAGGCTGGACTCTGAGATCGTCTGGATCCAGTACTGGGTGCAGCTCGATAGCCCAGAATCGAAAGCCAATTATGAGCAGTATTTAAAAGGCTATATTCAGGAGCAACAGAAGATAGGTCGCTTTGCCCGCAAAGAGCCGAAATACAGCTTACGTGATGTAAATCAATGGATGGAATACAACGAGGTGGTCAGCGAGGATAACAAGATTTTGGTGTTATTAAGCTTTATGTTCCTGGCCGTGTGCTTGGCCAATATTCTTGGCCTGCTGTTGGCGAAATTTATGCGCCGTGCACCCGAGGTGGGCGTGCGTCGCGCCCTGGGGGCAAGTAAAACTCAGGTGTTTGTACAACACCTTGTTGAAGTTGGCTTATTGGGACTTTTCGGCGGCCTGCTGGGTATTTTACTGGCGCAGCTATGCTTGTGGGGTGTCAGAGAAAGCTACAGCTATTATTCGGCCCTGGCGAAGATGGACTTTTTGATGCTGGCCAGTGCGCCGTTAATTGCCATTGTTGCCTGCATCTTGGCGGGCTTGCTGCCAGCCTGGCAGGTTTGTCGTACCAACCCAGCTTATTACCTGAAAACGCAGTAGGAGAGACCCATGTTAGAATTAAAACCCATGATCAACGCACTGCTGCGCTCAAAAATAGGGGCGGTGCTCTTGCTGATACAAGTGGCAATCACCCTGGCTATCGTCAGCAATGCCGCCTTTATGATCAGCGCTCGCCTGACCTATTTAAACCAGGAAACCGGTTACGACGAAGAAGCAATTTTCAGCCTCAGTGTCAGCACCTTCGACCCAAGTATTAACCTGGTTCAACAATATGCACAGGATGAGCGCGACCTGCGCGCCATTGACGGTGTTATCGATGCAGCCATGACCAACTGGATGCCATTGTCGGGCAGTGGTTCCTCAAGTAGCATGCATTTGGTGCCCAATCCCGAAATTGGCACCGGGGTACGGGCGGCATACTTTACCACCAATGAGCATATGCTCAATACCTTGGGCGCCAAGCTGATCGAAGGACGTAATTTCTACCCGGAAGAAGTAGTGCATGCGGATAACTACGGCAAGTTGCCCAATACCACGATAGTTACCAAGGATTTTGCCGATGAGCTGTACCCCGATGGTTCGGCCCTTGGCAAGGTACTGTATCAGGGTGAAGATGCGGTAGAAATTATCGGTATTATCGACACCATAAAAGGCCCCTGGCTCAATGACAGTCGTCCGGCTAACGTGGTGATCTTCCCGTTCAACCTGTCGCAGCCGCGCACCGGATTTCTAGTACGTACCGAACCGGGCAAGCGCGCAGAAGTGATGGCAAAAGTGGAAGAGCTCTTATTAAAAAGCGAATCGCGCCGTGTTTTTTACGGCATCGAAGGTTTGGACGAAAGCAAGGCATCTTATCTGGCCCGCGATACCCTGGTGATGCGCATGCTGGTGGTCTTGATAGTGGTATTGGTGCTGGTGACTGCTCTGGGTATTTTCGGTCTTACCTTATTCAATATCAGTAAACGCACCAAGCAAATTGGTACGCGCCGCGCGCTCGGGGCTCGCAAGTCGGCCATTGTTCGTTACTTCCTCATTGAGAACTTTTTGGTTGCCGGTTTAGGCCTGGTGATTGGCGCTGCCTTGGCGGTCTTGTTAGGCCAGCAACTGATGAAAGTCTTCTCTTTACCCAGCTTATCCTTTACTTTCGTATTGGCGAGTGCGGTATTTATGCTCATAATGAGCCTAGTGGCAGCATGGGGACCCGCACTGCGCGCTGCCAAAGTGGCACCAAGTATTGCCACGCGCTCAATATAATAACAACAAGACAGCGCGCCCTTGGGCGCGCTCTAGATAAGGGTCTGTTGACCTTTGTTGTTTGTTTCTGCAGCAGTTTGTAGTGTATTTATACAAGGCGGTACATGTGTGGTGTAGTTATTCTACATAAACATGTAACAACACAGTAGAAATGCGCTACAAGCGCTGCCCTACGGGTTCATCTAAACGCATCCTGCTCTGTGTTGCTCGCCATGTACATAGAGTGACTATGCATCATAACGAGCGTCGTGATCAGAATGCGTTTAGATTGAACATAA
The DNA here is from genome assembly GCF_002964545.1 of Pseudoalteromonas sp. T1lg10. Classification (NCBI taxonomy): domain Bacteria; kingdom Pseudomonadati; phylum Pseudomonadota; class Gammaproteobacteria; order Alteromonadales; family Pseudoalteromonadaceae; genus Pseudoalteromonas; species Pseudoalteromonas sp. T1lg10. Next base: position 268,750 of record NZ_PQBV01000042.1, read on the forward strand.
AGTAAACCGCAAAGATAAACAGACCCTCAGGATAATATGAAAAAGATACTGATAGTTGACGATAACCCGGCGGTGTTAGACGCCTTGTCGCTGCTCCTCGAGCTGCATGACTACCACGCCGTGACCTGTGAAACGCCCGCTGAGGCGTTACATATTGTGCGCTATCAGCGTATCGCGCTGGTGCTTCAGGATATGAATTTCAGCGCCGATACCACCTCGGGTGAGGAAGGCAAAAAGTTATTTTACGACTTGCGCGACATTAACCCGCATCTGCCCATTGTCCTTATCACCGCCTGGACCGAGCTCAGCACCGCGGTGGAGCTGGTTAAGGCCGGAGCCGCCGATTACCTGAGCAAGCCCTGGGATGACCAAAAGCTGCTCACCACCATAGATAATCTGGTGGCGTTGGGCGAGGCGGCCAGTGAAAATGCCACCTTTAAACGCCAGGCACAAGAGCGCACCCAGGTCCAGGAAGGTGCCGATTTGGCCGGCCAGGTCTTTGCCAGCGCCGCCATGCATAGAGTGGTGGACATGGCCTTGCAGGTAGCGCGCTCGGATGTGCCCGTGCTTATCACAGGTGCCAACGGCAGTGGTAAAGAAGGCATCGCCGAGATTGTTCACCGTAATTCCCCCCTTAAAGCCAAGCCCTTTATCAAGGTTAATGCCGGAGCCTTGCCCGCGGATTTGATTGAGGCCGAGCTCTTTGGAGCCGAAGCGGGGGCCTTCACCGGTGCCAAGCAAACCCGAATCGGTCGTTTCGAAGCCGCCGATGGTGGCACCTTGTTTTTGGATGAAATTGGCAACCTGCCGCTCGATGGTCAGGTGAAGCTGTTGCGGGTGCTGCAAACCGGCGAATTTGAACGTGTGGGCTCAACCCAAACCCGCAAGGTGAATGTGCGGGTGATCTCCGCCACTAACGCCGATTTGCTCGGTGATATCCAGCAGGGGCGCTTTCGCGAGGACCTGTATTATCGTCTTAATGTTATCGAACTCAGCATCCCTCCTTTGGCGCAGCGCAAGGACGATATTGCCGCCCTCATTGGGCATTTTTTACCGGGACGGGAATTAAGCCCCCACGCCGAAGCCATGTTGCGCCAGCACTGCTGGCCCGGCAATGTGCGTGAGCTGGAAAATGCCTGTAAGCGCATTGGCGTGCTCAAACCCGAAGGCGAGTTGCAGGCTGAAGACTTTGCCCTGCATCATGTCGGTGAGAATCACCAGGCCAAGCATGAGCCGGAAAAGCACGAAATTGAAGCGGCCATGCGCGCTCACCAGGGGGTCGTCGCTAAGGTCGCTCGGGAGTTTGGTTTATCGCGTCAGGCCCTGTATCGACGCATGCAAAAGTTTGGTATTGATTACTGATGATTATATTTCCCAAAGGGGCGGGTCGGCTTATTTGGCAGCTCAGTCTGTGGATGAGCCTGTTTATCTGCCTGCTTGTCACCATCGGCGTCTTATTTGACGTATTTAACCTTATGCAGGGGCTGGTTCTGGCCCTGGCTTTGGGTGTAGTTCAGGCGCTCTTTGTAACCCTGGTGGTATCGCCCGTTGCCAAAGGCTTGCAGGCGGTTGAGTCGGGGCTGTTAAATTTTAAAGACGGGGATTTCTCCACCACCTTGGCCTATCAGGGCAATAATGAGCTGGGGGATTTATGCGCCCTGTACAATGAAACCGCCAACAAGCTGCATCAAGAGCGCCAGTGGATCTATCAACGAGAGCTGATGCTCGACAAGGTCTTGCATAACTCGCCGCAGGCTTTGCTGTTGGTAAATTCGAAAGGACAAATTGTGTATACCAATCACAGTGCTCGCGGTTTGCTATTTGCCGGTACTAAGGTGGAAGGGGAAACGCTCTCGAATCTTTTTTGTGGCATGCCCAAGGCCATTGCTGAGGCTCTGCAACGCGGCGGTGAGGGCCTGTTTAGCGTAGAGCAGGAGCAGCAACAAAGGCAAACCTGGCATCTGGCCACCGGTGAATTTTTATTAAATAACCAGCCCCATAATCTCTTTATTCTTAAACCCATGACTCGGGAAATATCCCGTCAGGAGGTGCAGGTATGGAAGAAGGTGATACGTATTATCAGCCATGAGCTGAATAACTCCTTGGCGCCGATTTCCTCCATGTTGCACTCCGGGCGCTTAATCGCCCAGCGCAGTGATGATGAGCGTCTTGAGCGGGTGTTTAACACCATAGACGAGCGCATCGCCCGTCTGAGCGAGTTTGTGCAAGGCTATGGCAAGTTTGCAAAATTGCCGCAGCCGCAACTGAGTAAATTTAGATGGGTCGAGTTAATTCAAGGATTATCACAGCAATGGCAGTTTAAGGTGAAGGGAGAATTGGCAGAGTTCGGTTATGGCGACGAGACGCAAATTCAGCAGTTACTGATCAACTTGCTAAAAAATGCCCATGAAGCCGGTGGTGCCGCCGAGGATGTGTGGCTGAGCGTGGAAAGCCATGGACAGCAGTTAATTTGTGTCGGCGATAAGGGCAAGGGCATGACCGAGACAGTGATGGCCAGCGCCCTGGTGCCATTTTATTCCACCAAAAGCAGCGGCAGTGGTCTAGGTCTGGCCTTGTGCCGTGAAATTTGTGAAGCCCATCATGGCGATATCAGTTTGCATAATCAGCCCCAAGGCGGGCTGGTGGTGCGGGTAAATCTGCCCATGGTAAAGGTGTAGGCTTTGCCATGGCCTGGGCCAAATCAGCGTGGCGGGTAATTAAACTTGCTCGCCCACGGCGCTTGGGGCAAGCTAATGGCATGACACCCTATTGTCCACAGCTATGAGCAACACACTTTATATCACCGGGGCCGGCGTCAGTGCCGCCAGCGGTATTCCCACCTTTCGCGGTGAAGACGGTTACTGGCGCATCGGCAGTAAGAATTATACGCCCATGGAAATGGCGACGCGGCACATGTATCAAACGCGCCCGGATGAATTCCTCGCCTGGTATTACCACAGATTTGCCAGTTATCGTGATCATGGTCCGAACGAGGTGCATCACTGGCTGGCGGATAAGAATCTAATCACCCAAAATATCGATGGCCTCGATGGCAAGGCCGGCAACCAGGACTACATCGCCATTCATGGTCGCCTGGATTTGATGACCGAATTTCATGAACAGGGTGAGCCAGTCGAAAAGCATATTACCCCTTGGGAGCAGGTGGATGAGTCGCGCCTTAGCCAGTCGTTGTTAGAGATATTTGCCATTCCCGAGCAGGGGCCCATGCTTTATCGCTCATTTAAGCCCTTTGTGTTGCTGTTTGATGAGTTTTATACCGACCTGTATGGCATAGATGAGGCGCAGCGGCGCATGCTGGCGGCGGATCGTATAGTATTTATGGGCACCTCTTTTAGTGTCAATATTACCCAGATGGCACTGGAGGTGGCGCGCAGTTTAACAATTCCCATTGAGGTGGTTGACCCAGAACCCGCGCATATTATCCATCCTGACGTCACTTATCATAAAATGACGGCGCTGGAATATATTCAAAAGCAGGGCTAGGGCGAGCCCAAGTTTTGCGCAAATAAAAACCCGACTTTCGTCGGGTTTGGTAACATCACAATTGAGTCGTTAACGCTTATTGATTCGCTTCAAGCTCTTCACGTGTTTCGCGGATTTTCTCAATCAGCGCATCAATCTGGTTTTTGGTTTCATCCGATAGCTCGCCGGCACCTTCTTTTGACTCATCCCAGGCTTTTTGTGCTAACTCTTTTGAGTCGGCCATTAGCTGGCTGAACTGAGTTTTGCCTTCATCGCTGGCAGCTGAAGCAAGAGCCTTGGTTTCAGCCATCAATTCATCAACTTTTTCAGAGAAGGACTCTTCTTGCAAGTTGTTGGCGGCTTCTTTTACTTCATCAACGGCGCTGTCCCAGGCGGCTACCACTTCCTCTTTGGCCTCTGCGGCACTTTCTTTAGCTTTTTCGCTGCTGGTTTTAGCATCTTCACAGGCACTCAGTACTAAGGCGCTGGCGATTAAGGTGATTACGGCAACTAGCTGTTTCATTTACATTTCCCTTTATTGTTTAAGTAATGGGTTCATTATAGAACAAGAACTTAAATAGAGAATGAATGTTTTTTACAGCTCGCACCGAAGCAGGGCACGGACTTAGTGATTTCGCCCCGTTTTAGTACATCCATAATCCAAATAAACAGGGTTTTAATACGTAATTATATGATATGCCGGCTTAATTTAATGTGGCATCAAACCTGCGTGCAGAAATTGTAAGCAATTGCAGCGAGGATTGAGTATGGCGATGAGTTACTTAAGCGCGATCGAGCGATATCGAGAACATTACGCCGATGTGGTGCCCTTATTGGAATCACTAATACATTCGCTGGTTGCCCAGAGCGATTGGCCGGGTAATGTGAATAAAGCGGTGGCACAGGTATGCCGGTGTTATGGTTTTGCCGAGTTGGTGTATGTGCTAAATGCCCAAGGCATGCAGCTCAGTGCTAATATTCAAGCCGATGGCCATATTGCCCCGGGCAGGGGCGTCAATCGTGCCAGCAGGCCTTACTTTATTGCCATTGCGGACAATCAATCCGCCGTAGTGATGACCGAGCCCTATATCTCTTTGGCATCGGGCAATTTGTGTGTCTCTGTATTAACAAGTTGCACCCTGGCAGAGCATAAGCAAGGTTACGCAGTTGTCGATGTTAACCTGGTTAAGCTTATTGAATATATCATGGGGGATCGCTCTCGCGGCCGCTTCAGTGGCGCATTTAAAGTCGGATACAGTGTGATTGTGGTGAGCCTATTTACCCTGGTTTTAGTCTTGGTTTATAACGTTGGCCTAGACATAGTAGATTTACTGGCCAACCTTAATAATGTGAGCGATCCGCTAAGGCCGTTCGGAATTATTATCTTTATCACCTTAGCCCTGTCGATATTTGACCTTGGCAAAACCATTTTAGAAGAAGAAATCTTAATGCATAAGGATATCTTCCGACATAGTTCAACTCGACGCACCATTACCCGGTTTATCTCGACGATATTGATAGCCGTGTCCATCGAGGCATTGCTCACCATGTTTAAAGCCTCGTTAGGGAAAGGCGAATTTACCATTCCCGCGTTATTGATGATGCTCAGTGTTATCGGCTTATTAATCGGCTTGGGGATTTATGTTTACCTCGGTGCCAAGGCCGAATTAATGCTGGTGGAGGCGCAGCAGCGGCGCACAAAAGTGTAGATTGCGCAACCAAAGGCAAGTGGGGCAATGCCCTAGTTAGGGTCCAAATAGTTATGGGGGAAATAGCCAAGCCCGGTATTACCCCTGTTTTTTAAGCCCAAATAGGGCTTACTTTATGAAACGAAGTCGCCAGCGCGCTCGGGCTGATACAGCACCTCGGTAATTTTCACTTTAAGGGTGCCGCCACTGGGCTTAGGCCACTCAATTTCATCGCCCACGGCCAAACCAATTAAGGCACTGCCTGCCGGCGCAAGAATAGATATTTTTTTACCGCTGGTGTCCATATCTTTTGGATACACTAAGGTCAGTTCGAGTTCTTTATCCGTAGATGCAACATAAAACCTAACCGTGGAATTCATGGTAACCACATTGGGTGGCATCTGCTCAGGCGGCAGCGCATTGGCTCGATTTAGTTCTTCCTCCAACAACTCAAGGCCAGAGGCGCTATTGTGAGGCAAGGACTCAATCAAGTCATAAAGGCGATCTAAATCCAAGGTAGAAATAGTAATGTCAGGTTTCTTGTTCATTTTTCTCAGCTAGCAAATAAATGCCCATAGGCATACAGGGTATTTAGCCGAGTATATCTACAAAATAAATAAAGCCAATGGTTATTTTTGCTGTTTTATTTAAGGGGGTTTATTGGCTTTTTTGCAATATAAATATTGATTCCAAGGTGGGGAAATAAAATTGATATCGCTCCCTTTTTCATGGAAACCAGTCAAGAACGTAAGGCGACAATGGAGAACGTCATATAGATGCCTTTGGCACTCGTGGCCGGCGCAATTCGCGCTCCCTGCAAGGGATTAGGCTGATAGACCTAATGTGCTTAAGGCCCCTCATATACACCTGGTGTAATCATCTGCTCCAACTACAAATTTAACGATACGCTTTTTGTTTTCCAATGATAGAATCGCGCTCACTGCGTCTATTTTTGGTTTATTAAATTTAGCTAATCATGTACGAAAACATAAGATACTCGTTAAACAACCTGAAGAACAACAAGCTGTTTGAGCTGGCCGTGGTGTCGGTGATCATTATTTCCGCCTTAGAGATAGGAGCAAAAACCTTTTCTTTGCCGGATGGAGCCATGTCCTTCACCAACATATTGGACGTGTTTATCACCGTCTTCTTTTTGTTCGAAATATCGATCCGTTTTATCACAGATGAAGACAAGAAGAACTTCTTTAAAAAAGGCTGGAATATATTCGATACCCTGGTTGTTGCCGTCAGCCTGATCCCCATCAATGACAGTGAAATGGCCCTGTTGGCGCGCCTGGTCAGGGTGTTCCGGGTATTGCGTATGGTCTCTGTGGTGCCGGAGCTTCGCGTGTTGATCAACTCCCTGATCAAGGCTCTGCCGCAGTTGGGCTATGTGATCCTGTTGATGTTTATCATCTTCTATATCTACGCCGCATTCGGCAGTTTTATCTTTAAAGACATTAACCCGGATTTATGGGGTGACATCGCCATTTCCATGCTGACTTTATTCCGCATCATGACCTTCGAAGACTGGACCGATATTCAATACGAAACCATGGAAGTCTACCCCATGTCGTGGATTTTCTACCTGACGTTTATCTTCTTCACCGCATTTGCCTTTTTAAACATGGTGATAGGCATAGTGGTCAATGTGATGGAAGACGAACACGCCAAGGTGCGCCAGGAAAAGGAAGCGGCGGACAATACCCCAACCATAGAAGACCTGCACAAGGAAATACAAGAGCTGAAACAGCTGATTAAGGAGCAGGGCAAGGGGCAAGGGTAAACGCCTTTATCTCGGTGGGTATGTCATATCCACCAATTTAAGTTACCACTGAGCCATCGGGTTTTACACTCATCAATAGTTTGACCTGATGGCTGATTTGTCGCCTTATTTTAACAAGGCAACTGTACATAACTTCATTTATGCACTTGTCTGAGCAGTTTAATCTGCGTTCAAATTTGGTCTAGTAAAACTCCTCTCCAGCTGATTTTCACCCAATAAAAAACTGAGCTTGTTGGCATTGTTTTGATTCATTTGTGAGCCGGAAATCAAACCTAAATGCGTAACGCTAAGCACAGACTCTCCTTTCCCATTACTTGGCTCGCGCCAGGTTTTGTGTTGTTATTCTTATTAATCCCTGTCGCTATCAGCTTGTATGTTTGGTGGTGGCAGTGGAACCGTTGCTCTTAATTATTATTTACTAAGCTAGTCCTATGACGAAAACCATCGAGCAGTACCGAGAACTGGTGTTTGGGAGAGTTCCTCTCAATATCTTTAGGCCAAATATATTGTTGGTTGTTTTTGTGCTCGGTTCTTGCCTGGGGTTTGCCTCTAATGCCAACGCAACCTTAACTTTAAAAGCCGACCGTCAACACCACGTCAATGCGACCTCCTTCAATGTGGAAGATGGCCTATCCGCCAACTCGCTACAAGATATGGAGTTTGATCAATTTTCCAGGCTTTGGATAGCAACGCAAGACGGCGTAAATATGCTTGATGCCAATCAAGTTATCGCCTTTGGTCCGACGCACGTGGAGCGAGGGCTAAAGGGCAGTTACATTCATGAGCTCTTATTCGATATCAAGAGTGGTTTGTGGGTGTTGTCAAACCATGGGATCGAACGTTTGGATACGGTGGATTTTTCAGCCGTTGATGTAAGTCCACAGCTTCCGCCGGCGCAAACGTTGAGAAGCCTAATTCAATGGGATAACCAGCACATAGCAGTGCTCGCGGATAACCAACTGGTTTTGATTGATACAACACGCTTCAGTGTTGTTAAGGCTCCCGATTCACTTGGCCCAGTGAACAACCAAAGAGAAATCAATGGTCGCCTCTTAATACAAACAGAGAATCAGTTTAGCTGGGTTGAGCCGGAGACCTTTGCATTAACACCCGCTTATCCTGTCCCGGATAAGCGCAGGGTAATTAGTTATACGCTCGATAGTAATAATCTTCTCTGGGTTGTGTCATTGGGAGGCAATATTTACAGGTGCGACAAGCTTCAATGTGAATCGGTGAAACTGGTCACTAAGGAAGGGGAGGTCGCATCCGCAGGTCGAGTTGTCGAGGATAATGGCAAATTATTTATAGTCAGCAGCGAGGGTTTATTCGTTGTAAACGCACAACTTAACAATGTAAGCCTATTAACGACAGACAATCAGAAAAACCTGTTTACCAAGCGTCTTCACTATCATCGTTTGTTGATCGGCGACAATGGTGATTTACTTATAGGTTCTATGGATGGGCTTTACCTTTTGCCTTCAAGTTATGAGGCCATTTCAAGCTATGCTGATTTTGAGACTAGGTTTGGCGAAGAGCCCTTGTCGGCCGCCGTGACTCAAGAAGATGAACAACAACGTCTGGTGTTAGCTGGGTCTTCCACGCTACTTTATTTTAAAGAAGAGCGGGGGGAGCTTACCCTACTCGAACGGCGCAATTACCCCGAGGGTTTTGAACCCGTCCATTTTATCCATACTGCTAACAGGGTCTTTTTAAACTCTTATCGTTCCGGGAGCTTATACCACTCAAACGGTCAATGGCTTGGCTTGGGGTCGCTAATGCCAGAGCTAGAGGGAGAAAAAACGCCTTTATCGGATGTATACGAACTGGCCTCAGGCGACCTGGTGCTTCTGTATCTCGATGAGCTGGTTTTTATGAGGAAACGGGCTGAACAGTATTTCATTCAATGGCGAACTCCACTTGCAGCAGAGCTTGCTTATAGTGTTAGTGTAAAGGACGACACACTCTTTGTCGCGACGTTCAACGATGGGTTACTGATAGCTAATTGGGATGATGAACAGGCACCTGAAGGTTGGCAGACCATAGCCAGTGAGAAAATGTTAACTGGCATAGAGCAGATTGATAATGCCCTTGTACTGCTGACTTTGGGTCAGGGTTTATCTCGTATCGAGCCAACTAAGGATGGTTTTCAAGAAGTGGAAATTGAAGACAATCATTTACTGATTAATAAAGTGACACTGTGTATGGCGCCTTATATGCAAGAGGGCTGGATAGTTTCGACTAATAATGGCGTGGCGATATTTGATAACAGCCTTTCTCTACAAGACTATTTAATCATGGATGACGGCTTGAGCCACCGCGAAAGCTTTCAATTTGCTTGCACAAAGATAAACAACAGCACTGTGAATGTTGGCTTTAATGGGGTGACGGTATTTCACGATAAGCTGGCACTCAGGCCAGGGCCGCACTTGAGTTGGGTGAGTTCAAAGGTCGATGGCAAACCATTCACTATCTATGGCGAAGAGCAGCAATTTACCGCGCCCGATATGTTGGCATTTAAAACAGCATTGAGTTTTATGTCTCTCAATGACAATACCGTCATCGAGTATTCGTTAAACACCCAAGAGGGTGAGTGGACCAGGCAAGAGGAAACCTTGGTTACTTTACCTTCCTTGTCATCAGGTACTTACCAACTATTTGTTCGTGCTCGCTTAGAAAACGGCATGCTCAGTAACACTCTTAAGTTTCAATTTAAAGTTAAGCCGCCAGTGTGGCTGCAACCGCCTGCAATAATAATCTATACCTTGATTTTCACGGCATTTGTAATTTGGGTGTATAGCCTGGTCATGCGCAGTAAATTGGAGCGACTAAAGTATCTGGAGAAGCAAAAAGCCTTACAAGACGCTTACACCAAAGAGCTGCAATATCAAATAAAGCAAACAACCGAAGAATTAGAACAGAAGCAGCGGCTGCGAATAAAGGAACAACAGGATAAGGCGCGCTTCATTACGGGCGCTAGTCATGATATTAAAAATTTAGTGAGTTTATTGAAGCTCAATGTTTTCAGGGGCTCACCGACGGGGGCGAGTGCGACGCACAGTAGTGCCCATCTGGGTAGTGTTGTAGATAGCTTGGACCAGCTTACGGAAAATATTGCGCAGCTTTCAAAGCTTGATGCGGGGATCATCGAGCCCGTAAAAGCACAAGTTGCCTTGGACCCCATTTTAAAATCCGTTGAGAATATGTTTTCACCCCTGTGTAAATCCAGAAACTTGTCCTTTAAAGTCAGCGCACCTAAGGGTCAATTTATTCAAACAGACGGTCATTTACTGCTCAGACTCATAAATAACCTGGTGGACAATGCCATTAAAAACACACCAGAGAATGGAGAGGTAGGTATAGTTGCTGAATGTTCGGGTGATAGTTGTCATATTCTCGTTAAAGACAATGGTCCAGGCTTACCCGAAGGCATCTGTCTCGATAACATAGCGCCATTTTCCAGAGGAACTCATTCATATACCGGCAGTGGGCTGGGGCTCTCGGTGGTCAGTAAGATTGCCGAGCTGTTAAACATTCCCTTGAGCTATAGCAACGCTAACCCCCATGGCGCCATTTTTGAAATAGTGCTTAAAACAGCCAAACCGGCAGATATTTCAGACCAGACACAGCAATCGGCACCGATAAAGCTGGCACTCGTTGAGGATGACCCGCAACAATTAAATTGGCTTGCAAACACCTTAAGAGCGATGAATTATGAGGTTCATTGCTTTACATGTGCTGACGAGTTACTCGCAACTGATGGCACACAGTTTTGGGCGATCATCTCAGATGTTGATTTAGCGCAACCAAAAGATGGTATAGATTATCTCGAAGAATATCGGCAAAAGCTGGCAGAGCATGGTGTGCTTGTGTATGTTTCCGGTAACCTTCAAGCTAAAGCAAGGTTGAGCAAAAACAGTGGCGTTTTCTTTATGAAAAAACCCATAAAGTGTAAAAAGCTAGAACAACTTTTAATCAGAGGTTTAAAGCAATGAGTCGTTTTCAGGTTGTAATTGCAGATGACCACCCCCTTTTTGTTTTCGCGCTAGAGCAAAAAATAAAAGCGATATGGTCAAATGTTGTTATTCACAGCGCTAATAGTTATCAGCAACTATTTCGTCTCTTAAGTGAAAAAGAAGAAGACCTTGATTTAGCTATCGTAGACTTATCAATGCCCGGGTGTGTTGGTGTAGAGGGAGCTAAGTATATAACGGAGCACTACCCCGCATTGCCTCTAATTATCATCAGTGCGCACGATGACTTTCAGAGCATGAATGAGTGCCTAAAAGCAGGTGCCTCCGAGTTTGTATCAAAAACAGAAATAGACACAGATATCGTAAAATTGATTGCCAAATATTTGGCAGAGGACCAAGCCGATATAGAGAAAATACTAGCGTCGCATTCCGCGCCTGCTAGTTTAGCCATTTTCACTCGACAACAGCAAAAAGTGATGGCTTTGATTGCCTCGGGTCTTAGTAACAAAGCGATCGCCAATCAGCTCAATATTTCCGAAAAAACAGTTCGTTCACATGCTTATACAATATTTAAGTTGCTGGAAGTGGAGAACCGCACTCAAGCCACTGTCAAATATCAGCAGCTCATTAATCAATAACCTCCTCTGAATGTACATACTGTCTTCCGCCTTCATATTTAGTGCGGCTGCTCCGCTATGCACCTCCTTGTAATTTACAAATAATTTATAAAATTCAACTAATTACTTCTTTTATTGCACTTATTTGAGTCAAATGACTTAAGTCCCGAGACGCAGAAGATTGGGTTATATGTTCAATACTTTAATTTTTTGTAAACCCGTACACTGATCCCACACAGTAAGGGTTTGGGGCCCTAACTAAATGATTAAGCTCCTTATTTTTACTGAGGTCGCATGAGCTTTGGCATCAAACAATAAACAGATGTTGAAGTTATAAAACTCATGCATAGAGAATCATAAAATAAGATCCAAATAGGGGGACTCGATGGTCCAAAAAAATCTAAAGGTAATCACAATGGCTCTGTTGGCCGGTACATTGTCAACGGGTTGTAGTCTGGTCGGTGAGCATAAAATGACAGGTGGCGGCACCATGGCTTCGGCTGGCGGTGACAAAAATGCAGTATTCACTTTCAATGTTGAAAGCTGTGGTGAAGAAGCGTCAGGTCGTGTGAACTATCAAGACCATTCAGCCATTGATTTCGAACATATGGGTGGGGTGAGCTTTAACGCAAAAGTTGATGATTTTGGTTATTGCACACTGGATCTTGGTGCAGGCGATCCCGAGGCGGCAGAGTGTAATTGTGAAAACCAATATGAAGCGCAATTTACTTATGATTCAAAGAATCCACAAGCACCGGGTGAAGGAACCGGTTTTGCATGCTTCATCGACACGGGTACTGGTAAAGGAAACTTCCACGGTATTGTTACGGCAATGAAATTGGATAATGGCCCTTATGAAGGCTACTTAAATCACGGCACTATGAATGGCAACATTCAAACGCATAGTTGCCCAGATAAAAACAAAGAAACAGAGTCAGAATAAGGAGCATCAAGATGAAAAATAAAAGTTTAATTGCTGTATTAGTCGCTACTGCTTTTTCGGCCAATGCTGAACTTATTAATGATTCACAAGCAGCGCAGCAAAAAGATATTCGCGTTGTATTTGAATACCACAATGGCTCCAAAGCAGAGCTCATTTCTGCTATCGAGCGCGCGGGTGGTTCTGTAGTACGCCTATTGGACAGTGACAACTCATTCGCGGCTACTATCAATGCAGATGTATACGCACAAATCAAAGACAACAAAGCCCTTAAATCTGCGGAAGTTGACGCTAAGCGTTTTGCAATACCGCAAATGGAAATTGACGCTGAACCAGCAAACTTTGAAGATTATGTGCCTTATGGCTTGCCAATGGTTCAGGCTGATCAGTTGAAGTATATGGGCGGCATAAAGGTCTGTATCGTCGACACGGGTTATGACTTAGGCCATGGCGACCTTCCATCATCTACTGTTGACGGTGACAGCGAGGGAGCAGGTCCTTGGTATCAAGACGGCCATGGGCATGGCACACATGTTGCCGGTACTATCGCAGCATTAGACGGTACCGGGGCAAATTCTCTAACGGGTGTTATTGGTTCAGGAATGCCAGAATTGCACATCGCCCGTGTATTTAATGACGACGGTAATTTTGTGTATGCGTCAGACTTAGCGGGTGCGGTAAATGATTGTGCCGATGCGGGTTCAAAGGTGGTAAACATGAGTCTCGGAGGTGCCTTTTCGACCAAGGTGGAAGAACGCGCATACTCCCGTTTGGAAAAGCAAGGCGTATTGTTGATAGCCGCCGCAGGTAACGATGGTAATGCTACGCATAGCTACCCAGCATCCTATGACGGTGTAGTGTCAGTTGCAGCGGTTGATTCTCAAATGGAGCATGCGGAGTTTTCACAGCGTACTTCTCAAGTTGAATTGGCTGCGCCGGGTGTAGATGTTGTCTCTACGGTTGCTAGAAATCTTATTCCGGGCAACACGCAGGATTTATATGCTTACATGAGTGGAACCTCAATGGCGAGCCCGCACGTTGCTGGTGTAGCAGCCTTGGTGTGGAGCTACTTCCCACAGTGTAACAACTATGAGATTCGCAGCGCCTTAACTGCTTCAGCGAAAGACCTAGGTGATGAGGGCTACGACTATAAATATGGTCACGGCCTCGTTCAGGCGAAAGCGGCATACGACTATCTAACTGAAAACAGTTGTGATGGCCTAGGTGTCAAGTAAAAGGGAATCCTGCACCTGTGCATTCACGGGGCGATGGTTATTAGACTGATGGGCAAATAGGTGGATGCGCAGCTTCTTACAGGGAAGTAGGATTTATCAGCTAGGTCAATTCTGGTTCCCAACCTCATTCAAGCTCCTTATTTAAGGAGCTTTTTTATTGCCCAAATTCCACGCAATAAAAAACCCCGTGCTTGTCAGCACAGGGTTTCTTTATTGGTGGGCTGGGGTCATCTTAACTTGTTTGGTAACTTAATAATAAATATAAATTAATTTGGTATGTTTAAACTTTTGTACTTCTTTTGGTACTACTTGATGTACTAACAATGTTCGTCAGTTTGCAAACTCACCGATAAGAGTCACCATTTTTATGTTTGTAAAAATATTTCACTCAAAAACAAAACATTTCAAAACATCTTGTAGTTAACTTTTCTGCAGTTAGGCGTTAAATTTGGTGGTATTTATAAAATACACTGAGACTTGATATATGCTGCAGCAAGAAGACAATAAATATAACACTAGTATCCTTCAATATAAGAATGGTGAATGGGCGGAGGTATCCATAGAAGAGCTAGTGGTTTCTGACATTAATTCCCCATCCATGAGACTAACGATAGATAAAGACTGGGATAAAAGGCCTGCTGAGGAAAGTATTTTTGCGAGGGCCTTGGCGAAGACCAAATCTCTCTTTGAAAAATGAATAGTATTTTTCAAGTTAAAATTTTATAAGGATATTGTCTATGAAATCATCTGCCAAGTATGGCTTAGTCATTATTGCTGTAATTGTATTTTTAGTTATGTTAGTTCCATTGGCTCTTTGGTCCAAAGGACTTGGGCTGGGTTTTGATGGGAGCTCAGAAACATGGGCACATTTTGGTAGTTTCTTCGGCGGAGTAGTTGGTCCTGTTTTGACAAGTGTTTCCATACTGGGTCTCGTAATGACTGTGTATTTGCAAGCACAAAATAACACTCACCAAGCACAAGCAAATGAGCAAGCTGAGGCCAGTCGTTTGAAAAGTTTAGGACTGGAAATGGAGTTGGAAAAAAGGCGAGAGCAAAGATTCAAGCAGGAAGCTGTAGAACGAGACAGGCAAAATTTCATGTTACTGATAACTCCAAGGATTAATGAAATTGTTGCTTTGACACCCCAGCTGATACAAATAAGGTCGTTTGACGACTTAGATATATGCTGTACCTGGAACATAGAAGTTCGACTGTTAATATCAAGTTTACCGCAATCTACTAGTAGTTTTTCCCACACCCAAAAACATATCCTTGCCACTGGTTTAGCGATGATAGACCTTCAGCGAGGCAAAATACTTAAGGCCATAGCTAGCCTACACTTTGAAAGTGAAATCGAGGAAGATACGGCCGAAACTTTGAGCAAGCAGGTGAGCGAACTGCAAAAGATGATTGCGAGCGCCTTAGAGCAAGTTTCTGAGGGATTGGAATCAATGTAATTGAGCTACCAATATATAGAGATGATTATTCCAAAATGACTGAAATAAAAAAGAAAAAAAGAGTCGATGGTCAGATGACAGGGCTAGCAGGAGAGTTTTTTGTTGCTGGCGAACTATTAAAAAGAAATTTTCAAACCTCGATTACATTTGGCAATGCTAAATCAATAGACATATTTGCTCATAGTGAAGAGTCGGGACAGACGTATGCCGTTCAGGTTAAATCTCTTAGAACAAAGAACTATTTTCCAATACGGCGATCCGCTATAGGCGAAAATATCGTTTATGTCTTCGTTATCTTGAATAAGCCTGATAAAGAGGTGGACTATTTTATTGTTCTAGGATCAACACTATCTAGTGCAACTGGTGACTTGGCAAAGTACCTTGATGATCCTAAGTTTCCAGGAATTAACTGGCGTTCGCTGGAACCATACCGAAATAATTGGCAAGTATTTGTATGAGCCGAATTACACTAGCCCGAATACTTAGATTTCAAGCCGCTGAACAGTTTATTTGTGTGATTCACTGAGATCGTTTCAATCTGGCGATCTCTAAATCTCTTTTGTAATTAGCATCTTGAACACGCTCTTTCGATAGGTCATAT